>JARLIH010000215.1 GCA_031291845.1 Isosphaeraceae bacterium | reverse complement strand
CTGTTTCAGTGCGAACTGAGCCTTGAGCTTGGCAACGCTTGCGAGCTGCGTAACGCCACCGCCCAGGAAGGTCGTACGGAACTCGTCGGCGAGCTCCGGGGGGATGCCGTCGGGTCGAGGCCGGCGCCACGGCGTTCCGTCCGCGTTGAGGTTTAACCCTTCGACCGGGTGTTGGGCGATGCGATCGAGGCCAGCCATGCACTCCGCGCGCTTCGACTCCCATTCCTTGAGGATGCGTCGGGTGATGGCGTCGATTTGTAGGTTGAGCTGCTCGGGGGTCGGCACCACGGGGTTGCCGCGTTCGTCGATCCAACCCGTCGCTGACACTGGTTCCTTGGCTTCCATCAGCGTCCCTCAAGGTAGGCGTCCAGCTCTTCGTCCGTGAGTTGCGAGAAGTCGAACCGCGTCTTGCCGGTCTCGTCTTGGATTGCCAGCGGCTGCTTACGTTCCCGCTTCTCGTCTTCCTGGTTCAGTCGATCGGCGTACATCAACGCCCGCGCGGCCGCGGTGGCCTCTCGGCTCCCGAACTCGCCGGGGTTCGCGGCAATCACCGTCAACGTGTCGACGATCATCTGCCGTGCCTCGGTCCGGATCGGCCAGCGTCCGCGGATCGCCTGCCCCACCATGCGGAGGTCTTCACGCGAGAGGTCGGGGACTGGCGCTCCGGCCCCCTGACCCCCTGCTGAATCTCGTGTCGGCGGTGGAAGTGTGAGCACGTTGGTTAACTCTTCGCAGCCGGGTCCGTGTTGGTCGGCGCCGTGGTGGTTGCGGCCGGCAGCGTCATCGGCTCCGCTGGGCTGTCGGGGCTCTCGATGGTCAACGTGGCCAGCGAACCAACCTTCAGGTCCTGAGCCACGCTCCCCGCGAAGCTGGCGAACAGCGTGGCGGTCCGGGCCTCCGACTTGTTGGCGTGCGCAACGAAGGTGCACCGGAGCAACCGCGAGTTATGCGGGTCCGGTTCCGTCAACGTGCACACGCAGTTGATTGCGACTTTCAAGACTCTGGTCTCCGTTCAAATGGTTCGGTGTGGTCCACGACGTTGACGGTCGTGAGCCTCACTCGGGGAACTGAAGAATCACGCGCGCCTGATGCTTGACGTGCTTGCGCACGCCCTGGGGCCTGGGAAGAACGATCTCCGCGCCACCCGGGGACGGAGGCACGTCGACGAACGATTGCGGCTGATTCGACGCAACGGCGTCGGCCGGGTTGGTGTGAACCGCGGCGCCGGGCGGGTAGCAGATCAGGTACACGCGCTCGGGCGCGTTGTGCTCGGCGGGGTTGTGCGCGGGAAGGTCGAGGTGGATCTCGCCCGTCTTCTTCGCCGCGTCGTCCGGCGGAATGAGACTGAGCTCCACGTCGGGCCGGCCGTTGGGCGGGTCCGACTCGTGCGTCTCGTAATCGCCTGCGAACTCGGGGCCCCATTCGAACCGCTTGCTCGGGGCCGAGGACGGCGCGCTCGAGGTGTCGGCCGGCGGGGGCGTCGGGTCCGAATTCGTAACCGTCGTGGTTGCGGGTTCCGCGGGCGGGGTGGCCGGGGCGTCCGTGGTCTGCGTCTGATCGCTCAAGTGTCCGACTCCTCGGGTGTCCATTCGTAAATGAAGGCGATCCCGCCGAAGCTCTTACGCTTCGGCCGGGTCATTTTGGGCTTGCGGGTCCGTCGCCCTCGGGGTCGCCGGCGAGTCGCTTCGCGGCCTCGCGTGCCCTGGCTTTCTTGGCGGCCCGGATGGCGGATTGCCGTCGCATTTCAACCCGCTCGTCTTCGAGGTCCAGGTGATCCTCGATAAGCGTTTCAAGCGACACAAACCGCTCCCTTTGGTTGGCAGGGATGCGCTCGACCTTCGGCGCTCCGGTCTTGGGCGTTGAGCTCGCGTAGAAGATCGCGCCTACGATCGCGACCACGGCGAGTATCAAAAGTACGGTGTTCAGGGTCATGGGTCGGGGCCTGATCTCTTGGGGTTGGTGGATGAGTCTGAGCCGGGTCGGCGGCTCAACGCCTGCGGAGAATCAGCCCAAACACGAGCAGGAAGGCGGGTACGACGAACACGCAAAGGGCCACCTGGTCGGCGGTCAACTTGATGGTGCCATCGCTCGGTTCGTCGTCGTCCGGCCCGCACGGTTCGTCGGGATTACACTTGCGGCGATCCATCTCGTCTTTCGTGGCTTCCCTGAACACGTCGCCGGCGACGTCGTTGTTGCCCGACATCGACTCACCCATGGTCGGTTTCAACCCTCCGATCGCGAGCCCGCTGTTGAGCGCGCCGTCGGGGTCCATCGTGACGCCGAGGGCGTACTGCGGCCGATGCTGCGGAGCGTTGTAGAGCTGCGGATTCTCGGCCTCGTAGAACCGGACAACGCCCTGCGCGTCGTACCAGCCGAGCATAGTCACCCGGCTGCCGTCGCCGAACGGGTCGGCAGTGAGGAGGCCCCGGGCCGGTCCGCCTGGCACGGCATAGTGCGGGGCACCGTTGGCCGTGTAGGGGTTCGGCGGGTTCGTCGGGTGCGGGAGTGCCGCGGTTAGCGCGAGCAGAATGGCCACCTTCAACATCGTCAAAGCTCCTCAATCGAGAACGTTTCGGGTTCGGCGTGTGCGTTACGGTGTGACCTGGTGACGACCAGAATTGCGAACGCGACTGCGATGGCGAGTGCGGCGCCGGCGACCTCGGCCGAGTCCTCGACGGCCTTGCGAGCGTGCCGGGTCCAGACCCAGGCCCAGCCGATGCCCCCGTCGATCCACCGTCGGGCGAACTCATTGGCCGGCATCCATCGGTAGACGGCTCGGAGTTTGCCGCGTTCGTCGCGAGTGATTTGGTCGTTGTTGTCCATTACGCAGGCGGTTCCGTCCTTTCGCGAGAAGTGCAAGAGCGAAATCATGTGATGGATCGGGGCGTAGTTATACAACCCGCCCGTGTTCATCGTCGCGCCGACGGGCGTCTTGCGATCGACGGTGATCTTTTCGAGGACGGCCGTGTTGGTGCCGACGTAGCTCGCAAACCCCTCTTTGGGTGCGACTGCATCGACTGCCGCCCGGAGCTTGTCGGGGCCGTAGCCTCCGGGCCGGGCTTTCGCGTAGCGCCAGAGCGGCGAGTTCTTGCCGCCCCGGGTCGCGGGCACGCCCTGGTACTGGCCGTTCTGAATGAGGGAGGAAATCACACAGAGGCCGGCGCCGTCGGAGCCACCTTCATTTTGGACGTGATACTTCGGTGGGATCGGAACGGCCTTCACGCCCTTGCGTGAGGTCGAGTGCGTTTTGACTTCGCCGCGGTAGTCGGGCTTCTGAGCGAGGGCGGGGCTGGTGAGGAAGAGCACACATAAAAACAAGCGTTTCATGATTCGCGGTGGCTCCTGACCTTTTCGGCGACGGCGTTACAGACCAGGAGCAGGACGGCCGCCGTCACAGCCCCCTTCCAAAACTGATCGGTGGCCATGACTTCCCAGAGCTTGAGCACGCCAGACTTGCCGATCGCCCAGTGTGCCCAGTGGGGGTTCGCATCCGGCGGCATCGGCGGGGCGATGTGCACGCGGTCAGTCTCCGAAGTTGAGAAGGGACATCGCGAACATTAGGGCGGCGGCGGCAAGGCAGAGGATGAGGTACGCGCCCCCAAGCTGGTTGAACCAGTAGCCAAAGCGGCTTCTCACGTCGGCCTCCCTTGGGGCGTCCCGGTCCGGGGGCCTCCTCGACGCCGGTCATGTGCGCTGGCGACTGCGTCGGCCAGCTTCGTTCACCGGTCGTGGGTGTGGCCCGCGCGGACCAAGGACGCACATCGGCCTCGCACGTTCCTCAACATCGAGGGACGGCGGGCTGCACGAATTGTTTCGGGTTGGAACTGGGCGGGCCGAGTATTCAGGTTCCGAACAACGGTAGAGGGTCATGTCCCTCGGCCGCCCGTCGCGCTCGCTCGTCGGTCAGGCGCTTGAGGTCCGCATAGATGGTCGAAGTCCCGATGTTGAAGATTTCGCTGATCTGCTCAATCGAGAATCCGATAGATCTGTACCGCTCGAAGGTTTCGCCCCTCGCAAATAGCATCGTTGACTTGGCAATGCAGAGAGGAGAGGTCGACTCAGAAGGCGCGGGGGCACCGCGAAGGAGGACACCTCGGCCGTCGGGTCGTTGAAACAGCATCGGGGTTCTCGACGTGCGGCGCGACTTCGCGCAGGTCGTCTACCATACGCGGGAATAGGTGCTCTGGGGTCCAATGATCGAGCGGTGACGTGTGCGAGTGTGTAATACCAGGCACGAGGTTACGCAAAGTTTAGCGTCTCTTGCAAGCGAGAGCATGCACCCGCACAATTGGTGTGCTTCCGGACACGATGAAGGGCGGTCCGTGCACGAACCCACAGAACGGCCGTGATTGGCCTCTAGAGCGATTGCTGGTGAGAGGTGGAGGATTCTGCCCAGTCGACGCGGCGGCTCGTCTACGGGGCGGATAGAGGCCGTCTCGGGCGTGCTGGCCCGGAGATGGCCTGGTGGTCTGGGTAGGATATTAGCCGATCTGCTTGCGAACGCCGGTGAAGCGATTCTTATCGGCCCTCGGAGCTGCGTACCTCTTACCGTACCCTTTACCCGCGAATCACAGGCGTTCGACACCCATTCCGACCCTTTACCGCAATCGTATAAGCCAAGACACATGTCGTAAGTTGCTTTGTAGCAGCCAACTTACGAAACTAGTAATTCGGCTAGATGGACAGAGTTTCAGAACCCGCCAAGCCTCCGGAGCTAAAGGTTGCAGGTTCAAGTCCTGCCGGGCATACTGAAGCGAAATCCCCGGTGAAAGCCGGGATTTTTCATTTCCGTCATCGCTCTCGCCGCGGGCCAAGGGCAATCCTCGACCGTGACGGCGTCCCGATCAGACGAGCAGCTCAAACAACTCATAGGGAAACGGCCCAGCGAACTCGATCCTCGCCACCTGCCCTTCCCGGCCTACCACCCGAGCCGGCGTCCAGTTCACAGGTCCGCGGCCGACGACACAGAAACACACCGTTTCCCCGGGGTCGATCGAGGCCGCAAGTTCCAGTGCGGCACCGCCGGTTGAGAAGTTCCGGAGAGTACACAGTTCGGCCCGGAACGTCTCGCCCTCCCACCAGCCAACATAGGCGTTCGCCTCTCCAGGTACGAACCGAGGCTCTCGCCGGCGGCCCTCTCGCGGGCATGACGAGTTCCCCGCAGGCTGGGACAGGTCAACGCCGCGTTCGAGGGGATTCATGGTAAACTCCTTTGCTCAGAGCCAATCTGTCAATGTTGACTGCTCCCGAAAGCGGCGGGACGAAACCGCGATACGCAAAAGTCGGCCCCGCGCTTCTCATAACCGAGTGCGCGCACGACCTCCAAGACCTCGCTCCATGTCGGGAACATCCGACCGCTCTCTCGCTTGTAGCGCTCGATCGCACGGCCCAACTCGGCAGCCGCGTCCACAGAAGCGGGGGGACGACTGTTGATCGGCGTCATCACGTTATGGTGCATCGTTGGGCTCCTAACGCTTGGTTTCGGCCATCGCGCCACAACGTCTTGGCCACGTGGCACACGTCTCGCAAGCAGGCGAGGCGCACGAAAAAGACCCCTCCTCCGCGATGTTGCAGAGTGGGGCCACACTTTGGCACTTTGTGCCACCCAATCGTGAGTGGGCACTTAAGGATAGAATAGATTAATCGCCGATCTTTTGCAAGTGGCGTCAAATCGCTCATAGAGAGACGGCAATATTCCTGCGTCTCTTCCGGCAATTCCCTGATGAACGAATGCCAACCACAATACCTTATCGGTCCGCCGCGCGACTTGCCCGCGCGACGCGGTCCGGAGTTCAAGGCCTGGTCGTCAACCCAATGGACCGGCGGGCCGGGGAAGGGTAGAGTCGGCGGACTGAGTTCGTCATGAGCGTTGGTGCTGCTCGCCTCGTCGCTTGTCGCTCGGCCGGAGGCGGCATTGCCACGAGGACTCACACCCACATCGGCGACGTTGGACATGAATCGTTCTCACGTGGTATTCCTCCTCGTCCTTGCCCTGTCGCCTGTGTCGTTCGCCCTTGCCGGGCCGGAGCGGACGCGGGATAAGCCGCTCATGCGCGACTTCATGGGGATCAACGTCCACACGGTGCAGTTCAAGCCCGAGTTGTACAAGCCGGTCACGCGCCTGGTCCGCGACTACCATGGTTTTGGCTGGGATGTGGGGAACCAGTCCGACTACCATCCGCGCTTCCCGCTCGCGCGCAACGGGGTGAACTGGCAGGAGCTCTACGGAGCCTGGAAGGCCGCCGGCTACGCGGTGGACGTCTGCCTGATGTTCGACGACACATTGCCCCCGGCCTGGCGCGACCTGCGCAGGGACGCCGAGGCGTACGGCTTCGAGCTCGCCCGCTCCCTCGGACCGTCCGGCGACCGGAAGCTGGCGGAAGCCGTCGAGATCGGCAACGAGCCGGGGAAGTACGATGATGTCTCCTACCGGGCCCTGTTCGAAAGCGCCGCGAGGGGGATGCGCCGGGGCGACCCGAAGCTGCTCGTCTCGTCGTGCGCCGTCTTCGCGCGGCCGAGCGGGGCGTATCACAAGGACGTGGCGACCGTAAAAGGGCTCGACGCCCTGTACGACGTCATCAGCGTCCACTCCTACCCCGAGCTCGAACCTTACCCGACCTGGAAGCGCAGCTTTCCCGAGGACCCGCGGCTCGACTTCCTGACAAAGGTCCGCGAGGTCCTTGCCTGGCGCGACGCGAATGCTCGGGACAAGCAGGTCTGGCTGACCGAGTTCGGCTGGGATGCAACGACGAAACCCCAGGCGACCGAGGGGGACTTCAAGAAATGGGTCGGCGTCACGGACGAACAGCAGGCCCAGTACCTCGTACGCGGTTTCTTGACGCTGGCCGAGCTCGACCTCGATCGCACGTACATGTTCTGGTTCAACGACGACGACAAGCCTTCCGTGCACGCGTCGTCGGGCTTGACGCGCAATTACCGGCCCAAGCCGTCGTTCCACGCGATGGCCCACTTGTACCAAGCGCTCGGTGACTATCGGCTGCGACGCACCGTCGTCAAGAAGCCGGGCGAGCAGGTCGTCGAAGAGTTTGCCCACCGCTCCGACCCCGCTCGATCGATCTGGGTCGCGTGGTCGCCCACCGGCGAGGGTCGAAAGGCGAAGACCCGGCTCGAACGACCGCCGGGGAAGATCGAGCGAGCCGAGCGCATGCCGCTCGCCGCGGGTGCGCTCGAAGCGGTGCGCTGGGCGACGGTGGGCGAACGAGAGATCGAGCTCGAAATCGATGAGTCGCCCGTGTATCTCTGGGTTCGGCGCTGAGAACGCGTCCACCCACGCCTCGTGGTCCCAGGAGAACTGCGGCATGGAGCGCAAGGTTGTCATCGAGACCGTCACCTTTTCGACCGACTCACGCGGGCTCGTGCTGGAGCCCGTCGGGCCGGACGCCCTGCCATCCCAGCGCAACGTGCACCTTGTGTTCACGGAGCCCGGCTGCGTGCGCGGGAACCATTTTCATCGGCGAGGCGCGGAGATCACGGTCGCGCTCGGCCCGGGGCTCTTTCGCTATCGCGAAGGAGACGAGGTACGAGACTTCCACCTCGTCGACGGCCAGGCGTATCGGTTCCGCATCCCGCCGGGCATCGCGCACGCGTTTCAGAATACGGGCCGAGGGCCCATGGTCCTGATCGGTTTCAACACTGAAGTTCACGACCCCGAGCGCCCGGACGTCGTGCGCGACGTCCTGATCGAGGTGTGAGATTCGCCATCCCTTTCGATTTCCCGCGGTTCGATCTGGGGGAGCGGATATGACGGTAGAACGCTGGCGATCGATCCTCCCGTTGGCGCGCCGCGTGTTCGCGAGCTCTTGCTCGTTCGCTCGCACCGAGCACGAGAAAGCCGCAACGAAAGCCAAGGATTCCCTGTTGAATCGCCTTCACCAATGCCGGTGCTTTGCCCTCGGTGTCGGGATCGGGCTCCTGTGTGGTATGCCGGCTGCTCGGGGGGCCGAACCAGGCGAAACATCGCTGTTCCCGTTCGTGCTCCCGTGGGACGATGATCGCCTCGGCGTGACGAACGTCTCGGGCTGGCTGGACCGGCCGGCCGGCGGCCGCGGTCCGGTCGTGGTCAAGGACGGGCACCTCTTCACCGGGAACGAGCGGCTGCGGTTGCTCGGCGTTAACCTCTGCTTCGGCGCGAATTTTCCGCGGCACGGCGACGCTACGAAGATCGCCGCGCGACTCGCGAAGTTCGGCGTGAACGCCGTCCGGTTCCACCACATGGACATGCAAGTCACGCCCAACGGTATCTTTGCCGTCGACGGCCGTACGCTCGACACCGAACAGCTCGACCGTCTCGACTTCCTCGTCGCCCGGCTCAAGGAGCACGGCATCTACGCCGACCTGAACCTGCACGTCAGCCGGACCTACCCCGACCTGCCGGCGTGGGAGGGAATGCCGTCGTTCCACAAAGGGGTCGACCAGTTCTTCCCGCGGATGATCGAGTGGCAGCGCGAGTACGCTCGCGCCCTCCTCACGCACACGAACCCCTACACAAAGACTCGCTACGCCGACGAGCCGGCGGTCGCTCTCGTCGAGATCAATAACGAGAACGGGCTGTTCCACGAGTGGTGGGACGGCGGTTTCGACGAGATGCCTGCCATTTACGCCGACGAGCTCGGGCGACAGTGGAATGAGTGGCTGGCGGCCAGGCACCCGGATTTCACGGCGCTCAAGAAGGCTTGGGGCGTGCG
The DNA here is from genome assembly GCA_031291845.1 of Isosphaeraceae bacterium. Classification (GTDB taxonomy): domain Bacteria; phylum Planctomycetota; class Planctomycetia; order Isosphaerales; family Isosphaeraceae; genus DAIDJG01. Next base: position 66,985 of record JARLIH010000215.1, on the reverse strand, counting down.
CAGCGAGCCCCTCGGGCACGAGCTGCTCGTCAACCCGGACTTCGCGCACGGTCTCGACGGTTGGAACCTGGAGCAGCACGGTGACGCCCAGGCCGGCGCCCGCACCGCGCCCGATGCGCCGGGCGGAGCGCCCGCGCTGCGGGTGGATGTCGCGCGCGTCGACGGGGTCGGCTGGCACGTCCAGTTGAACCAGCCGAAGCTCTCGTTCGCCAGGGACACCCCCTTCACGGTCCGTTTTCAGGCGAAGAGCGACGGCCCTCGCCGGGTCCTCGTCAGCGCGATGCAAAACCACGCGCCGTGGAAAGTGCTCTGGTTCGGCGAGGCCAGTCTGTCGCAGAACTGGAAGCCGTTTCAATTCACGTTCCAGCCGGACGTCGAGGACGGCAACGCCCGTCTTACCCTGAGCCAGCTCGGCGAGCGCACCGGCCCCATCTGGGTCTCCGCCATGTCGCTCAAGCCGGGAGGCGTCTCAGGACTTGCCGAGAACGAACGGGCAGGGCACGTCGCGATCTTCCGGAAACGCGATTACGCGTCCCGTACGCCCGAAGCCCGGCGTGACTGGGTCCGGTTCCTCTGCGACACCGAGGAGCGGTACTGGACGGGCATGGCGCGGTTCCTCAAGGACGACCTGAAGGTGAAGAGCCTCCTGGTCGGCACGCAGACGAACTGGAGCCCGGCGACGATCCAGTCGCGGCTCGACGTGATCGATTCCCACGCTTACTGGCAGCATCCGCACTTCCCCGGCCGAAGCTGGGATCCCGAAAACTGGACCGTGCAAAACGTGCCGATGGCCGGCCGGCCCGACGGCGGCACGCTCCCCGGCCTGGCAATCGGCCGCGTGGCGGGCAAGCCCTTCCTTTGCACCGAGTACAATCACTCCGCCCCCAATACCTACAGCGCGGAGACCTTGCCGCTCATCGCGGCCTTCGCCGCGCTCCAGGACTGGGACGGTGTGTTCGCCTTCGCCTATTCTCATCGAAAGGATGACTGGGACGCCCGGCGGATTACCAGCTTCTTCGACATCGACCAGCACCCGTTGAAGATGGCCACGCTCCCCGCGGCCACGGCCCTGTTCCTGCGCGGAGACGTGCGTCCCTTCCCGGCACAGACGTGCGTTCCCGTCGCCTCAGCCGCGGCGATCGAGCGTGCGAGTGTCGCTGGATCTTTTCTCGGGGCCGACGCGTTTGGGGTCGATCGTCAGGACGCATTGCAGCGACGAGTGGCGCTCGACCTGCGCTCCTCGGGCGAGAAAACGGCTGCCACGGCGCCCGCCGATTGGACCTGGGGACTGCCCGACGGCCGCAAGACGGTGCTGATCGACACCCCGCGTTCGAAGGCGGTGATCGGCGAGTTCACGGGCGCGCCCTTCCTGATCGGCGGCGTGCGCATCGAGCCCGGCCCGACGCGGCAGGGCTGGGCCGTGCTGACCGTCACCGCCCGGGACGGGGCGGACTTCAAGGCCCCGGGACGTCTGCTCCTGACAGCGACCGGCATGGCCGAGAACACCGGCATGCGCTGGAAGAACGCGGACAAGACGACGGTCGGCCAAGATTGGGGCAATGCTCCTTCGCTCGTCGAGGGCGTGGCCGCCGCGATCACCCTGCCGGTCTCGCCCGACGGTGTCCGTGCGTGGGCGCTCGACACCCGAGGACTCCGGGGTGCGCCCCTGGTGGTAAAGGGCACAATGGGACGGGCGACCATCACGATCGGCCCGCAATTTCAGACGGTCTGGTACGAGATCGAGATCCCGCAAGGTCGCTGAACAACGCCCGTGGCGGCGGCCGATCCGGTAGGGGATTGTGAGGTCCGCTCCCACCCGATAGTGTCGCGTCCGGCCGAGCCGTGCAGGCTATCCGTTTCCACTCCCGCGCTGGAACGAACGAAAGGAAATACCATGCGCCCGTTCGCCCTGGGTTTCTTGCTCTTGAACGGTCTCTTGCCGCTTGAATGGGCAAGCGCGTCCGAGGCGAGTGCCATCGTCCCGCCGGAGGCCAAGCTGGAGTTGCTCTATACCCGCACCGCGCCGATCTCCGGCGGCCTGACCGAGGGGGCCGCCGTCGCCCCCGACGGCAGCATTTATTTTTCCGAGATCCCGGTCGGCCAGGACAAGGGAATGATCATGCGTTTCGACCCGAAGTCGAAGTCGACGACGGTCTTCGCCCCGGACAGCCACAAGTCGAACGGGCTCATGTTCGATGCGGACGGGTCCTTGATCGCCTGCGAGGGGTCAGACGGCGGTGGCCGGCAGGTCTCGCGCTGGAACCTGAAGACCAGCACACGGACCGCGCTGGCCGACCGCTACCAGGGCAAACGGTTCAACGCGCCCAACGACCTGTGCATCGATCTCAAGGGCCGCATCTATTTCTCCGACCCGCGGTATCTCGGCACCGAGCCCCGCGAGTTGGAGCACCGCGCGGTCTACCGCATCGACAAGGACGGCACGGTCGTCGAGGTCACGCACGACGTCGAGAAGCCGAACGGGATCGCGCTCAGCCCCGATCAAAAGACGCTGTACGTCGCCGACCATAACAACGGCACCGACCGCATCGACCCCTCGGCGCCGCCGCCGAAGAAGGGGGCGATGAAGGTCTACGCCTTCCCGCTCGGCGCGGATGGCTTGGTCGCCGGGCCGCGGAAGACCCTCGTCGACTTCGGCGACGAGGAAGGGAGCGACGGAATGACCGTCGACACCGACGGCAACCTCTACCTCGCGTCGCGCAGGCCGGCCCGCCCCGGCGTGCTCGTGCTCGACGCCGCCGGCAAGGAGCTCGCGCACATTCCGACCGGCCCGGCGCAGCGCGGGGTCCGCGAGCCCGTCGGGATGCCGAGCAACTGCGACTTCGGCCTCGGCGCCGAGAGCAATGTCCTCTACATCACCGTCGACAAGAGCCTTTACCGCATCCGGCTGAACGCGCGCGGATTCCACATTCCATGGGCCGATTCGGTCGCTGCAGGAAAGGCGTCCGGGAATTGACGAATCGTGGGAATCTCGGCAAGTCTCGATCTTGTGTCGTCACGTCATCTACGAGTCAAATGAACACATCCCACGCGGTCGCTCTGGTCCTTTGCCTTAGCGCGATCGCACACGCCCAGACGCTCGACCTTCCCCCCAGGCCGGCAAACGCGCCGACGGGGACCGCGTTCGCAAGTTCGATCGCGGCGCTTTCGCTGAAGGATCGTGAGGCAAAGGTTCGGGCTGAGTTCTTGGCGGGCAACGTACCGCCCTTTTTGCGCACGCTCGTCCCGGTGACGGTCTCCCACGAAGCCAATCGGGCGACCTACGACGTGACGGCGGACTACCTGGCAATCGGGTCGGACGAAGATTACTTCCTCACGCCCCTTACCCCTTCCACGGCGCAGGCGATCGCGGACCGGCTCGGCTGCACTCTGCCGACGCCCCGGATGGTCGACCAGATCTACACCAGCGCTGGGTTGAAACTGTCTCCCGCCCCTTTCCCGCCTTCGCCGGCCATGACGACCGTTCCCCTCTTCCTCCGCCACAACGAGCGAATCGCCGCCCAGCGTGGCGGGCGGCCGCTGGGCACGCTCGTCGCCGGGCACAAGAAGGACGTCGTCATTTCGAACCAAGCATTCGCGACCCCCGGCAAGGTCGTCATCTACGGCTGGCACCAACCCAACGGCAAACCGATCCAGCCGCTTTACACAGGGCATGCCGCGAACTGGGTCGACTACAGCCACGGCATCCGGCTCGTGCGGCGACAAATGACTGTCAATGGCGCGGCGAAATCATTCGACAGCGTGCTGGCCGACCCGCGCCTCGCGCCGTTGCTGAGCGATGAAGGGGTGATGCGTCAGACGCGCTACCCCACCGAGGACGCGCGGCGCGCCAAGCCTTCCAGCTCGAGCCAATCCGCCGACGACGAAACGACCGAAGAGTTCCGCATCGACGCAGGTGTGCGCGTGGTGATCAGCCGGCCCAAGGTCGACCCTATGAAGCCCGCGCTGCTCGTGCTCTACGCGCTGCCGAACGGGAACACGATCGAGCAGACAATCGGCAAGGCAACTGCAGCCGGTGACGACTGGCACTTCGATATTCAACACATCGGTGCCCAGACCCGGTTCCTCCGCGCCAAGCTGCCGGAGCGAGCGCTGAGCGTGGCGTACGTCGAGAACGACCTGAAGAGCTGGCCGGCGTGGCGGAAGAAGCACGGTAACGACGGCATCGCGGCGATCGTGGACACAGTCCGGGACCGTCTCCGCGAACCACGCGCAGGGATCGTCCTGAGCGGGCACAGCGGCGGCGGCAGCTTGATCTTCGGCTATATCGATCACGTGCCGTCCATTCCCGATCAGGTCGAACGGATTGTGCTCCTCGACGCGAACTATGGCTACGACACGGCCCGGCATACGGATAAGCTCACGGCGTGGCTCAAGAGTTCCCCCGCGCACCACCTCGTCGTGTTGGCTTACAACGACGCGGTGGCCCTGCTCGACGGCAAGCCGTTCGTCAGCGCAACGGGAGGCACGTGGGGGCGCAGCCACGCGATGCTTGCCGACCTCCAGAGGGTGTTCCCCCTCACGAAGAGCAAAACGGGCGACGTCGAGCGCACCTCAGCGCTGGGCGGGCGAATCACGTTCCTGCTGATCGAGAACCCGGAACGAAAGGTCTTGCACACCGTTCAGGTCGAAAGGAACGGTTTCATCGAAGGCCTTCTCGCCGGAACACGACGCGAAGGGGCTGGGTACACGTATTTCGGTGAACGCGCCTACGTGCCGTTCATCAAGGCCGACTGACCCAACCTTGTTCCGCCGCCAAAAGGACCGCACCCGGCGCTGATGCGAAAACCATGAAGTCGCCATCACACGCTCATTATGCAAGGAGCGGCGTGAGCAACCTGGCCTCGTGGACGTCGGTTAGTCGCTCGTCGCGCCCTTGCCGGGCAAAAGTCAGCCTCCGGTAGTCCAGCCCGAGCACGTGCAGCATCGTGCGGTGCAGGTCGGCCACGCTGCAACGGTCGACCGTCGCGCGGTAGCCGAAGTCGTCGGTAGCGCCATAGACCTGGCCGCCGCGGATGCCGCCGCCGGCGAGCCAGACACTGAAGCCGTAGGGATGGTGGTCGCGGCCGTCCTTGTTCTGTGCGCCCGGGGTCCGGCCGAACTCACCGCCCCAGAACACGAGTGTCGAGTCCAGGAGCCCGCGTTGCTTCAGGTCGGTTAACAAGCCTGCGATGGGGCCGTCGGTCTCCTCACAGCACCGCCGTGTGCCGGCGGCATTGTTCGAGTGGGTGTCCCAGGGCTGGCCGGCCATGAAGATCTGGATGAAGCGCACCCCGCGCTCGACCAGCCGGCGCGCCATCAAACAGCGTGCGCCGTAAGAGCGCGTCACCGGATTGTCGAGCCCGTACAGTGCATGCGTCAGCGGTGACTCGCGCGCAATGTCGAGCGCGTCGGTCGCTGAGAGCTGCATGCGCGCGGCCAGCTCGAAGCTGGCGATGCGCGCGTCGAGCTCCAGCTCGCCGGGATGTCGCGTGCGGTGTTCGGCGTTCAAGCCGGCGAGCAATTCGAGACGGCCCCGCTCGACCTCGGCGGCACGGGCGACCTTAGGTCGCAGGTTCAGCACCGGAATCCCCTCCGCGCGGAACGGAGTGCCCTGGAAAAGTGGCGGCATCCAGCCGTTCGACCAGTTGCGGATGCCGTCCACCGGCAGCCCGCGCGGGTCCGGCAGCACGACGAACGCGGGCAAGTCCTGGTTTTCCGTCCCGAGCCCATACGTGGCCCACGCCCCCAGGCTGGGGCGGCCGGCGGTCGTCAGGCCGGTGTGCATCATCCAGAGCGCTTGCTCGTGGTTGCGGTGCTCGGTGTACATCGAGCGGATCACCGCGATCTCGTCGGCGTGCCGGGCCATCTGCGGCAGGGTTTCGGAAAGCTCCAGCCCCGATTGGCCGTGCTGCCCGAACTGGTAGGGGCTCTTCAGCAGGTTGCCGGTCAGCTTCTCGTCATCGGCGACTTCCGCCGGGGGCTCCTTGCCGTCGTACTTCGCGAGCATCGGCTTGGGGTCGAGCAAATCGACATGGCTGGGCCCACCGTGCATGAAGAGCTGGATCACCGCGCGGGCCTTGGCGGGGAAGTGCGGCGGCCGTGGCCGCACGTCGAAGCCGGCAGGCGAGGCAGGTCCGGCCGCCGCGGCCGACTCACCGACGAGCGCGGCGAGGACGAGACCGCCGAAGCCGCCACCGAGGCGCGACAGGACCTCACGACGGGTCGGGCGGAATTGCGCCGGGTCGCACATCCACGTCGTCGGATCGGCCATGACAAGGGTTCCCTCGAGAGCGTCGGGCTGCGGCGAGACAGGCGCCTCAGTCGACATAGGCAAATTCATTGGAACTCAGCAGCATCTGGCACAGATCGGCCATGGCAAGCGGACGCGCCCGTTCGCCGGCGCCGGCCCGCGCATGCCGGCCCGCCTGGGCGTCGACGAATTCACGCAGACGCGCGGACTCCGTGCTGGTCGCGCTCCGGCTGAGCGCGAGCCGGAACGCGCGGGGGGCCGGGTCGCGAGGCTCGTCGCGCAAGGCGCGCGTGGCGAGTGCCTCGGCCTGGCGGCCCAGGAATTCACTGTTCAACAGGTTGAGTGCCTGCGACGCGACGGTCGAGGTCGACCGCCTCGTGCAATTGGTTTCCATCACGGGCTGGTCAAGGGCTTGCAGGAACGACAGAGGCTGGCTGCGCCGGACGAGGTAATAGAGCGAGCGGCGGCCCCCCGCAGCTCCCGCCGGGGTGACGACCTCCCCCTCGCCGGTCCGTTCCACGGCAATGGGTGGGCCGAACATCCCGGAATTCAGCGTCGCCGAGACGCTCACGATGGCGTCGCGGAGCGGCTCGGCCTCCAGCCGCCGCAGCCGCTGGCGCCAGAGGAGGCGATCTTCGGGATCGGTCTCGATCGCCCGCGCGTGCGTGGCGGGGTCGATGCGGCTCGACTGGCGGTAGGTCGTCGAGGTCAAGATCAGCCGGTGCATCGCCTTCAGACTCCAGCCGCGGGCGACCAGCTCGCACGCCAGCCAGTCCAGCAGCTCCGGGTGGCTCGGCGGCGTACCGGTGGTGCCGAAGTTGTCGGGCGTCGCCACGAGCCCCTCGCCGAAATGAAGCAGCCAGAGACGATTGATCAGCACGCGCGCCGTGAGAGGATGATCCGGCTGCGTCAGCCAGGAGGCGAACGCGAGCCGCCGGCCGCTGCTCCGCGCGGGGGGCGCAGGGGGCGTCCAGGCAAATGGTCTCGGCGTGCCGAGGGCCGCGAGCGCTCCGGGGGCAACGGCATTCCCCGGCGTGCGATAATCGCCCCGCTTCAGGATCGGCGTTTTCACCTCGCCGGGGAGGTCGTAAAGGGCCCTGATTTCCGGGAACGTACGGCGACGGGCTTCCTCAGCGCGAATCTCTCCCTCGAGGGAGGCCACCCGGGTTTTGTAGTCCGGATACGTCTTGGCCAGCTCCGCTGCCAGCATCGGCGCCGCGGGACGTAGCGCAGGCTGGAACTTGCCGGTGAGGTACTTCTGCACCTCCGACTGCTTCGCGGGCTCCGTGGCAAAAGCCCCCCGGACGTCTTCCCGGATCACCTCCGGCAACGCGGCCAGCCGCTCCTGAAAAAGGCGCTCGCCGTATTCCTTCTGGACGGCCGTCACCTTCTGCCGAAGCGCATCAACGGCGGCCTGAACCTTGGCGTTGTGCGCCTTGGCCTCGGCTTCCTGGCCCTCCGTCGCCTCCCAGAGCCGCCGCTCGACTTGCGGCACCCACTGGCCGGGACGGTATGCGCCCATGAAGACGGCCTGGACCCGGTAGTACTCTTCCTGCGTGATCGGGTCGTACTTGTGGGTGTGGCACCGGGCACACTGGAGCGTCAGCCCCAGGGTCGCGGACGCGACGATCTTCAGCGTGTCGTCAAGCGTCTGGTAGTAATAGCCGGGCGCATTCTTGATGTTCACGAAGTCCGGGCGGCTCGTGTCGGAGGCACAACGCAGGAAGCCCGTCGCCACGAGCGCATCGACGACATCGGGCGGAAGCGTCTCACGCGTACGGTAGGCGGTCCAGTAGTCGACCAGCTCGTCCCCGGCAATTTGTTCTTGCAGGAACCGGTCGTACGGCTTGTCGGCGTTCAGCGAGCGGATGACGTAGTCGCGATACCGCCAGGCCGCGCTTCGCACATAATCGGCGTCGAGGATGCCTTCCGAATCGGCGTACCCGGCGACATCCAGCCAGTGCCGTCCCCAACGCTCGCCATAGCGGGGCGACGCCAGGAGCCGGTCAATCAGGCGCTCGTAGGCGTCGGGCGCGGGATCGGCCACGAACGCGTCGACTTCCTCCGGCGACGGCGGAACGCCCCAGAGGTTCAGATAGGCCCGCCGAGCTAGCGTCGTCCGGTCGGCATCGGGTGAAAAGCCGATCCCCTTCGTTTCGAGCCTCGCGAGCACAAAGGCGTCGACCGCATTGCGCACGCGCGACTTGTCTCGGTTCGCAGGGACGGTCGGTCGCTTCGGAGGCCGGAATGCCCAGAAGCTCGGCGCCGGAGGAGCAACCGCCTCTTCAGTGGGCGCTGATGACACGTCGGAAGGTGCGCCTCGATCGATCCAGGACCGGATCGTCGCGATCTCGGCCTCGGTCAGCTTGCGCGCCTTGCCTGGAGGCATCGTCCCGGACACGACTTGCTCGAGGATCAAGCTCTCCCCCGCGGACCGCGCGACCACGGCCGGGCCGTTGTCACCCCCCTTGAGCGCCGCCGCCGGCGTGCGCAGGTCGAGTCCGCCCTTGCGCACCTCCGCGCCATGGCACTTTAAGCAATGGGCCTTTAGGATCGGCTGAACGTCGCGTCCAAACGTTGTCACGCTTGGAGGGGTGCCCTCGCCCGCGACGAGCGCCCCCGTCGCGACGAAGGTCAGCGACGCGAAACTCGTTCGCAGGATCGTCCGCAACGTCGCTTGTCGCATCATGCTCCCGCCCGCCCTGCGGTTACCTGGCCGTACCGCCCACATTGTTTATCCCACGTTCACCTATTTTTTAACATCGCGGTCCGTTAACCTCAACGGTACAGCCCCGCGAGTTCAGTAGACACTATCAACTGAGCAGTCCTTGAGTTAATTTGCTTCAGATCGCCGAACCCGCCCCACGGCCCGCCTGCATGACCCAGCGTTGAGGTGCATCCCATGAAGCTGCCCGCCGCGATTCTCGCTGGCGCCCTCGCCGGCTTGTCCTTGGCCCAAGGCGCTGACGTCAAGGCTCCCGTTCCGCCCCCTCCGCCCGCGAAGGCGCCCGCCGAGGCGCTCAAGGCCCTTCAGGTCCCCGATGACCTCCGTCTTGATCAGGTGCTCGCCGAACCGATCGTGGCGCAGCCGATCTTCGCCAACTTCGACGAGCGCGGGCGGATGTGGGTCGCTCAGTACTTGCAGTACCCGTTCCCCGCGGGACTCAAGATCCTGAGCGAAGACAAGTTCCTGCGCGCGGTGTACGACAAGGTTCCCCTGCCGCCGCCCCATCACGTCCCCGGGCGCGACAAGATCACGGTCCACGAGGACACCGACGGCGACGGCGTCTTCGACCGCCACAAGACCTTTCTCGAAGGCCTCAACATCGCCACGTCCTTCGCCCAGGGCCGCGGGGGCGTGTGGGTCCTCAACCCCCCTTACCTGCTCTTTTACCCCGACAAGAACCACGACGACGTTCCGGACGGCGACCCAGAGGTCCATCTCGAAGGCTTCGGTCTCGAAGACACGCACTCGTGCGCAAACAACCTCCAGTGGGGCCCTGACGGCTGGCTGTACGCGTGCCAGGGGAGCACCGTGAGCGGGCACGTGAAGCACTACGGCGTCAACGAGCCCCCCGTCCACTCGATCGGCCAGCTCATCTGGCGCTACCACCCCGAGACCCGGAAGTACGAGATCTACGCCGAAGGGGGCGGCAACGCGTTCGGCCTGGAGATCGACAACAAGGGGCGCGTCTACTCGGGACACAACGGCGGCGACACGCGCGGGTTCCATTACGTTCAGGGCGGCTATTACCAGAAGGGGTTCGGCAAGCACGGCTCCCTCTCGAACCCATACACGTTCGGCTACTTCCAGGCGATGAAGCACCCGACCGTGCCTCGGTTCACGCACGCGTTCGTCCGGTATGAGGACACAGCCCTCCCCGAGCGCTATCGCGGCAACTTGCTCGCCGTCCACCCGCTGGGAAGCCACGTCGTCGCCAGCGCGCTCCTGCCCGATCGCTCCTCGTACCAGACCAAGGACATCGACAAGCCGATCACCTCCACCGACCCCTGGTTCCGGCCGGTTAACATCACCGTCGGACCCGACGGCGCGGCATATGTCTCCGACATGTACGAGATCCAGATCGCCCACCTCCGCCACCACGAGGGGATGGTCGATCGCTCGAACGGCCGGATCTACCGGCTCCGGTCCAAGGAAACCGCGCTGGCCGCATCGAAGCCATTCGACCTCGAGCGATTGACGACCGCGGAGCTGGTCGACCACCTGAGCCATCCCAACCGCTGGCACCGCTCCGCGGCGCTTCGGGTCCTGGGGGACCGCAAGGACCGTGAGGCGATTCCGCTCCTGCTCAGGCGGCTCGACGCGTCGACCGGTCAAGATGCGCTCGAGGCACTTTGGGGAGTGAACCTGAGCGGCGGCTTCAACGACGCCGTAGCGCTTCACACTCTCGGACACGCCGATCCCTATGTCCGCCTCTGGACCGTGCGCCTGCTCGGCGACGCCAAGCAAGTCTCGGCCACCATCGCCGCGCGTCTCGCCGCGATGGCCGAAAAGGAAACGAACCTCGAAGCACGTGTGCAGCTCGCCTGCTCAGCGCGTCGCTTGCCGGCCGCCGAGGGGCTGCCGATCGTGCGGACGCTCCTGACCCGCGACGAGGACACCGGCGACATCTTCCAGCCCCTCCTCCTCTGGTGGGCCATCGAGAGCTGGTGCGACTCGGACCGCGACAAGGTCGCCGCACTCTTTGACGTCCCCTCCCTCTGGCGGCACAGTCTGGTCCGCGACCACTTGCTGCATCGCGTGATGCGCCGATATGCCCAGGCGGGAACGCGCAAGGACCTGGCGACCTGCGCCCGGCTGCTCAAGCAGGCCCCCGACGCCGCCGCGGCGAAGGCGCTGGTGCGTGGCTTTGAGGAGGCTTATCAGGGGCGTTCGCTCGGCGGTCTGCCGGAAGACCTGACCGAGGCCCTGGCGCGGTTCGGGGGCGACTCCGTGCCGCTCGGTCTCCGCCAGAACAAGCCGGAGGCGGTTACCAAGGCGCTCGCCGTCGTTGCGAACGATTCGGCCGACAGCAGCGAGCGCTTGCAGTACGTGACTATCTTCGGCCAGGTCAACCAGCCGCGTTCGGTGCCGGTCCTCCTCGAGGTGCTCCAATCGACCCGCGACGACAACCTGCGGCTGGCCACGCTGACCGCGCTCCAGCAGTACAACGAGCCCAAGATCGGCACGACCGCTATTGCGCTCTACCCCAGGTTTAGCGACGACGCCCGGAGCGCTGCACAGACCTTGCTCGCGAGCCGGAAGGCATGGGCGATCCTCTTGCTCGAGGCGGTGGACCGCGGGGCCATCGACCGCGCCTCGGTCCCGGCGGACGTCGTGCGGCAGTTGACCGCACACCGCGACGACCGCATCGCCCAACTCGTGTCCAAGCACTGGGGCAACCTGCAAGGGGCGACGACCGCGGACATGAAGGCGCAGATCGACAAGCTGGAAGGCGTGGTCCGCACCGGCAACGGCAGCCCGTATGCCGGCAAGGTGCTGTTCAAGAACACGTGCGCGAAGTGCCACAAACTGTTCGACCAGGGTGGTCAGGTCGGGCCCGACCTGACCACCTATCAGCGGACCGACGTCGCGAACATGCTCGTGAACGTCGTGAACCCGAGCGCCGAGATTCGCGAGGGGTTCGAGACGCTGGCCGTCGCGACCAACGACGGGCGTCTGCTGACAGGAACCCTGGTCGAGAAGGACAACCAGATCCTCGTCCTCCGCGGCGCGGACGGACAGAACGTCACGATCCGCCAGGACCAGATCGACGAGATGGCGCCCCAGAAAAAGTCGCTGATGCCCGAGGGGTTGCTCAAGGACCTGACCGAGCAGCAGGTTCGGGACCTGTTCGCGTACCTACGCAGCACGCAGCCGCTGGCAGATTAAGGCACTGGCCGCGCGATCGTAAAGAGGCGCTTTCCAGTAGGGTGCATGCGATGCACCGGCGCATTGCATGGACCCTACTTAAAGAACGGGAACAGCCTCATCAACTCCTCGGGCGATGGCTGCGAGCCGTACTCGCAGACCTCGAAGGCCTCGGCGTACTTGACAGCCCGCCCTTTCTCCTCGCCGAGGCGCTCTACGAGCTCCTTGCGGAACCGGACGGCCGTTGCGCTGAAGCGATCGCCAAAGCGCTTCTGGATCCAGGGGAGCCGCGCGGCGGGTTCCTTGGGCACCTCCTCGGAGTAGCCGAAGAGCCAAGGGTTCCACTCGTAGAATTGCGAAGCCAACGCGTCCATGCAGGCGATTTTCTTCTCGAAGACCTCGTCGATCGGCACGACCACGTCGGCATGGAACGGGTTCGGCTTCTTGAATCCGTCTTCGAGATACATGAACACGGGGTTCTTGCGCAGGGCGGGCACCTCGGGACAAAAGGCGGGGACGATGACCATGAAGGCGGCGTCCTGGACCAGGATGCCCGTGTAGCGGTGGTCCGGGTGATAGTCGTTCGTCCGGGGCGAGAGGACCAGGTCGGCCTGCCAATTGCGAATCAGCCGGGTGATCGTGCGGCGGTTCTCCAGTGTGGGCATCAGTTCGCCATCGTGGTTGTCGAGCACTTCCGTGGTGATGCCGAGGATCTGGGCACATCTTCGGACCTCGGCTGTCCGACGTTTCGCGAGCGAGTCGCCGGTCGACTCGTGGTGACCGATATCGCCGTTCGTCACACTGACGAACTTCACTTTGTGGCCAAGCTTCGCCCAGCGCGCGGCCGTACCGCCGGCCTTCAGCTCGCAGTCATCGGGATGGGCGCCGAAGACGATCACGCGCAGAGGGGTGAAGCCCCCTTCGCCCGCCAGGCCCGGCGACGACCAAGCTGCGAGAGTCAAGGCCGCGGCGAGTCCGATCACACACAAAGACCAACGCATGTCGAGAACCCTCTGGAGGAAACGAGCAAGAAAGCGGCTCCCGTTTTAGCCGCAGCCACCCCCCGTGTCGAAGAAAAACAATCCGTCGTTCGCGCCCCGCACTCCCTCGGGTTAGAATAAAGAGTGCTGCGACGCGGAACGCGAGGAAGATAGGCTCGAAAAGGCGGAGCGTCAGACGGCGATGAGCGGCCTGCTGGAAGGACCGATCGACGACCTCCTGGCCGGCGCGCTCTCCAGCCCGCCGGCTGTGGACGAACCGCTGATCCTCGTGGAGTATCGGTACCGGGGGGTTCCCGGAGCGGTCGTCGCCGCGGTGCTGATCGTTTGCTCGGCACTCGGGATCGGCTTGCACCGCCGGGTGACTCCGCCGCCTATCCTGATCACGCGTCCGACCACGCCGGCTCCTCACGTGCCCCCCCGGGCGCAACCCGAAGAGGTTCAGCCCGCGCAGTCGCCGCCCCAGTCCCGTGTCACCGCAGGCTCGCCCGTCCTGGCGGTCCTTGCCTTGCGCGATCAGCTGGCGACCGCCGCCGACCCCGGCGAGCCGGCGCCACGGCGAGAGGGGGAGCTCAACCCGTCACCTTCCCCCAGCCCGGCAGCCGACGCGGGACGTCCCGCCTCCGCGCCATCCGAAGTTCGGCCCCAGGCCGAGACGTCCGAGACACACTCGCCACCTCCGGAACCCGAACCGCGCCCCAGCACGGAAGAGGTCGAGCGCGAAATCCTGCGCGAGGCGGAACAACGCGAGGCCGAGCTCGACGAGCTACGCCAACTCAAACCCGAAGCGCGCCGGCTCGAGCAAACGGAGGGCCCCCGCCGCGCCCTCGAGCTGCGGCTCGCGTTTCGCAAAGAGCTCTACGAGATCGTCAAAACGGCCGGAGGCCGGGCTGGGGAACGGATCGAGGAGCTGTGCGACCAGTACGGCTGCGCGCTTGACCCCGATCAGCGCACGGCGGTCATCGCGCGCTTGCGGCGATCGACTGATCGGACGACCTGCCAAGACCGTGTCGCGATTCTCCGGGCCTGCGGCGTTCTCGAGCCGACGATCCTCGAAGACCTGGCCCGCTACTGGGACCGTCGCCTCAGAAACGCACGAGGTGGTCTGCACGATCCCGATGAAGTACGCGTGAAGGCCGCAAGACAGCTTCTCGCCATTCCCGTGACTTCGCAGACCGGCTCGGAAGCGCCGCGGCCCTAACATTGTAACGCGATCCGCCCACGGTTCGCGCAACCGCCGCCGAACCCGCGCCCAAAAACCCAGGCCTCGCTTCCTCGCGCCGCGGTCGTGGCCGGTGAGCGCCAGCCTGCCCGCGTGCTTGGGAACACGAGGTCGGGCCAATTCACGACGTAAGCCGATACCCGACAAACTACTTACGTTCGAGGTTCCGCGGCTGCATCCCCTGAAGCTGCGGCGCGAAGTCGAAAAACGTGTCACGATCGCGGATGATCGCCTGAGGAATCAGTTGGTCGCTCTGTGTGGCCACGCTGGCATGCTTACGAATTGCCGTGCCGATCGCCATCACTTCGACGAGCCCGTTGCCGATCTCGTAGATGAAGACCTTGATGCCAATGACCCCGTCGGCTCGGATGTCTTCGGCCTCCCGTTCGATGTGGGCCAGGCAGTTCGCCCGCGCATCATAGACTAGACGAGTCACCTCGTTGATCTCGCGACGCGCGAACGACTGGAAGAAGGCCGAGAGCCCGCCGACGAACCCCAAGGCGTAAACGGACGTGCCGAGCACGAGCCGCAACGGAGCGTACCCGAGCTGGGTCAGGTTCCAGAGTTCCTCCCCCGTCAGTTCCGACGTGACGGGGACCTTCGGCTGCCCAAGGACCGGGTTGTGTGAACCCGTGCCCACCATGATCATCTCGCGCACGCCCGGGCCGAACGGCAGGATCCTCGTCGTGATGTCGACGACCGCGTTGCAGCCCCGTTCCGCGGCCTCGAGCTCGAGGCGTTCGAGTGCGAGGTGCCGCGTGTGGTTGTACATGTCCGAGAATTCCTTCACCTCACCCCGGCGCGCGATGACCTTCAGGCTGCCCGCCAGCCCCCGTCCGATGCCGAGCGCATAAGCCACGTTCCCGATCACGAAGTGGCGCGGTTCATAGCCCGCATCGATCTGGCAGAAGAGGTCCTGGCCCGAGCAGGCCGTCGAGAAGAACGGGCCGGGATGCTCGCTGCCGCGGATCGCCGAGCCGACGGCCAGGAACTCCATCAGGTTCCCGACCGGTTTCAGCTCGGACACGACCCCGGTCAGACCCTGCGCCCCCTCACGCACCGCCTCTTCCTCGAGCCGGCTGATCGCCGCGTGCCTGCCATCCGAAATGAGCTGGGTGATACTTCCAATTTCGCCGCCCGCCAGAGTCTTGAGCCCCGAGGTAATCCCGCGCAGGAGGCCGAGCGAGTAGACGCTGTTACCCACCACGATATTGCCCGGCGCCCACCCTTTTTGCGCCAAGCAATAGATCTCGTTGCCCGACAGACCGCTCATCAACATGGTCTCGGCCCTCGCGCGGAGTGCGCTGAGAAGTGCGCTGGCTCGTCCCGACGGGAAAAACATAGCCTACCCCATCGACGCGTCCGAAAACACGAGCCGTCCGCTGACGTTGCCCGCTGCCGCGCTTCGGCGGTCGTGGGAAAAGGGCAGAAGTCGTCTCTGCGACTGTCATGGCAAAGACGCGCACTCCACGTTGATTTCCTGCGACGGTCTTGCCGCTGAACCGAGCCAGGAGGTATCTTCACCATCGATTTGGCACCAGTCAGAAACGCTTTCATGGATCGCCCATGGCCCTTGATGGACGCCCGAGCCAGCGTTCCGCCGCTGGCCGCGCCGACAGGAGATGTCAAATGCCCGCAATCCTTCCTCGCGTGCTGGTGTTCCTGAAGAGCGAAGACGGACCGACGGCCGTCGAGTACGGCATCATGCTGGCGCTGATGATCGTGGTGATGATGAGCGCGATCACCGCGCTGGGCAACTCGGCCGCCAGCGTCTGGTTGAGCGATTCGCAGCACCTCAAGGGCGCCATGAGCTGACGCGTCCAACGCGGGCGCCTCGTCTCCCGTCCTTGGCCGCATTCAACGGGCGAGTAGGCCCGCGTCGAGGACGAATTCCGAGCCGGTCACAAAGCGGGCTTGGTCGGAAGCCAGGAAAACGACCGCCGCGGCGACGTCTTCGGGCTCGATCCACGGTACGGGGAGCAGGTTGCCCGCCGATCGCTCGGCGATCTGCTGCGGTGTCATGCCCTCAAGCGCTGCCAGGCCATCGTTCATGGCCGTGTTCACGCCCGTGGGGCAGAGGGCCACGACGCGGATCCCGAAAGGCGCGAGCTCGATGGCCCACGACTTCGTCAGGCCGACCAAGCCCCACTTGGACGCCGCGTAATGGCTCAGCCGGCCCATCCCCCGCAGCCCTGCCACCGACGAATTGTTGAGGATCACGCCCCCCCGTCGCTCGATCATGTGCGGGATGACCCGCCGGGCGACGATCCAGGCCCCCTTGAGATTGATGTCGAGCATCGCATCCCACGCGGCCTCGGTCAGCTCGTGCGCCAACCCGTAGCCGCAGATGCCCGCATTGTTAAATAAGATATCGATGCGACCCAGCCGTTCCGCGACCTCGGCCACGGCGGCGGACACGGCCACGTCGTCGCGCACGTCGGCCGCAAAGGCCAAGCATTGGACGCCGAGCGAACGGCACTCCTCGGCCAAGGCCTCCAGCTCCGCCGCCGTGCCGAGCGCGTAACCGGGATAGGCCAGCGGCCGGGCCACGTCCACGGCGGCCACGTGGCACCCCTCCCGAGCCAGCGCAATCACAGAGGCTCGCCCCTGCCCGTGCGCGGCACCTGTAATGAGCGCGACCTTACCGGCAAGGCCGCTGGGCGTGCTCATGACCGTTCGCCTTTGCGGTAGGCCCCGAGGTACTCGTCCAGGTCCACCCGGAGCGCGTTATTGAACAGGTTCGTCGCGACCATCAATCCCCCGAACGCCGTCAGCGCCACGATTTGGTTGGGGTCGAACTCGTGCGCGAGCTCCGCGAATAGCGGATCGGAGACGGCGTTCGGGTCGGCGGCGAGCTGCCGCCCATAGCGTACGACCACATCGTCGCGGCGGTCGAGCCGCAGTTCGTCCGGATCCTCCCCCGCATCGATCAGCAGGCGACGGAAGAACGTCGAGCAGATCAGGCAGTCGGTCCGGGTCGAAATCGCATGCGCGAACAGTGTTGTGAGCCGCTCCCCAAGGAAGGGAACGACCTCCGCGCGCAAGTCGTACCACGTCATCAGGGCCCGGAGCGCGACCGGCGACCGGGCGAGCGTCTGCTTCATGTTCGTCACTCGCCCGTGCGCAGCACGAATATCCTCCAGTGCGGCGCGGGACTCGGGGCCGGCCTCGGCGTCCGGCAGCGGTGTGATGCGTGCCACGGGAGTTCGTCTCCGATTGTACGGCGGCGACTACCTCAAATGCAAAAAGGCCCCGAAGGGCCTTCTTGACGTAACAAGTGCCGGAGACAGGACTTGAACCTGCACGGGCATGGGTAGCCCACCAGCCCCTCAAGCTGGCGCGTCTGCCAATTCCGCCACTCCGGCGAGTGATTCCGATAGGCTTCAGAGTAGGCCCTCGCGGAAAGAAATATCTTACCGCACTTCCGTGCGCTGTCAAGCGGCTAATATCTCCGAGGGAGCTCCACCCAATTGCTAATATTTCCAAGGGTCACGGCCCACGAGCAGGACCTTTGGAGTGCGCGGCGCTTGCTCCTGCTTTCGCGCTGCGAGCGGGGCGGAAGGCCGCCGCACTCCGAACAGCCGGTCTCTCCTGCGTTCGGTTCAGTACGTCCGCCCGATCTGATCCACGATCGCCCGCTTCACCTCGAGCGGGTCAATCTGGCCCGACTTGCGGTACAGCACTTTGCCACCGGGGGCGATCACGAGGGTGTACGGCACGGGTCCGGGCCATTCCTTGTCGAGCGCCTCGGCGAACTTATCGCGGTCTTCGGTCTTCAGCAGGTAATTCTGCGCTGAGACGTGGTGTTCTTTCAGGACCTTGAGCGCATCGTCACGCTTATCCGGATCGTCCATGCTGATCGTCACGACCTGGACATTCCGGCCGCGGTACATGCGATGCATGGTGACGAAGTCGTCGAGCTCGGCGACACAAGGCCCGCACCACGTCGCCCAGAGGTTCACGACCAGCAGCTTCTTGGTGTCGTTCTTGACGAGCTTCGCCACCCCGGCGTCCTCGATCGGTTCGAGAACGACCGGCTCGGCGTCCCACTTGGCCAGCGACTGGCGGGCGCTTTCCCGCTTATCGGACCACTTGGTCGAGCAACCGACGACCCGTGTCGTCTCGACCGGAACGGGCTTGCCGGCGAGTAATGCGTCGACGGCATTTCGCGCGTCGTGCGACTTGACCGTCTTCACCTCCGAGTCATCAAATCGCCCCTGATACCGCAGCTTGCGGTTGGCGTCGAACACGAAGACGTGGGGCGTGGCGAGCACGCCGAACTTGCGAGACGCTTCCTGCGTGTCGCCATCATAAAGATACGGGTAGGTGAACTTGTGGTGCTCCGCGCGGACTTTCATGTCCTCGAACGAATCGCCGACGTCGGTATATCCGAGCTCGTCCAGGCGGACCGCCAACGGGTCGTTCGGCGAGATGGCGACCAGGGCCACGCCCTTGTCCTTGTAGTTGTCGTGCAGCTTCTGGATCCTTGCCTCGTACGCCTGTGCGGTTGGGCAGTGGTTACAGTTGAAAGCGACCACCAGGACCTTGGCCGCCGCAAAATCCTTGAGGCCGTAGGTTTTCCCGTCGACGCCCGGGAGGCGGAACTCGGGCGCGGCAGAGCCGATCGCCAGGGGCTTGAGCCCCGGCGGGTCGGCGAAGGCCGGCGCGCTCATGAGCAGGACGAGTAGTAGCGCAGGGGAGGCGGCTCGGGCGGTCACGGCTGGTTCCCTCGTTCGGTGGCGTGTCACGGTATCCGGGTCGAATCCGTAGTTTGACACCCCGACCGCACGATTCCAAGCCTCAGATTGCGCGACGTTCCGTGAATTGGAGACCGCAACGGCACAAAAGCCGTTGAAGGCGACCGGCCGATTATTCGTTCACGGCACGGTTGTTCGCGACTCCGTCGTCGGTTTGCTGCACGCTCGTCCGTGACTTTCGCTCGCGACGGATCAGCTTGATGACGTCGCGAAGCTGGTCGTTCTCCTCGGTGAGGTCCATGATCCGAGCCACGAACGGGTCATCGATGTCCCAGAGCGGCGACCCGGACCGCCGCCACTCTTCAGGCCGTCGCCGGCCCTCGAGGCAGGTCACGCACACGTGGGCCGCATAACCGTCGGCCGACTCGACGGTCCCGACGGCATACCCCTGGTCGACCGCTTCAATCAGCGTATGGATGAGCCGCTCCAGTCCCTTGCGGTTCCCGATGATCTCGACCGCTTCGTGCGGATACCGGGGGGGGTGGAGATGAGCAATCGGCGCTATGGATTCGGGCTTGGGCATCGTTGTCAACCCCTCACTTGGGATCAGTCACCGGAGCAGCGACGCCGGTGGGAACAGGCGTCCCCGCGACGGCAGCCGAATGCGGTGCTCCACGCATTGGGGCCGATTATGGCTCTCGCTCCCAAGGGGTAGCCGCCTGGTGCGAAAAAGCAACATCGTGTTGCCGAACGGGTGCGTCCGCATCCCGCGTCGCCGGCTAGTCGGCGATGAGCCGGTACCGGAAAACGCCTGGCCGGCACGTGATGGCGACGTCGTCACCGGATCGCCTCGCCTGTTCGCCCGCGAGCACTCGACCGTCCTCGGCGACCGCCTCCACCCGGTTCGGCATTCCGGCGTTCCACGGCAAGACCTTCGTGTGCAGCGTAACGCTCAACTCGTTCGGGGCGTCGGACGGGAGTGGCGTGAGCACGATCGCGCGTCCCTCGCGGGTCAGACGGACACCGCCGGCCGTCACGAGCGCACCGAAGTCGACCGCTTTCCGCTGGGGGTTGAGACGGGCGAGCAACGGGTCGGCCGCCGGCTTGACCGGAGTCCACGTGAGACCGGTCACGCTGCCGCCTCGACCGTCGATGTGCAGCGTTCCCAGCCGGACCCGCGACTGGCCGTCGTCCGGCCCGAAAAGTGTCGCCCGTTTCCCGGTCTTCGGGTCGAAGAGGCCGGCGTAGAGCTCGAAGGCTGCGCCCGGGGCCGCCGAAACGGGGAGATTTCCATTCGCGACGGCGCGGACCACCTTGGTCGCCCGGTCGCGACCCGCCCCCGGCTCCTGCGCGGCCTGGAAGGCGATCTCCCCCCGCGCGTCGCAAAAATGCAAGAAGGGTTGCAGCCCCTCGGGAATCGCGTCGTCAGCCTGCCAGCGGACCGCCAGAGTGAAGGCCTTCGCGCCGACCAGACGGACGTCCGAGACGCTGGGGCGAATGCGGATCGGCCCGTCGAACCCGCGCGCGTTGGCATAAACCTGCTCGGGGGACCTCGACTCCTCAACAATCAGGCCGCCCCGACGGCTGATCGACGCCTCCACGGGCCCCTTCGCCGTCGGCACGCGCGCCAAGAACCCGTAAGACGGCAAGACGCGTCCGGCGACTTCCCAGTCGGTCTCTCCTCGGTTCACCCAAACCTCGCCGCCGCCCGACCACCGGACATGTTGCCGGTGGAGGTCATCGTTCACATAGGCGACCGCCTCGATGCGTTTGAGCGCGAGCGCTCGCATCAGGCCGTTCACGAGCCAATGCTTGCGCACCACATCATGACCGAACGCGTCGGACGTCATCGCCGGGTGGCCGGTCAGGACCTCGGTCGCGATGTAGTCGTCGCTATAGATGCCGTGCAGCCCGGAGCCGAGGCCGGCCTCGTATCGCCCCGGGTAACCAGCCCCGTGGAGGACGAATCGATCGTGGTGCGCGGCGTCGAACCAGGGGGTCCGTTCGGCGTCATCACAGCGCCAGTCCCACAAAGTGCTTCCTTGCGGGTGACCCGCGACCGGCCTTCCCACGCGCAAGTGGTTCGTCTGGGCGCCGTCGAGCCAGCCGATCAACTGGTCGTGGCCGCTCTCGGAAAGCTGCGGCGCGTCGGCACCGAGCTCATCGCGGATGCGCGCGAACAGCTTCCCCCATGTGTCACGGGTCGCCACGCGGTCGAAGAACCGACCGTCCGCCGTCCAGTACTCGTACGGGCGGATGCTCGACCAAACGTCCAGGAAGTACGCCGTCGGCACGAGCGCCGGCCGGATCAGGCCCAGGTTACGGACCAGGAACGGCTCCACGCGGTCGGCCCGGTAGCGATACGACTGGGCCCCTCGGGCCTCATGGATCCACGCTCGCTCCGGCCGCCCATTTGCGTCGAACGCAATGTTCTCGTCGTACGAGAACCCCTCCGCGTCCGGATAGAAATCGATGTAGTTGTCGTGGAGCGCGAAGAGCGTGTTCGACGCCTTGCACGCCGCAACCAGGTCCTTCAACTCTTCTTGCGTACCCCACTTCGGGTTGGGTGGAAACACGTCCGGCAGACGATAGTCGTAGCCCCAACGTTGCCAGTCGTGCCAGACGACCAGTGAGTCGCCGAGCCCGTAGCGGAACGACCGGCGCAGGGCCGTGGCGGCGTCCTGATAACGCCCACCCCAGAGGTCGAAAACGAAGCGCCCCGCCGCCTTCTCGACACCCCGCGACGGCTTCAGCCCGTTGAGCGTGCGCCAGACTTTCACGCCCTCGAAAACGTTCGACGACGGGATGAGCGTGATCGTTAGCCCGGGCGCGGCATGGAGCGAATAACGCTTCTCGCCCGGGTTCACCTCCAGGCGCGTCGGAGGCGCGTCGACGCCCTGGACGACCGCCGGGCCGCCGTTGAAGTCAAATCCCACAAACGATGTCGACAGTCGGTGTCCGTCGAAGTCGAGCGAATAGGCCGACGGCCCGCGCACCACGTTGCCGTGCCCGGCGTAAACCTGCCGGGCCGTGCGACTCCACGGCCCGAGCGCCACGTCCTCGAGAACGACCGCCTTCCACGGTCGCACTGGGGGCGTGTTTTCGAGCGCGAACCGTACACGAAGCGCACCGCTCACGACCTCCAGTCGGCCCACCAGGTCGAACGCCCCCTCGGGCCCCTCGAAATGGTGCCGGACCCGATATACGCCCCCCTCGCGCGCGGCCTCGACGTTCATGAGCCGCAGCATCGCACTTTCATCATCGATCCGCTGGCCCAGCACTCGGACCTCGACCCCGTGAAAGTACAACGACCCCGCGCCGCTGACAAAGCCAACCGCGGCGTCAAGCAGCCCTCGGCGCCCCGGCCAGACGCGGACCTCGGCGGTCTTGTCGCCAAACCGGATGTTGCCGAGCGATTCCGAACCCGTGTTCGCCAGCGGCGGAAAGGCTCGCGGCGGAGCCGGGTTCCCGGTTACGAGCGTCGGCACGGCCCAGAACGACTGGTCGAAACTGGTATCGTTGCGCGGTCCAGGGTGCGACTCGAGCTGGAGCCGGATCGCGCGACCGGCGTACCGGCCGAGGTCGGCCTCGCCGGCGCTGCCCCACCGCTTCGCCGCGCTGTGTCGTTCGTAGACGACGTCCCCGAGCGTTCCTTCGGGCGCGTCCAGCGGCGTCACGCGCACGCGAAACGTGACCCCATCTCCCTTGCCGTCGGGTGCCACCGCGTTCTCGAACCGGAGGCGGATCGGCCCTTTGTCCGGCAAGACCAACGGGAACTCCACGAACGCCGTCCCAACGCGGCCGTCGCGCCACGGCGGATGAATCGCGACGGCCTCCCTGCGCTCCTGGCCGATCTCTTGCGAACGAACGTCGATTGTTGCATACGTCGGCTCGTCGCGCCCGCGCCAGCCCGTCGGCAAGGTCCGTGGCGGCTGGCCGGACACCTGGATGACCGCACGGAAGGCGGAAACGTTCCACAAGGCCGTCCGGCCCTCGCTCCCGATCGGGACCGGGCGCCACGGTGGAACCGCTTGCCCGGGCGCGTGCCGCTCGACGTGGATCGGCACGACCAGCACGGGGTGCGCCGTCCATTCGCGACCCTCGTGGGAAAACTGGACGTAGGCGTGGATCGGGTAGTCCGCGTCGTACGACCCGGGGTCGGCCGTGACCGTGAAATCCTTCGTCACCGTCTGGTTGGCCCCGACGGCAAAAGGGACGGCCGTCGCCGGCTGTGCGGTCCAGCGGTCGATGACCCGCAGCGCGACCGTGCCGTTCAGCGGCAGTTTGCCGCTGTTTTCCACTACCACGCGCACCGGCAGCGGCCCGCCGGCCCGCGTGATTTCCTTGAGCCCTTCGATACGCGCGGTGAGGGGGCCGGCCTTGTCGGACGGGGGATCGAAGGCAAAAACAGCGCGGGCCGACAGCACGGCGACGATCCCGCATAATGCCAACCGCATACGTTCGGACATGGTCATGTTCTCGGTGCGAACGAGGAAGGCGCCGACGCGGCCGTGGGCGGCCCAGCGAGCATCATCGCGGTTCGCGGCACCGCTCGTCTACGGCTTCACGAACGTCAGGATGCCGTACCGCATGGCGCCGATCTCGTACGCCAGCCGGATCCGCAACATCGTCAGACCGAAGATCCGGTTCGGCCCGCCGTCACGAAAGAGGAACCGGCGATAGGCGGGCTCGCGCAGCAGCCCCAGCAGGACGCGCTGAATGCAAAGCGACCAAGTTTTCTTCACTTGGTGACTCGTGTCATCGAAACTCTCGGAAACGAACCCCGCCGCGCCGGCCTGGCGCTGCATTTCCGCGACGGACTCCATACCGCGCATCCGGCCCTCGCGGCAAATGGGGCCGATGAGCCAGCGCCGCTCCCAGCCCCGCGGCTGCTCGCGGGTGAGCCACGCACAGACGACCAGCCGCCCCCCCGGGCGCAGCACGCGGTACGACTCGGAAAAGAAGGCGGCGAGGTCCGGCATGTGCTCGGAGCTCTCGATCGCGATCACCGCGTCGAACGAGTCGGGCTCGAGTCCGTTCTCGAGCCAGTCGCGGAGGAGATACCGCGGGTTTTCCGATCCCGGATCGGTTGCTGTGGCGTAGGCGTGCTGGGCCTGCGAGATCGTCAGCGCGGTGACCTGTGCGCCGAGTTCGTGCGCCAGCACGCGGGCCGTGCCGCCATAGCCACAGCCGGCGTCACAGACCGCGTCCCCACGGCTGACGCGTGCTCGCTCCACGACCGCGTCGATGAGCCGGCGCGTGGCCTCCTCGGGTGTCAGGTCGGGCGAGGTCCAGAGACCGTGATGGACGTGCTCCCCCCAGAACGCACGATAGAGGTGATCCAGGTCGTCGTAGTGCGCGGCGACGTCCGCGCGAGACACGTCAACGATTTCTGCCGGCATGATCGTTCATCCTTCGTGAGGCCGGTCGACCACGCACGGTCAAGGGCGGATCGCACCGAGGCTTTCTAGTTTCCCCATGTGAGTCGAGATTGCCAGAGCGAACCGTCACGCATTCCGCCTTTACATGCGTCTCGCAGCACAATCTCATTTTCGGTGCGCGCGCTTTCCTGCGATTCGTTCGCTTTACCGGCTGGAGCCGGGGCGGCCGCCAACAACTCAATCGCGTGGTCGCCCCGAAAATGGAATGCCGGCGGTGCTGGGAAGGAGTGCTCAGCGCTCGGCGAGACTCCGCGCACATAAGGGAGGTGGTTCCGTGAGGAAGTGCAAAGACTGTTTTGTGGTAGGCCTGGCGATCGCCGCGTTGACGACGCCCGTCGCTGCCCTGGGGGCCGACCCCGCGGCTTCAAACGTCTCTCTCAAGGCCGATCTCGCTACGAGCCGCGTCTACGCCAAAGTCGGCTCCGCGGGCCGGCTCGGCCACGAGCACGGCATCATCGGCCGCCTGTCCGCCGGCTCGATTGACCTGGGCGGCAGTGGCGCAGGCGAGCTGACGTTTGACATGCGGACGTTCAACGCCGACGACCCGGAAGCCCGGCGCTACGTCGGACTGTCGGGCGCCGTCTCGGGATCCGACCAGCAGAAAACCAACGAAAACATGAAGGGTCCACACGTCCTGGATGTCGCAAAATTTCCCACCGCGTCGTTCGCCTACACGGCCGCAGCGCCCCTCGATGGACAGGCGCCGGGGGACCCGGGGCGGTACCGGCTCACAGGAAAGTTCACGCTCCACGGCGCGACGCAGCCGCTCGTCCTCGACTCGGTCGTCGAGCGGACGGACGTGCCGGGCGTCCTGCGGATGCGTTGCGCGTTCGCAATCCTGCAGAGCCAGTACCGGATGACCCCGTACTCAGCGCTCGGCGGCCTCGTGAGCGTGGCCGACCGGCTCGAGATCTGGGGTGACGTGGTGATCAAGCCGTCGTCTCGCTGACGAGTATCGACCCACCCTCGGCCCCTGAATCGCAAGTTCGCCGACTCACTCAAAACCGTTTGGCACCGTCGCATCATCGTACAAGAACCACTCGCTTGCGCTTCGTGCTCGTGTCGGCGGCGTTCACTCGCGAGTCGTCCCCCCCCCCCCTGCTCGCACCAGTGATCGACAGCGTTCACGAGCACGAAGTGCAAGCGAGTGGTCCCCCCAGCTCGCGACCACGGCCACCGGATTGCGAAGTGAACTTTCGACTCTGGTCACTCATGAGAAACCCATGATCGAACTTCGGTCGGTAACCAAGGTGCACCGGCAAGGCCCCCGCGAGATCAACGTCTTGCGAGGGATCGACCTGAGCGTCGGTGCCGGCGAGTTCTTGACGGTGATGGGGCCGAGTGGGTCGGGGAAATCGACGATCCTCAACCTGCTCGGCGGCCTCGATGTCCCGACGTCGGGCTCGATCCTCTTTCGCGGCCGCGATCTGCGGCAGTGCTCCGACCGCGAACGGTCGGTTGTCCGGAGGCGTTTCATCGGCTTCGTTTTCCAGCGGTTCAACCTGTTGCCGACGCTGACGGCGGCGGAAAACGTCGCCCTCCCCCTGATGCTGGACGGCCACGGCCGCTCGCGCGCACTCGGCCGAGCTCACGACGCGCTCGGGCGGTTGCGACTCAGCGATCGGGCGACGCATTTTCCGGACGCGCTCTCGGGGGGAGAGATGCAACGGGTGGCAATCGCGCGGGCGCTCGTCACCGAGCCGGCGCTCGTGCTCTGCGACGAGCCGACGGGCAGCCTCGATTCGGCCGCCGGCCGCCAGGTTCTCGAACTGCTCCGTGCCTTGCCCGAACCCGATCGGCGCACCGTCGTGATGGTGACTCACGACGCGGACGCGGCGTCCCTCGGCGACCGGATGCTCACGATCAGGGACGGCCGTGTCGAGTCCGAGTCTCTCTTGCGAGGCCAATATGCTGTCGCTGCTTCGAACGCTTAGTCTGCGCCACGTGCGCAGGCACCGAGCCCGGACCCTGCTTCTGGGGTTCAGCGTGAGCCTCGGCGTCGCCGCCTGGGTCGCCGGGAGTGCGCTCGACCGGGCGTTGGAGTCTGCCTTGCAAGCCGCCGCGAGTCCCATGGCGGGCGCGGCCGATTTCCAGATTCAGAACGGCGACCTCGGTGTCCCGAAAGCGTTGGCCGTCCTGCTCAGAACGGTCCCCGGTGTGCGCAAAGTCCGGCCCGTGGTGGTCCAGCGTGTCCTTCTGCCCGAGCAACGCGGGCAGTCGGCCGTGCTTGTGGGGGTCGATCTCCTCGCCGAGCGCGGCGTCGGCAGCGACCTGGGACTGACGGTGCGCGAAGCGTCGCCGTCGGCCTTCCTGCGAGCCGCGCTCTTGAAACAAAGCCCCGTCCTGGTTGGCGCGTCATTGGACAAAACGCTGACCAGGTCCCCCCCGGGGCTCGCTTTGCTCGCTGGTGGAAAACCGCATCGGTTCACGCCGGTGGGGGTGATCGAGGCCACGGGGCCCGCCTCGGCGCTCGGCGGCTACGTGCTGGTGACCGACCTCGAGAGCGCGGTCGCCGTCGGCGAGCGGCCCGACATCGTGACCCGGATCGACGTGGTCCTCGAACCGAACGCCGATCGCGCTGCGGTTCGTGCACAGTTGGAGAAATGGACCGCGGGCCTCGGCCGGGTGCTCGTTCCCGACGCGGCCGGTTTGCGTGTTGGCGACGTCCTCGGCGGCCTGCGTACGGCGTTCGCGCTCTGTGGTGCCGGGGCGCTCGGGCTGGGCTTTGTCGTGATGGCCGGCACGCTGTCCGTCGGCGCGGCGGAGCGCCGCCGCGAGGTCGGCGTGCTGCGTTCCCTGGGAGCCGATCGGCGGCAGATCCGGCACCTGTTCCTGGGCGAGGCCGCCGTGCTGGGCGCCGCGGGCGCGGCCGTCGGGCTGCCGCTCGGCTGGGGCCTGGCCCGGCTCTGCTGTGGACCGATGCTGACCGTCCTGAGCGACGTCTTCCTGCCGCTGCATGCCCGCGCGCCGGACCTGGATCTGCGAACTGCCGCCGCGGGCGTGATCGCCGGAGTGACGACCGCCGTGCTGGCCGCGCTGTTACCCGCAGCGCGCGCGGCGGCCGTCGAGCCTATCGAGGCCCTGTCGAGCGCACCGGCGACGACCCGCTGGAGCCGGCGCTCTTCGTGGGGAGCCGCGCTCGCGGCCTGGGGGCTCGCAGGCCTTTGGTTTCACTGGGGCGACCGCCTCGCGCCCTTAACCGGCATTCTGGGGGCGCTGGTTCTTTTGGCCATCGGCACGATCGTGGCACTCCCCGTCGCTGTTTCGCTCGCCGCATGGCTGTTGCGGCCGCTGGCCGAGCGCGCCTTCGGTCTACCGGGCCGGCTCGCGGCCGACCACGTGGTGCGCACTCCCGGGACCGCCGGACTCGCCGTCGCCTCCCTGGCCGCGGGGGTGGCGTTGATCCTGCAAACGGGGGGCGTGATCCACGGCAACCAGATCGCCGTACGAGACTGGCTCGACCGCTGCATCGTCGGCGACCTCTTTGTCACGTCCGGCGGCCCCCTCAGCGCCAGCGGGCAGGTCCTCGCCATGCGCGACGATACCGGCGATCGGATCGAAACCGACGTCCCCGGCGCGCGGGTTGTACCGATGCGCTTTCGGTACGTCAACTGGCCTCACCAAGGCCGCGAGGACCGCATCTTGCTCCTCGCCCTCGACGCCCCGCGCTACTACGACATCAACCTCGCGCGGCGTCCGCTCCTCGCCGACCTCGACCTGTACCGCCGATTGAGCGAGCCGGGAACTGCGATCGTCTCGGAGAACTTCGCTTCGCTCTACCACGTCCGGGAGGGAGACGCGATCACCCTGCCCGGCGTGACCGGGCCCGTCGCGCTACGAGTCGTCGGCGCGGTCGCCGACTACTCGTGCAGCCGGGGAACCGTGATCGTGGATCGGCAACAGCACCGACTCGAGCTCAACGCCGGTGAGGTGGACGTCTTCAGCGTGAGCCTGCCCCCCACCGCCCCGCCAGCCGAGACCGCTCGGCGGTTGCTGCAACTCCCCTGGGCGGCCGAGCAGGCCGTCGTCGCGTTGACTCGCGACACACTGCGCCACCACGTCCTGGGAATGGTCGATCGCCTCTATGGCATCGCCTACGTCCAGGAGTTCGTCGCGGCGCTCGTCGCCGCCTTGGGGGTGGCAACCGCCCTGCTCGTTTCGGTCCTCCAGCGCCGTCGGGACATGGGTCTGCTCCGCGCGGTCGGCGCGACGCCCGGCCAGGCCGGTGCCGTCATCGTGTGCGAGGCCCTTTTGATGGCCTTCATCGGCGCTGGGCTCGGCCTCGCGATCGGCGTCGCGCTTGAATGGTACGTCCTCCGGATCGTTCTCCCCGCGGAGACCGGGTTCGCATTCCCGGTTCGCATCCCGTGGGCGAACGCCGCATCCGCCTGTGGCCTGGCCGCAGTCGGCGCACTCGCGGCAAGCATCGCCCCCGCCCTCAGCGTGACGAAGGCGCAAATCACCGAGGCGATCGCATGCGAGTGAGAGCAACAAGGACGGCTCACCCGGTACCACTCCGGGCGAGATTTCAGGGAACCAGGGAGGGATTCCGCCATGGCTCGTGGCTTCTGGCTCATGTTCGGCGCCGTGTCACAACTCTTGTTTGTCATGACCGTCTGCCGATTGTTCCCGTTCCTCCGGGGAGGCAGAGACAACGGGGCGCCGTTCACCACCGGGCCCTGGTTCGTGACCGATGCGCTGCTGGCCCTGCAATTCGCCGTGGTTCATAGCGTGCTGCTCTACCCGAAGGTGAGGAAGACCCTGAGCGCACGAATTCCCTCGCCGCAATACGGCTGCTTCTTTTGCGCGGTGACGTGTGTCTGCCTGCTGTTCGTCACCGAGACCTGGCAGCCAAGTCGCGGCGCGGTCTGGCGCTTGCAGGGTTTTGGGCGAGCGTTCGTGGAGGGCGCGTTCCTCGCGAGCTGGGTCGCGCTCGTCTACAGTCTCTCTCTGACAGGGCTCGGCTACCAGACGGGCTGGACGACCTGGTGGGCCTGGGTGCGCGGGCGAGACGTTCCCAAGCGGACCTTCGAACCGCGCGGGGCCTACCACATGCTGCGACACCCGGTCTACCTCAGCTTCTTGGGACTGATCTGGTTCAATCCCGTGATGACTTTCGACCGCATGACGCTGGCCGTGACCTGGACGGCGCATATCTTTCTGGGGAGCTATCTGAAGGATCGCCGGTTAGTCCATTATATTGGGGCGGCCTATCAACGCTACCAAAGCCGGGTCCCTGGGTACCCGTTCATCGCTTTCGGGCCACTGGGCAAAGTGCCGCCGCCGGGCGGTGAATCGTGAACGACACCCACGCCGCGGTGCGCCCGGCGATCAGAGATATTTCATTAATGCAACCACTTGATCCATCGTCCACCGCGCCCGTATCCCGTGGTCTCTCCATTGCAGCCTTCGGTCGTCGTGACCGCCGGCCCGAGCTGATGGACCAGCCGGGGCTGGACGAGCGAGAGCACGCGCGAGCGCTCGCCGGCCTGCGCAGAATCAACCGGCTGAGCCGCACGGTCGATGCCCTCTGGGGGAAGATCGGACGACTGCTACCGGATCCGAGCGGCGAGCCGTTGCGCGTGCTGGATCTGGCATGTGGCGGAGGCGACAACGCGATCGCCCTCGCACGCCGAGCGCACCGCGAGGGACGTTCCATGGTCGTCGAAGGCTGTGACATGAGCGCGGTCGCCGTCGCTTGTGCCCAGAGTTCGGCCGCACGCGGCGATATCTCCGCACGTTTTTTTATCCACGACGTGCTGCGCGACCCGCTTCCAGGCGTGTATGATGTTGTCACTTGCTCGCTTTTTCTCCACCATCTTGACGAAGGGAACGCCGCCACGCTTTTCCGCCACATGGCCGCCGCCGCGCGGCGTCTCGTCCTGGTCGACGACCTCGTGAGAAGCCGCGCGGGTTACTTGCTCGCCTGGTTCGGCTGCCGCCTGCTGAGTCGCTCTCCCGTGGTTCACTACGACGGGCCCGTCTCGGTCGCCGCCGCGTTCCGGCCCGCCGAGGCCGCCGACCTCGCGGCGCGAGCCGGTTTGCGCGACGTGTCCATCACTCGGCACTGGCCCCAGCGCTTCCTCCTTGCCGGGAGCCCACGGTGACTCCAGCCACGCTCAGTCTCGATGTTGCCAGGGGCTCGTCGTGGGACGCGATCATCCTCGGCGCGGGCCCCGCCGGCAGTCTCGCCGCGCGACAGCTCGCGCGGGAGGGGGCCAGGACCCTCCTGGTCGACAAGAGGGCGTTCCCGCGCGACAAGGTCTGTGGCGCGTGCCTCAACGGCCGCGCCTTGAGCGTGCTGCAATCGGCCGGGCTGGGCACCCTCGCCGCTCGTCACGGAGCGATTGCACTCGGCTCCTTCGAGGTTCGCGTCCGCCACCGGGCCACCCGGCTGACGCTGCCGGCCGGCGTCGCACTCTCCCGGGCTCGCTTCGACTCAGCGCTCGTCGCGGAGGCCATCGACGCCGGGGCCGCATTCTTGCCCGGAGTGACCGCGAGCGTCCTCCCGTCCGCCGACGACGAGGTCCGCCGCGTCCTGCTCACGAGCATCGGGCCGGCCGCGGAGGCCCAGGCGCGGGTCGTGTTGGTGGCCGCCGGCCTGTCGAATCACTGCCTTGCTCGCGAGACCGCCATTCGAAACGACGTCGCGGATCGATCGCGGATCGGCGCGGGATGCACGGTACCGGATGGGCCCGAGTGCTACGCGGCGGGAACGATCCATATGGCGGTTTCCCGCGCCGGCTACGTCGGGCTCGTCCGCGTCGAGGACGGAAGCCTGAACGTCGCCGCCGCGCTGGAGCCGGCGATCGTGAAGTCGCTCGGCGCGGCAGACGCCGCGGCCGCCGTGCTGGCGGAAGCCGGGTTCCCTCCCGTGCCGTCCATCGGACGAGCCACCTGGCGCGGCACGGCCGGCTTGACGCGCCGGACCCACCCGATCGCCGCGTCGCGGCTGTTCGTGCTGGGCGACGCCGCTGGGTACGTCGAGCCGTTCACCGGCGAAGGGATCGCCTGGGCCCTCGCCGCAGGCGCGGCGGTCGCACCGCTCGAGCTGCGGGCCTGCGAGCGCTGGGAGCCGGCCCTGGAACGGCAGTGGGCCGAGCTCTATCGACAACGGATCGCACGCCGGCAGCTTCTCTGCAAGGCCCTGGCGCTCGTGTTGCGCCACCCGTCGGTCGCCGGTGCGGCGTTCGCGATGCTGGGCCGCATGCCAGGCCTGGCCGAACCGTTCCTGCGCCGGCTCAACACACCTTCCGTGGCCCTCGAGGCGAGTACGCTATGAGTATGCGGATTGTCGGGATCGGGACCGCGGTTCCCCGCCATCGAATCACCCAGGACGACGCCGCGCAGATCACCGAGCCGTTCGCGTGCGAGACGTCCGCGCAGCGGCGGCGGTTTCTGGCGACTTACCGCCTCTCGGGCGTGGAGACCCGTCACAGCGTCGTGCTCGAGGCGTCCGAGGGGGACCTCGATTCCCGGCAATCGTTCTTCGCGGCAAACCACCCCAGGACGAGCGATCGGATGCGCCTTTACGAGCAAGAGGCCGGCGCACTGGCCGAATCCGCCGCGCGGGACGCACTGACGGAGTCAGCCCTCCCGCCGGCGCGCGTCACGCACCTGGTGACCGTCTCTTGCACCGGATTCCACGCCCCCGGGCTCGATTGCGCCTTGATCCAGGACCTCGGCCTCTCCCGCGGCGTCGCGCGCACGCACGTGGGGTTCATGGGTTGCCACGGCCTGCTGAACGGCCTCCGCGTCGCCCACGCGTTCCTCGGCGCCGATCCCGCCGCCTGCGTCCTCGTGTGTGCCGTCGAGTTATGCAGCCTCCACCACCAATACGGATGGGACCCCGAGAAGATCGTCGCCAACGCCCTGTTTGCCGACGGCGCCGGTGCCGTCGTCGGCGTCGGCGGCACGAGTCGCACCGCGTCCGATGCCTACCGGGTCGTCGCAAGCGGCTCGACACTGGTCGACGACTCGCAAGACGCGATGGGCTGGCGCGTGGGCGACCACGGGTTCGAGATGATGCTTTCCCCACGCGTCCCCGACCTGATCGGCCAGCACGTCCGTCCCTGGCTGGACGGTTGGCTCGGGCAGCACGGCCTCACGATCGAAAGCGTCGGCTCGTGGGCCGTCCACCCCGGTGGTCCCCGCATCCTGTCGGCCTTTGGCGCAGCAACGGGCATCGACCGCGCAGCACTCGCGCCCTCAGTACAGGTGCTCGCCGACTACGGCAACATGTCCTCGCCCACCGTGCTCTTCATTCTCGACCGGCTCCGCCGCGCCGGCGCTGCACGGCCCTGCGTCGCCATCGGCTTCGGACCGGGGCTGGCCATCGAAGCGGCCTTGCTCGCGTGAGCGGGGTTCCTCCTCAGAGCGCCAGAAGCCGATGTTCACAGGGTGGAATGCCTTGTTTTGACGGAGTTCCCGTAACATCTGACGACTGTAATACCATAGTCCTTCAAGTGCCGTATGTCCAAATGCGCCTTGTTTTCGGCCTTGCCACCCCTGTGAACAGCGACCCTCCCGCTCGAACCGGTCGTCCAGCACGTAATGCAGGAAGACGTTCGCGCGCATCGGCCTGATCTTCCCCAATTTGGGGCGATGATCGTCAGTTTTGGAAAGAACTGCCGTTTTCCCCTGGCGAACGGTCTGTATACTCACCAAGCCGCCAGCACGTGCACCTCCTGGGACCGGATCAACAGCATCAGGTCATTGACCGGCAGGACGACAGCGGACCCACGAACGGCACCAGACCCTCGCCGGGGATGCGCGATTGACCGGGTGGAATGCGTCACGGATTTTGTGAGTCAGGGATCGATTCCCGATCTGTACCGCAGGACCATCGCATGAACGGAAGACGTCCGCGCTTCGCGCCGGCCTTCAGCGTCGTCAACGAAACCCTTGAGCGTCGCATTGTCCTGTCCGGGGTCGCCTCCGCGAGCGCCCTCCACCAGCGCGCTGTGGAGGTCTCCGCGAAGCCTGGGCAAAAGGCGGGAACGGAGACGACGCTGGCGGTAAGCGCCGGGACTCTCGGCCAGCCGGTCACGTTCACCGTGACGGTGCGAGCCGCCGCCGCCGCGGGGTCGCCGGCGGGAACGGTGAACATCGTCGACCACGGACAGGTGGTCCAAACGCTCGTGCTGTCGCCGACGACGTCGACGAACGGCAAGTACGCGTTCAGCAGCGCCACGGCCACTCTGACGCAGCAACCCGGCGCCAGCGCGTACTTTTTCGGGAAACACTCGGTCACCGCCGAGTTCATCCCCACCGGCACGTTCTCGAAAAGCAGCGGCAATAAGACCTTCACCGTGAGCCAGCCGAATTACACCGCGCTGGCCAACGGCGTGAAGATTGCGACCATCGTGCCCGGCTCGGGTCCGCAAATCCAATCCGGACAGACCGCCAGCGTGCTTTACACGGGATACCTGGCAAAGAACGGCCAAATCTTCGATGACTCGATCAACCACGGCGGAGCGCCGTTTAGCTTCACGCTTGGCACCGGGGCCGTCATCCCCGGCTTCGACGCGGGGACGGTCGGCATGCAGGCCGGAGAGACGCGAATCGTGATGATCCCCGCGGCCGAAGGGTACGGCGCCCACGCCAACGGACCCATACCGGCCAACTCGACCCTCATCTTCGTTCTCACGCTCAAATCGATTTCGTGACGCGAGCCCGCGTGCCCAAGAATCTGCGAACAACACACACATTAATTCACACAGTATAATCCAAACGCTGCCGGCGAAGCCGCAGTACCCCGGCGCGATGTCCGTGGGGATCGACCGCATCGGACCGATCAACCCTCTCTAGCGCAGAAGAACGCCATTCCGCTCGGACGGATCTCGCCCTCAAATCCGACCGTTCCTCTCCCCACACCCCCCCGAAACCGAAACGGCCCACCGGTGTCAAGGACCCTCCGCGAACCTGCGCAGACCGACCGTTCCCGGCCTTCCGCGTCATTGTCGGCGGAGGAGACTTACCGGCGTGCCGTAAACCTGATAGAATAAAAAATTGAAAATCGAAAATTTCTACCGAGGGAAATCACGTGAGCAACGCTGACCAACTGGCCGAAATCATCAAACACTCCGCGCACAGTTTCCGGGTGATCCGCGAGCAGAGCAGTCTCAAGTTGAACGACGCCCAGTTCACCGCGCTGATCCGGGAGTTCCCGGACCGGTTCGCGAGCGTGCGGTTCGCCAAGAAGGATGACCACGGCAACCGCATCATGCCCGGACGAGCCGGCGTGAAGTTGATCGGCCGCTGAAAAGGGAAGGCCCGGTCAACCTTCCCCTTCCTCCCTGGCAACAATCGCCCTGGCTGTGTCATTCAGGGCGGAGCGCCCGCCCGACACGCCGTTCCCGACGATATCGCGGTGCCGCTCGATCAGGGCGTCGACCTCGTCGACCGTCCTGTCGAACTTTTCGACGAGTAACGCTTTCAGCAAGTCACGAAACTTCGCCACGACTCCCCCTCGCGGCCGGGCAAGGCGACATCTCCGGCGGAATCCGGCGTGTTTCCGCAGACCGGGCCGGACCGCGATGGCGGGGCGCCCGTTCTCTCTCGAAACCATTGTAACAGGTTACGCGCGCTTTCCGTCCGAACAGCCGCCGCGAGCGCGATTACAACTTGGACCCATGGACCTGGGTCCAGGGCGTAAAAGCGCCCACGGCGTGGACTTTCACTTTGCGCTTCCAGACCTTCGCGCCACAAAACGCGAACAGCGTGTCCATCTCCCGCCCGCCGAGGCAGACGCCGACAACGCGGCCGCGGTCGGGCACGGGCAGAATCACTTGCGTCGGCCCGTCATCCGCGCACACCTGGACGCCCCAGCGCGTCGCGACCAGCATCGGGCCCTCCTTGGCGTAGCAGACCGACTCCGCGCCGGCATCGTCTTCCCAGTCGGGAACATGCAACCAGAAGAATCGCTCCTTGTTGGTGAGCGTGCCATCGGTGTTGATCTGGTAGCTGTAAACCCATTTCGAGTGCCCATCGGCCACCGACAACAGCCACTGGTCGGGGCGATACGCAAGACCGGTCGCGAACTTCAAACCCGAGTCGACCCGTGTCTTCTTGCCCTCCTTGACGAACCAAACGCTGCCCGGATCCCCCGGCTTGTCCCCATTGCTGGTCACATACAAGCCACCGCCGGGCGTCGCGAGCACATGCTGACCGGGAATGCCGTCCGCAATGACGCTCGCTTTCCCCGACGGGTCGTAGCTCACGACCTTCCCGGTCCTGCTCGAAACCGCGTAGAGCTGACCGTCCGGGCCGACGGACAGACTGTTGGCATGACCGGCGTCGGACGAGAACACCTCGACATGACCGTCCCGGTCGATACGTTGGATCGTGTTGTCCGCCGAATCCACAAAAAACACCTCGCCGCGTGCGTTGCACGCCGGCCCCCTGGCATCGTGCCGGTCCTGCGCAACCAGTTGCCACGATTCCTCGGGAAGAATGATGTCACGCACCCGAGGCGCACTCGGCCCGGCCTGAACCGGCTTGGGCCAGTCCTTCCACAGGTAGCTCATCGCCTCCTGGAAATAGTCGTAATAGCCGGCCACGTGCCCGCCGTTGATAATCCTGAAAACGTAGTCATAGCCCGAAAACCGCAGGGCCTTGTCCATCTCCTGATCCAGGAGGAACCAGTCCCCCGCGCAGTTTTCCATGTCCCTCATGCCGGTCGTGAGATAGGCGCGAATCGGCTTCGCTTCGAACTTGCGGACGAGCGTCGGAAACTCATGGCCACCGCGAAAGGCCACGAAACTCCCGCTGTTCGCATAAACGCGGCTGAAGGCATCGGGACGTTCCCACGCCGCGTTGAACGCCGCAATCCCCCCGCTGCTCCCCCCGGCGATGCAGCGATCGTTGCCGCTGGTCGATAACTTCAGGTCGTACTGCTTGGCCACGAACGGCAAGAGTTCGTCAACCAGGAAGCGGACGTTATTGTCCCCCACTCCGTCGTACTCCAAACAACGATTGCGGCGCCCCATCGTATTCTTCACCGTGGCGGGCAAATCTCCCGGTCGGACAAACACCCCGATGGTGACGGGCATCTCTTTCGTGGCGATCAGCGTTTCCAGCAGCGCCTGTTCCCTCGGATTATAGCCGTCCGTCTTGACATAGACGCAGGCCGGTTTGGAGCCATCGTATTGCGCGGGGATGAAGACCGATACCTGCCGGACCGTACCCGGGAAAATGGTGCTGCTCGCGAACGTGCAGTTCTTGAGCTCGCCCTTCCGCACCGCTTCCGGTTTGATCGCGGGCGCGACATACGTGCTGGGGCCCGTCTCCATCGCGCCGCTCGCCACCGTTGCGGTGGTCCCGGCGAGGGGCTTGATCAGCCATTGCAGATGCTGATCGCCGCGATTGTTCGTCCACAAGTCGATCTTCGCCCCCGGGGTCGGCTTCCCGCCCAGGTGATCCAGGCCGAGCTCCGGCGCATGCTTCGGAACGAGACAATACGATCCATCTTCGTTCTTCTTGATCCCCCACTCCTGCCACGGCTGCCCGCGATCGGTTTCGAGCACGATCGCCGTCCCGACCGCCGCGCCCCCTTTCGACGCAGCCAGCACGAGGTTGGAACTGTACGACGGCCTGATCGCATAAAGGTTGTTCCCTTTGAGCGTCACGACCCATTTCTGGTTGGCCGTGCCGGCCGGCTTGCCGATCGACACCACCGTTCCGTCGCTCGTCCCCGCCCCTACGGCTTCCAGCACCAGGGCGGGCGCACTCGCCGGAACCAGCGAATAGGCACCCCAATCCTCCGCAACCGCCGGGCGTGGCGCGAGAACCGCACCCAGAACCCCGAGAACGGGAACGAACCGCCTAACGTCCCAGTAAAGCGGAATGCGTGTTGGCTTCGTCATTCTTACAGTTCCTTCGATGCGACCCGTATTTCCCGGAGGACCGAGGAGGCCGAGCGATCTCGTCCCGTTCCAGGACACCCGATCCGAGATTGCAGCAGCCGGGCCGAGCCCCGTCAAGCCAGCGCGCACGATCTTCAAGAGACCGGGCGTCACCTGATCCCCAAAGACTCGCATCGCGGAGAAACAATCAATAGAGCATAAAACCACAAGCAGTTCGTGACTGCTCGCTGATCTCCACCACGACTCGCGGTGTCGGCTCAAACGGCAGAGCAGGAACGGTGTCGGGTGCCATGCCCACGTCTTCGTGGGCATGCGCCGCGGGCCGAGCCGGCGAACGGGCGCATGCCCACGAAGACGTGGACATGGCACCCAGACCCCCGGCTTCGAGTGAGGGATGACCCGTGGGGATCAGCGAGGAGTATCCCCAAGACCGTGTAAGAAACGCCCGGATTTCCAGGTTGCGATCAACCGAGTTCTCGGACGCTCAACCTCATCCGTTCACGCCTGCGAGGCGGGCCCAGGTTTTCCCACCGCCCCTGCGGGGGTTCGGAGACACTCTCGATCCCGGGCAATGCGAGCACCGCCATGGTGCGCGACAAAGCCCGGATGAGCGATCTGGCACGTCAACGTGTCAATCTTGCGTCACCCCGGTCCCCCCCCCTTTATTCGCTCCCCGGCCCGGGCGGGACGGCGGTGGACCCACATCGGGCTGCCCCAGGCGAGCTCGCCGTCGTCCTGGATCACGCGGACGTAGTACCAGCTCAAGGGGGGCGTCCGCTGTTCGTCGTCGGTCCACTCGAACGCGACCTTCGCCTGCTTGGGCTCGGTCGAATAGACGTAGACGAAGTCCTTGATGATGTCGACTTTGGCGATGGGCCGGGTGCCGTGAGCCTGGATGCGGAGCCGGACGGGACCGTCGGCGTCGAACTCGTCGCCCATCAGGTGGTCGCCGCTTCGGACGTCGAGCAGAATGTTGTCGGTGGCGGCGTAGCAGTGCCGGCGCCGGAATGCGTCGAGGATGGCGTCGCGCGTCTGGTCCTCGGCGAGCGCG
Organism: Isosphaeraceae bacterium; assembly: GCA_031291845.1. Lineage (GTDB taxonomy): Bacteria > Planctomycetota > Planctomycetia > Isosphaerales > Isosphaeraceae > DAIDJG01. Next base: position 28,588 of record JARLIH010000215.1, on the reverse strand, counting down.
ACGGCGTAGCTGATGTGGGTCGAGATGTGGTCGCTCGACGCCTGGAACCCGAGGCGGTACTGGAGGGCCAAGGCGTTCCAGATGAGCCCGTACGGCTGGAGTCCCGCGATCGCTTCGGCCGATGAGCGCCCCACGCGCGGCGCTCCCAGGTGCTCGTACGAGTTACGGTGCCCCTGGAAGATCTCGACGATCGGCTCGGCCTTGGGGTCGTTGTCGCGCCAGTCGGTACCCATCTGGGTGGTTGCCGAGGTGTGCGATGCGCAGATCCCGCCCAGGGCATTGAGATGCTCGTAGAGCATCTTCGTGTCGTCGTCGTGGACCGTGCCCTCTTCGTTCTGGAGCCGGGGGAGCGTCCGGATCCCCCGTTTGGCCCACATCACGTTGCGGTGGCCGTGGGGATAGACCACGCTGCGCTCATACGTGAACATCGGCGTGAAACGGCCCGTGCTGTGGTACAGGTCGGTCGTCTTCTGGGTGAGCCACCAGGTATATTCCTTGCCGCCGCCGTTGTCATGGTCGCCGTTGCCGATCCAGTCGAGGCTGGCGACGTCGATCGCATAGCGCCACATTTCCTCGAGCGCGCCGTCGTTCGCACCGTCGCCCGAGATCTCGGTGTGGCGGTGGAACTCGCCGCGGAGGGGCCGGTAGGTCTTGTCGCCCGCCTGGATGCGGTACGCGCGTATCCGCGCGACGTCTGCCGCTTCGGTGGGATGGATCGGCGCGCTTGGGGTCTCAGCGGGGCGTGCGACCTCGGCCAGGACCGGTTCGGCCTTGGGTCCCGCTGGGGCGACGAGCGCGGCGACGTGGAGGCCGTGATCGATGCCTTCGCCGATGCGCTGGAGACGGTTGTCGCCGTCGTAGACGACGACCGGCGGTCCGTCGCCGGGCACGACCAACGAGGGGCGGTTGTCGAGCATCGCATCGCTGCGCGGCAGGACCTGGGGGACGTCCCAGGCCCGCCCCGAGAGGGACGTGACCTGCTCGATCCAGACGCCGCCGACCGGCGGGTTCCTCGGCTCCTGGCGGTGACGGTACGCCAACCAGACGCGGCCCGAGCGATCGGTCGCGACCCTGGGGAAGCTGTTGAGGAGGCGCAGCGGCCCGGCGGCCTGCGCGACGGGGTCGGGAGCTTCGAAGCGACGGTTGCCATCGACCCTGCGCACCCGCACCGCGCTCGAGCGATAGAGGGTCGACCCCTGTCCGTCCTGGAGGTTCTCGGCGTCCTTACCCCAGTCCTTGGTGCGCTCTTCGTAGGCAACCCACACGCTGCCGGAGGGGTCGAGGGCGAGGCTTGGCCGGGCTTCGAAGAGCGGCGAGTCAGCCACGGCGATCGGTTCGGCGAACGTACCATCGCTGCCTCGGGTACGCAGCACGACGTCGTAGTTCCCGGCCTGGTAAGTGTCGAACGCCACGTGGATCCGGCCCCCCTTATCGATCGCGAGGGCCGGCGACCACTCATTCGCGGGGCTGTCGCTGACCTTGATTGCGGTATCGGAATCCTCGACGCGGGCGAGCAAGATGTCGGCCTGCCCGTTGCGCCAGGCCTGCCAGGCCAGCCAGACGTTGCCGTCGGGGGCAGTCGCCAGCACGGCGTCGGCGTCCGCTCCGGGGTCGGTGGTCAACCGCTTGGGCTCGGACCAACTTTTCTTCGCGGGGTTGTACCGGCGGCGGAACAGGTCCCAGTTGCCGTCCTTGAACTCGGACCAGGTGACGACGACCGCGCCGTCGCCCGCGATGGCGAGCGCGGGGCGCCAGACGTCCAGGCCCCCTGCCGTGACGTCGATCGGCGTGCCCGGCCGGCCGCCGGCGAAGCGCACGAGCCGGACCTGGTCGCCGCCGCCGTTGGGGATGGAGTCCTCGAAGCTCTTGGGCCGTTCGCGGAAGGGGGCGAGCACGGCCGGGCCACGCGCCTCGTGGGCGACGAAGGCGACCCAGACCGCTCCGTCACGGTCCGCGGCGGCCGAGGGGAAGTCCTCCTGGTCCGGGCCATCGAAGAGCGTCACGTGCGGCGGCACGCGCTGGACCTCGACGCGGCCGTCGAGCAGTGTCCGCGCCGCGCCCCCCGCGAGGTCGGCCAGCGCAACGGTGAACTTGCCGCGATCGGTCTCGACGGTCAGGTTCGCCTCCTCAGGGGCCTTCAACGTGACGATCACGCCGTTCGGCGCAACGCTCTGATTGGCGCCCCCCGCGCCGGCGGCCTTGGCCAGGGCAGCCTGTTTTTTCGCGGCGGCCTTCTTGTTCGCGGCTTTCTTGTTCGCGGCCTTGCCCGTCAGCCGGCTCTGCGCTTCCCACGAGTCGGCGCCCGTCACGCGGTCCCCTTGCCGGAACCGCCACCCCTCGACGGCCACGACGTCTCCCTTGTCGAGCTTGACCCGGCCACTCCACGTCTGCTCCTGGCTGTCGCCGACCCCCAGGAGCAAACGTACCGTGAAAGCACGCGCGTCCAACGCACGCCTGTCGGCTTCGCCGTCGGACTTCTGGCCCTGGACGACCGAGAGGCCCAATAACGTGGCCAACGACACGCCGGTTGCAAGCACACGATGCAGTCGCATCGCCGGTCTCCCTATCGTGAAAATCCAGCCGAACCCCGCCGAGCGCGGTCCTATTGAAGCGAACGCCCGCCGCCCGAACGACCCTTAAATCATAATCTCGATCGAAAAACAAGACATCGCCCGGTCCATGAGGGACGGCCGGGGGGGTGGTGAGAGGCCCGCGATTTGGCCGGCAGTGGCCGGCCCTACCGTTGACTTACGAGTGCGTGATACGTCCCGCGGCGGCAGGAAATCCCGGGCGGGGAGTTCCTTGTGTTGTCAACTCGCCAAGGTAGAATGAGGACCAAGACTTCGGTCGAGGAACAAAGATCGAGGCAACCCCTGCCACCGGGCGGGTGGGCGCGGACCTCCGATCGTCATTCGCCCCGACGCCGGCCTGGTCGTGCTCGTCCCGATGTCCGCGCGCCACCGTGAACCCACTCCCGAGGAACGTCGGAATGAAGGCCCTCCCTCAGCGCACTCGACTCGCCCAATGCGCCCTGGTCGTCGCAGTGTGCGCAGCGATCGCGCCCGCTCTTGACGCCCGGCAGACCCTCCCCGCCGCCGAGGCCGGTCAGCCCGCGCTCGAGCTCAAGCCGGGCGAGCGAATCAGCATCGTCGGCAATACGCTGGCCGACCGCATGCAACACGACGGCTGGCTCGAAACCTACCTCCACAGCCGGCTGCCGAAACACGACCTCGTGATCCGGAACCTTGGTTTCTCCGGCGACGAGCTCACCATTCGCCTTCGTTCCGCGAACTTCGGCAGCCCGGACGACTGGCTGACGGCCGGACAGACCGACGTCATCTTCGCCTTCTTCGGCTACAACGAGTCGTTCGCCGGCCGTGACGGACTCGATAAGTTCAAGAAGGACCTCGAGGCGTTCATCAAGAGCACCTTGTCTCATAAGTACAATGGCAAGAGTGCGCCACGGCTCGTCCTCTTCTCGCCGATCGGGCATGAGGACCTGCACGACCGGAACCTCGTCGACGGGTCGCAGAACAACGAGCGGATCGAACTTTATACACACGCCATGGGCGAAGTGGCCAAGGCGAACGGGGTTGTTTTTGTCGACCTGTTCGCTCCCTCACTGGCGCTCTACAAGAAGGCCACGAAGCCGCTCACGATCAACGGCATCCATCTGAACGAAGAGGGCAACCGGCGGATCGCCGAGGTCGTCGATCGCGCGCTCTTCCCGGGCACGCCCGCCCCCGAGCGGAACCCGCAGGCACTCGAGAAGCTGCGACAGGCGGTCGTCGAGAAGAACTTCTATTGGTTCAACCGCTACCGCACGGTGGACGGCTTTTCCATCTTCGGCGGGAGGGCGGACCTCACGTTCGTCGGCGGCCAGACCAACCGGGTCGTTATGCAGCGCGAGATGGAAGTCCTCGACGTGATGACGGCCAACCGCGACAAGCGCATCTGGGCCGTCGCGCAAGGGGGCGACCTGAAGGTCGACGACACCAATACGCCCCCGTTCATCCCGGTCAAGACCAACAAGCCGGGCGCGGGTCCGAACGGCGAGCACATCTTCCTGACCGGTGAAGAAGCCATCACCAAGATGCGGCTTGCGAAGGGGATCAAGGTCAACCTGTTCGCCTCGGAGACGGAGTTCCCGGACCTCGAGAAGCCGGTGCAGATGGCGTTCGATGCCAAGGGGCGCCTCTGGGTCGCCGTCTGGCCGAGCTACCCGCACTGGAAGCCCAAGGAGGAGATGAACGACAAGCTCCTCATCTTCGAGGATACCGACGGCGACGGCCGGGCCGACAAGCGCACCGTCTTCGCCGACGGCCTGCACTGCCCGACCGGTTTCGAGTTCTATAACGGCGGCGTGCTGCTCGCGCAGACCCCCGACCTCATGTTCCTCAAGGACAACGACGGCGACGACCGCGCGGACGTCCGCACCCGCGTGCTGAACGGCCTGGACTCGGCCGACACCCACCATGCGGCCAACAGCTTCCAGCTCGACCCGGGGGGCGCGATCTATTTCCAGGAAGGGACGTTCCACCACACACAGGTCGAGACCCCATACGGCCCGCCCGAACGGAGCGCGAACGCCGCCGTCTTCCGTTACGAGCCGCGGGCGCAGAAGTTCGACGTCTATGTTCCGTACGGGTTCGCCAACCCCCACGGCCACGTCTTCGATCGCTGGGGGCAGGACTTCGTCTACGACGGCACCGGGGCGAACCCCTACCACGGCACGCTCTTCTCGGGGCACCTCGACTTCCCGAACAAGCACAACCGCCCGCCGCAGGTCTATCAGCAGCGGACACGCCCCTGCCCCGGCGTCGAGTTCCTGTCGAGCCGCCATTTCCCCGACAACTTCCGCGACATCCTGCTCGTCGGCAACGTCATTGGCGACCAGGGCATCCTCCAGTACCGGATCGACGACAACGACGCGAGCTTCGCCGGCACCGAGCTCGAGCCGCTCCTGATGTCGAGCGACCCGAACTTCCGGCCGTCGGACCTCGAGGTCGCGCCCGACGGCTCGATCTACTTCCTGGACTGGCAGAATCCGATCATCGGTCACATGCAGCACAACTTGCGCGACCCGAGCCGTGACCGGACCCACGGGCGAATTTATCGGATCACGTACGAGGGCCGGCCGCTCCTCAAACCGGCCAGGATCGCCGGCGAGCCGATCGAGAAGCTGCTGGACCTGCTCAAGGAGCCCGAGTACCGCACGCGCAGCCGGGCGAAGATCGAGCTCGGCGGCCGGGACTCGCAGCAAGTCGTCGCGGCGGTCGGCAAGTGGGTCGCCGCGCTCGACAAGAGCGACTTGGACTACGAGCACCACGTGCTCGAGGCGCTTTGGGTCTACCAGTACCACAACGTGGTGAACACCGACTTGCTGAAGCGCGTCCTCCAGTCGCCCGACTTCCGCGCCCGCGCGGCGGCCACACGCGTGCTGTGCTACTGGCGGGACCGGGTCCCCGAGGCGCTCGACCTCCTCAAGAAGCTCGCCGCCGATCCCTATCCGCGGGTCCGGCTCGAGGCCGTCCGCGCGGCGAGCTTCTTCAAGGTGCCCGAGGCCATCGAGGTCCCCTTGATCTCGGCCGACCACCCGACCGACGAGTACCTCGACTACACGCGCAGCGAGACGATGCGAGCCCTGGAACCGTACTGGAAACAGGCCCTCGCCTCCGGCCGGTCGATCGAGTTCACGAGCCCGGCCGGTGCGCGGTTCTTCCTGAAGGGGGTGAGCACGGACCAGCTTCTCAAGATGAAGCGCAACCCGTCGGTCGACCTGGAGCTCCTCTTCCGTAGCGGCGTCCGGGACGAAGCCCGCGCCGAGGCGCTCGTCGACCTGGCCGGCCGTGAAAAGAAGGACGCGCTTCGCGTCCTGATCGACGCCATCAACACCCAGGACGGTCAGAAGGGGGACACGAACGAGAGCGTCGTCTTCGATCTCGTTCGCCTTCTGACGGGACGCCCCGCGGCCGAGCTCGCGAAGGTCCGGGCCGACCTGGAGAAGATGGCCACGAGCGCCCGCTTGCCGGTCACGCGCCAGCTCGGTTTCGTCGCGCTCATCGCGGCCGACGACAGCGTCGAGAAGGCGTGGCAGCTTGGCACACGCACGACACGAGCGCTCGTCGACCTGCTGAACGCGATGCCGCTGATCAGGGACCCGGCCCTGCGTGCGGAGCTCTACCCGAAGGTCGAGCCGCTTTTGCAGGGGCTCCCGGCCTCGCTGGCCGGATCTCCCGAGTCGAAGGGTGTGCACGGGCGCTACGTCCGCGTCGAGCTGCCGGGCAAGCAGCGCACGCTGACCCTTGCGGAAGTCGAGGTCATCAGCGGCGGACGGAACGTCGCGCCGCTGGGCAAGGCGTCGCAGAAGAACACGGCCTTCGGCGGCGACGCCAAGCATGCGATCGACGGCAACAAGAGCTCCAGCTACGGCGCCGGGGGTCAAACTCACACCGTGGAAGGGACGGAGAACCCGTGGTGGGAGCTCGACCTGGGGGCCGAGTATCCCGTCGAGGAGCTCGTCATCTACAACCGAGCCGACGGCGAGCTCGGCAGCCGCTTGAAGGGCTTCACGCTCAAGGTGCTCGACGGCAGCCGGCAGCCGGTCTATCAGAAGCAGAGGATCCCCGCTCCGGACCCGAAAACGGCGCTCGTCGTCGGCGCGAGCGCCTCGCGGGACCTCGTCCGGCAGGCCGCGATGAACGCCTTGACCTACGTGCGCGGGCAGGAGGTTCCCACCTTCAAAGCGATCGCTCGATTCGTTCGCGAAGGAGTCGATCGGCACGCCGCCATCCAGGCGATTCAGCGCATCCCGGCGAAGGAATGGCCCGCGGAGGAGGCGAAGCCGCTGCTCGACAGTCTCCTCACCTACATCCGCTCCGTCCCCGCGCAGGATCGGACCTCGCCCGCCGCGCTCGATGCGCTCCAGCTCGGCGATTCGCTGGCCGCGCTCCTGCCACGCGATCTGGCTCGCGAGGCCCGGCGTGCGCTGGGCGAGCTCGGTGTCCGTGTCCTCCGGCTCGGCACGCTCCCCGAGCAGATGCTCTTTGACAAGGACCGGCTCGTGGTCCAGGCCGGCAAGCCGGTCGAGGTCATCTTCGAGAACAACGACCTCATGCCTCACAACTTCGTCGTGACCCAGCCGGGCGCGCTCGAGGAGGTCGGCCTGCTGGGCGAGTCGAGCGCGACGCAACCCGGAGCGCTCGAACGGAACTACGTTCCGCCGTCGGACAAGATTCTGCTCTCCAGCCGCTTGATCCAGCCGCGGGACGTGCAGAAGCTCGACTTCACCGCACCGCGCCAGCCGGGAGTCTACCCCTATGTCTGCACGTACCCCGGGCACTGGCGACGGATGTACGGGGCACTTTACGTGGTCGAGGACCTGGAGCAGTATCTCGCCGACCCTGAGGCGTACCTCGCGAGCCGGCCGCTCTCGATCGCCGACCCGTTGCTCAAGTTCACCGGTCCTCGCAAGGAGTGGAAGTACGACGACCTCGCCTCCTCCGTCGAGCAAACCGCCAGCGAGGGGGGCCGCTCGTTCGCCAACGGCAAGCAGATGTTCCAGGTCTCCAATTGTGTGGCCTGCCACAAGCTCAACGGCGCGGGGAACGAGATCGGCCCGGACTTGGCGAAGCTCGACGCCAAGCAAACTCCGCTCGACATCCTGCGCAGCGTCGTGGAGCCCTCGGCGAAGATCGACGAGAAGTATGCCACGTACCTCTTCGACACGAAGGCCGGCAAGGTCGTCACCGGCATGGTCCTCGAAGAGACCGCGAACCAGGTAAAGGTGATCGAGAACCCGCTGGCCAAGACGCAGCCGGTTGTGCTCCAGAAGGCCGACATCATCGAACGGCAGAAGTCACCGGCGTCGATCATGCCCAAGGGACTGCTAGACAAGCTGTCGCGCGAGGAAGTGCTTGACTTGCTCGCGTACATCACGGCGCGGGGAGACCAGAAGAACAAGGTCTTCCACGGCGCATCGGGGCACGGACACCAGCATTAAGCGCGACATCGGGGCTAACTGTTACCGCGGCAGCGCTCCCGCTCGTTGCCACGCTCCGCGTGGGAACGCCTTTGCCGACGCTCTGCGTCACGTTCCATCGGGACGCAGAGCGTCCGGGAAGCCGTTCCCACGCAGAGCGTGGGAACGAGGTTGTACCGGGGCCAACACGGGAAGAACGGCTCGAGAACCAAAACGAAACGATATGCGAGTTTCTCTGTTTATCACGTGTTTCAACGACACGATCTTTCCGAACACCGGCCGAGCCGTGGTACGGCTCCTGGAGCGGCTCGGGCACACCGTCGACTTCCCGCTCGACCAGACGTGTTGTGGGCAGATGCACTACAACACGGGCTACCAGCGGGAAGCGATCCCGCTCGTGCGCCGGTTTGTCGAGGTGTTCCGTGACGCCGACGCGATCGTCTCGCCGTCGGCCTCGTGCGTGGGGATGGTCCACGACATGTACCGGCACGCGGCGGAGCTCGCCGGGGACCCGCGGCTGGCCCGGGCGGTCGAGGAGCTGAGGCCTCGCGTGTTCGAGTTGACGGAGTTCCTCGTCGGCACGCTGGGCGTCGAGGACGTCGGGGCGTACTTCCCGCACCGGGTGACCTACCACCCCACCTGCCACTCCCTCCGGATGATCAAGGTGGGCGACGCTCCTTTGAGGCTCTTGAAAGCGGTGCGCGGAATTGACCTGGTGACGCTGCCGAGGGCCGAGGAGTGCTGTGGGTTCGGAGGCACGTTCGCGGTCAAGAACGCGGACACCTCGATGGCCATGCTCGGCGACAAGCTGCGGTGTGTGCTCGAGACTCGGGCCGAGTACTGTGTGGCGGCGGACAACTCGTGCTTGATGCACATCGGGGGCGCTTTGCACCGCCAGCGTGCCGGGGTTGGAACGATTCACATCGCCGAGATCCTCGCGGCCACCGAAGGGGAGCCCTCGCGATGAAATATGAGCCCTTGCCGACGCACCCGGGCGTGCGCTTCGAGGACGCGGCACGCGCGGCACTCGAGAATACGCAGCTCCGCCGGAACATGGGAAAGGCCACGCAGACGATCCGGGCCAAGCGCGCGGCCGTCGTCGACGAGCTGCCCGACTGGCAGGCCCTGCGCGAGGCGGGGCGCGCGATCAAGGAGCGGACGCTCCGGCACCTGGACGCCTATTTGACCGAGTTCGAGGCGTCGGTCCAGCGCGCGGGGGGACGGGTCCACTGGGCGCGCGACGCCGCCGAGGCGAACGCGATCGTCACGGGCATCGTGCGCGGTCATGGCGCCAAGGAAGTCATCAAGATCAAGTCACTCACGACCGACGAGATCGGCCTGAACGAAGCGCTGGCGGCCGAGGGAATCGAGGCGACCGAGACGGACCTCGCCGAGCTGATCATCCAGCTTGCCGGCGAGCGTTCGTCGCACATCCTGGTTCCCGCGATCCACAAGAACCGGTCCGAGATCCGCGAGCTGTTCATGCGACGCCTCGGAACCGGGGAGATCTCCGACGCCCCGAAAGAGCTCGCGGCGGCCGCGAGGACTCACCTGAGACGCAAATTCCTCCGAGTCCCCGTTGCCGTCAGTGGCGCGAATTTCGGCGTGGCCGACACGGGCACTGTTTGCGTGGTGGAGTCGGAAGGCAACGGCCGCATGTGCCTGACGCTCCCCCGCGTGCTCGTGTCGGTGATGGGGATCGAGAAGCTGATCCCCACGTGGGAGGATTTCGAGGTCTTCCTCCAGCTCCTGCCTCGCTCGTCCACGGGCGAACGTATGAACCCGTATACATCCTTCTGGAAAGGCGTCACGCCGGGCGACGGGCCGAGCGAGTTCCATCTCATCTTGCTGGACAACGGGCGGACCCGCGTCCTGGCCGACCAGGCGGGCCGGCAGGCCTTGAACTGCATCCGCTGTAGCGCTTGCCTGAATATATGCCCCGTGTATGAGCGGACCGGTGGGCACGCCTACAACTCCGTGTACCCCGGACCGATCGGCGCCATCCTGACGCCAATGCTCACGGGCGTGCACAACGCGCCTTCGCTCCCTTACGCGTCGTCGCTCTGTGGCGCGTGCTACGAAGTCTGCCCGGTGAAGATCAATATCCCGGAAGTGCTGATCCACCTGCGCGGGGAGGTCGTCCGCGAGAAACAGGACCACGCCCACGCGTCAGGGTTGCCCGACCCCGAAGGCCTGGCGATGAAGTTCCTGGCCCACGTCTTCGCCGACCCCAAGCGCTACGAACGCGCTCAGAAGCTGGGACGCCTGGGCCAGCGTTTCTTCGTCAAGGACGGCGTGATCGACCGCCTTCCGGGTCCCCTGGGAGGCTGGACCGCGATGCGCGACATTTTCCCGGTAGCCCCGCACACGTTTCGCGAGTGGTGGAGCAAGCGATCATGAGCACGGCTCGCGAGGCCATCCTCGGGCGCATCCGCAGTGCCCTGGCCGACGTTCCGACGGGCGAGCGCCCCGAGGACGTGGCGGTCACTCGGTCCTATTTCCAATCCGACACGGCCCCGCGCGAAGTCCTGGAGAACGGTTCATCGAACGCGTTGCCGAGTACAAGGCGCACGTTCGGCGCGTTTCGGCCACGGCACTCGCCGAGGCGATTGACGGAGCGCTCGCCGCTCGCGGGGTCCGCCGATTGGTCGTGCCGCGCGACCTTCCTCTGGCTCGGCCGCCGCTGGGAGTGGCACTCCTCCCCGACGACAACCTCTCGTACGACCAGCTCGATACGAGCGACGGCGTGCTGACCGGCTGTGCGCTCGGAATCGCACAGACCGGGACGATCGTCCTCGACGCCGGGCCGGGCCAGGGACGACGTGCGTTGACGCTGCTGCCCGATTACCACCTGTGCCTGATTCGCGACGATCAGATCGTCGGAACTGTACCGGAGGCGGTCGCCCGCCTGCGCGCGGTCGCCGCGGGGCCCGGCCGGCCGATCACCTGGATTTCCGGCCCGTCGGCGACGTCTGACATCGAGCTCAATCGCGTCGAGGGCGTTCACGGCCCGCGCACGTTGGAGGTGCTGGTGGTCGTCGGGAACTCGTAGGGATGGGTCCGGTCGGCTTGGAGCCAGGACCGGCTCAACCGCCGACCAGCGTGCTCAGCAGCCCTGGCGGCTTGCCACCCGGCACGATGATGCGGTCGCCGGGGAAGAGCTGATAGTTCGTGAGCGAGTCGCCGCGGTCGCGGATACCGAACCAGTCGATCGCCATGATCTGGTCGGTGCCCCCCGCCGGGTGTGGGCGAACGAGGTACGCCTTCTCGGGCAAGCTGTTCGTGCGCAGACCGGCCTGGAGGATGCCGTCCAGGACGGTCTCGTTGCCGGTGATCGGGAACTTACCCTGCGTCGTCACGGCCCCAAGGACGTAGTACGACTTGCTCTGGCTCCCGTTCACGAGGCGAACCGAGACCTGATAGCCCCCCTTGGGCACCTGCTTGCCTGCGAGCGTATTCAGTTGCTGCGCGACCTTCATCTCGACCTGTTCGAGGGTCAGGCCGGCGACGTAGACGTCGCCGACGAACCCGAGATCGATGTTACCGTCCATCTGAACGGGCAAGGAGGTCACCGAGAGGTCCGGATAAGTCGGCTTGACCGAGACTTCCAGCTCGTCGGGCGGCTCGACGACGTAGGGCGGCATCGACACCATCTGGAGTTCGCGCGACTGGTGTGGGTCGATCACGCCAAGCTGCGGGATCTTCTTCGCCTGGTGTCTCGCGCCAAGGCCGCTGCAGCCGCCGCCCAGCACGAGCGCGAGCAGCGAGCAGGTCAGCAGCCAGACACGGCGGCCCGGGGCCGAAATCATCCTTGAGGTCATCGGCCGGCTACCTCTCGACTGGGGCGCGGTCGTCGACGCGCCCCGGACATCCCTGTACCGGAGGCGATTGGGAATCGGCATCAAACTCAGGATCGGCAGGGTTTAACGACTAACTTGAATTAAACTCGGGATTGACCCCACGCGCCCGAGAGATTAGTTTGCGACTGACCCGACGACTCGGCCCGGCCTCGAACAGGCACCCTCGTCCCGCCACGGCTGGCGGTAATCCCTGAAGGATGGGGAGGACGGGAGGTCGTGGGGACCCCAGGGCCACTTCTCATGCCGGCTCCCGTGACCCGGGTCCTGTTTCTCGGCCTCGACGGCGGCACAATGTCCGTTCTCGAGCCCGCCTTCGATCGCGGCTGGCTTCCCAACCTCGCCGCGCTGTGGCGCCGTTCGGCGTTTGGCACCCTCCGGTCCTCGGATCCGATGGTCACGCCGGTCGCCTGGACCAACTTCTCGACCGGCTGTACGCCCCTGGTCCACGGTATCCACGAGTTCTATTACGTCGATCCCGACGATCGGACCATCCGCGCCAACCACGCCGGCCGGGTGCGCGTGCCGACGCTTTGGCAAATCATCGGCGCCGCCGGGGGCGAAGTCGTCAGCCTCAACCTGCCGATGACCTACCCGCCTCCCCGGGTGCGCGGGATTGTCGTCGCGGGGTCCGACGCGCCCGGTCTCGAATGGGCCTTCGCCCAGTGCCCCGAGTTCGGCGCGGAGATCTTCGAGCACGTTCCGGCCTATACCCACAAACTCGTGTGGAAGAACCGGCCGCGCAACCTCGACGAGCTGCGCGGGTTCGCCGCACGCAACCGGGCCGTGTTCCGTGCCCAGGCCGAGGCGGCCGAGCGGGCCGATGTCCATTGCGACTGGACCGCCCTCATGGTCCATTTCCACAACCTCGACAGCCTCCAGCACCGCCTCTGGCCATACCTCGACGTCGACGAGACGGGTCTGCGCGTCCCCGGCTGGAACGAAGAGGTCGAAAGCTGCCTCCGCACGCTCGATGAGAGCGTCGGCCGCCTGCTCGAGCTGGCGTCGAAACGGGACGCGGCGGTGATCGCGGTGTCCGACCACGGTTTCGGTCCGTGCAAGGCCCTCGTCAACGTCAACGGACTGCTCCGGCAAGCGGGCCTCCAGCACGGACTCATGTACGGCACGCGCTTTCGTTACCGGGCGCAGCGGCTCGCCGACCGCTTCCACCGCTGGCTCACGCGGAGCGCTCCCGGCGGGCCAGGCCGGCGCCTGCCGCGCTCGCTCGAGGGGCAGGTCGGGTGCGACTGGTCACGGACCGTCGCGTTCGCCCCGTTCGGCCAGCTCAGCGGTTGCATTTTTTTGACGCCCGAGGCCCGCCGCAATGCCTCACGAGCCGCGCAGGTCGTCGAGGAGATCGTCGACCTCTGCCGCGACGCACGCGATCCCGAAACCGGTGGCGACCTGTTCCACGACGTCTTCTCGACGGCCGATCGCTACGACCTCGACCCCTACAGCGAAGGACTGCCCGAAGTCTTCGCGCTGTCGACGGACGGCTACCAGGCGCAGTCGAAGTGGAAGGTCACGCTCCGCAACGAGATCCTCCGCCCCGACCCAAACTTGCCGGGCACGCACTGGCGCGACGGCATCGTCGCCATCGACGCCCCCGACATCCGACCCGGCGGACACCTCCGGGCCAAGCTCGAAGACGTCGCTCCGACCACGTTGGCCATGCTCGGCCTGCGCGTTCCCGAGGGAATGGAGGGCCGAGTCATCCAGGACGCATTCGAGAACCCGCTCCCCGTCCGCTACGGTGCCCGTCCCGTGATCGAGGCTGACCCGCGGTTCGAGGCGCTCCTCGCCGCCGGGTTCGGTAACCCGGAAAGCTGAACCGAACGAAAACCCGACGACTTTCGCCTCGCGCTCTCTCCGCCCCCCGCGCGACCCACAACGCAACGAGGCCGATATGGATGAGATCTCCCAAGCCGTCCGCGAATTTGTCCTCAACGAGTTCCTGCCGGGTGAAGACCCGGCCGAGCTCACCGACTCCACGCCCCTGATCACGGGCGGAATCCTCGACTCGATCAGTACCCTGCGGCTCGTGAATTTTCTCGAAGACCGTTTCCGCATCACGATCGAGGCCCACGAGGCCGGCGTGGAGCACCTCGACTCCATCGGCCAGATCACGGCCCTGATCGCGTCCAAGAAGCAGGCGGCGTGAGGCCGTCAGAGCCACGGCCGGCAATGGCCGGCCCTACAATCCGTGACGACGGCGATCACGCGGTCCCGGGTTCCAACTGATCGTCCACCGCGCTCTCGCGACGGAGGAACTCGACCAATGCGGCCGTCAACGTTCCCGTGTTGTCCATCCGCGGGACCTTATGCTGCCCGCCGAGCTTGCCCCGCGATCGCATCCACGCGTCGAACCCCCCCTGCTTCGTCACGAGCAGCGCCGGCAGGGGCAGCCCCACGCCTTCGGCCCGGTGGGCCTGATAGTCGGCGTTCCGGCGTGACAGTTCGGCATCGAGAATCGTGCGAAAGGCGCTCAAGTCGGACGGAGCCGTCAGAAACTCGAACGCGTACAGGTGGTGCCCGAGCGCTCCCTGGAACACCGGACCGACGTGCCAGTCGCGCACCGACGCGCCCGTTGCCGCTGAGGCCGCGGCAACCGCCGCCTCCACTTCCTCACTGATCAGGTGCTCGCCGAAGGCGGAAAGCGTGTACTTGGTCCGCCCCGTGAACGTCAGCAACGGGGGCGAGAGCGACTCGAAGCGGACGGTGTCGCCGATAATGTGCCCCCACATCCCCGCGCACGTCGAGACCACGATCGCGTAGTTGATCCCGGTCCTCACGTTGCCGAGCCAGTGCCGCGTCGGTCGCTCCGAGCCGAGCTCATCGAGCGGCACGAACTCGTAGAAAATCCCGTGGTCGAACACGAGGCGGAGCAGCCCCGTCGCGGGGTCGCCGAAGGCGATGAAGCCCTCCGAGCAGGGGTACGTCTCCTGCAGCCGGATCCGGGGACTCCCCAGGATGCGGTCGAAGGCCTCGCGGTACGGGTCGAACTTCACGCCCCCGTGCACGACGAGCTCGAGGTGCGGCCACACCTCGGCCATCGTACTCCTTCCGCTCAGTTCGAGCAGCCGCTGGAACAGCACGAGCAGCCAGCTCGGCACGCCCCCCACGAGCGTGATGCGCTCCTGCAGGCTGCGTTCGGCGAGGAGCCCGAGCTTACGGTCCCAGTTCGGCTCCAGCGCCAGCTCGAGCGGCGGAAACGTATAGGGGCGCAGGAACTCGGTGATCTCTTTGGAGGCGATTCCACTCAGGTCGCCCTGCTGGACGTCGGGTGCCGGACGCTCGAGGTCGCTCGACCCGCCGAGGAAAAACAGCCGTCCGCGGAATAATCGGGAGTCCGGCCGGCTCGCCAAGTGGCAGGCCACCATCGTCAGCGACGCCTTCTTGTTCGACTTCAGCATCGCGCGGGAAACCGGGATGTACTTCGTCGCGCCCTGGGTCGTCCCGCTCGTGAGCGCGAGGTACGGAATGCGGCCGGGCCACGTGAGGTTGTCGAAGATCGGGTACTGGTCCCGCAAATAGCTCTTCCACAGGTCCTCGTAAAGGCGCAACGGCACCTGGCGCTGGAACTGGTCCACGGATCGGATGCGCCCAAACCCGTGATCGCGGCCGAACCGCGTGTTCCGCGCCCTCCGCACGAGGCGAAGCAGCGTGCGCTGCTGAACGGCGACCGGATCCGCCTGTGCGAGCCAGGCAACTCGCCGGCGGGCGAAGCGGTGAAAGGCATGGTTCGCGGCCGCACGGGCCAGCGGCGTTCCCGCGATCTGGACGAGGGGGGAAGAGGGCCTCATCTCAGGCGATTTCCTTCACTCCCCGGCAAAAGTACGCACCGGCCGGGGGAAAGTTCCGCGGTTCGAAGGCGAACTTGACATCGTGGAAAAACTTGCCGTAAAACCGCCAGTAAACCAGCGGCATCTCGGTAATCTGGTTATACGTTCCGCCCGGGGCGAGGACCTGCCGCACGACCCGGAAAAGATCGCGCTGAAGGTCCTTGGGAAACGAGGGGACCGGAAGGCCCGAGATCACGTAATCCACCTGCTGGATGCCCCGCTCGTCGAGCATCCGCGCGAGGTCGCGCACGTCCCCTTCAATCACCTCGAAGTTCGGCAGGTGCTGAAAGCGTTCCTTGAGGAGGCGAGCGAAGTCGGGGTCGCGCTCCAGGACAATGACCCGGCAGCCGGGCGGCGCTTTCTCCGCGAGGACTTTGGTGATCGGCCCGGTCCCCGCGCCCAGCTCGACGACGACTTTCGCGTTTGCCCAGTCGACGTTGCGCACGGTCGCGCGCGACAACCAGGGGCTGCTCGGGGCGAGGCTGGCGATGGCCGTTCCGTGTTTGAAGAACTTGCCCAGGAAAAGGAAGAAGTCTTTCATCGTTGCTCGGTCAGGGTGTCCAGACGCTCGTGTCTCACCGCCCCTGGCGCGCGACCTTCAGCCGCTTGCGCCGGTCGTCCTTGTCGAGGAAGCGGACGGGGTCGAGCGTCGGCGGGATCGACCGCAGTCCATCGCGGAGGAAGCGGTGTACGAGTTGGTTGACGAGCCGCGACTTCTCGATCTGGGGCGCATGACCGCAGTTGGGGATCACGACCTGCCGGGCCTTGAGGATCTGGTCGGCGGCCCGGATGGAACCGGCGACGTCCGACAGGACATGGTCGTTTTCACCCCAGATCAGGAGCGTGGGGTGCGGGACCTGGCCCAAGAGCGGCGCGACCGAGTGACCAACGGTTCCGCGGAGGGTCCGCAAAACGCCCTTTTTCCACTTCCGGTTCTGGAACTTGTCCTCGATGGCCTCCACCAGCCCCTCGTTCGCGAAGTGGCCGCGATGGAAGACCGATTTGACGAGCGTGTCGTACTGGCTCCGCTTGACCCCCTCCATCATCGGCAGGTTCTCGTCGCCGTAGAAGCCGGAGGGGCAAATCAGGACCATTCGGCTGACGAGCTTCGGGTAACGATGGGCCAAGGTCAGCGCGATCTGGCCACCGAGGCTCGAGCCGACGATATGGTAAGGCGGGCGCTGGACGAACTCATCGAGGTAGCGTGCCAGCCGTTCCGTCAAGTAATCGACCGTGACCTCGCCGCCGGCCTCGATGTGCTGGTGAAGCGCGTCGCCGTCGTAAACGAGGATTTCGGGGACCTTGACGTCGAAGTGTCGCGACCACGCGGTGCGGTTCGCGAACCAGCTCTCCGACTGCTCGGCCAGGCCGTTGACCAGAATCAGCGGCGCGGGGCGTTTATAAGCGCGAAGCCGGTTGAGGTCGAACAACTTCCGGACGTGCGGGTTCATCGGGTGCCAGTACTCCCGGGAGCCGCGAGCGGTCCCGTGTGGGTGCGTAAGGGCGCGTGAGGCCAGACGCGACGACCTGCGCCGGTCCCCTCGGCCTTGTATCCTAAGACAATACCATGCTCTCTGAACAGGGCCAACCGATTTGAACCCATCGCTTCATCGGACCCCGGCGCGGGCTTCCGCGGCCTCCTTGACGGTCCCCCTTCGGGTGCTACAAGATGTTTGGGCAGTTGGCACTACGCGACGACCCGCCGAGCGGCGGCGAACAACTTTCGAGGGGCCCAGGACACATGCGCGTCTTCGTCACGGGCGGGACCGGCCTGATCGGCCGCCACTTGATCCAAAAGCTGCAAGACCGCGGCGACCAGCCGGTCGTCCTGTCGCGCCGGGCCGATGAGGTTCGCCGCGACCGCGCGATGCGCGGGTTCCAGGTGATTCAAGGAGACCCCATGACCGCCGGCCCGTGGCAGTCGGCCGTCGACGGCTGCGACGCCGTGGTTCACCTTGCCGGCCAGAACATTTTCGCGAAGCGCTGGAACACCGAGATCAAGCGGCAGATCCGGGACAGCCGCGTTTACGGCACCGAGCACGTCGTCAGTGCGATCGCGCAGGCGCGCAGCAGGCCCAAAGTGCTGGTGTCCTCGTCTGCGATCGGCTACTACGGGCCCCGCGGCGATGAGGAGCTGACCGAGGAAAGCGCTCCGGGCTCGGACTTCATGGCCGTCGTCTGCCGCGAGTGGGAAGAGTCCGCGCACGTCGCCGAGCAGTTCGGGCTCCGCGTCGCCCGCATCCGGACCGGAGTCGTCCTCGACCGCAACGAGGGCGCGCTCGCCATCATGACCCCGATCTTCAAATGGCTCCCGGGCGGAGCCGCACCGATCGGCAGCGGCGGCGGTCTCAAGCCAGCACTCGGGCAGCAGTGGATGAGCTGGATTCACGTCGACGACATCGCCGGCATCTATCTCCTCGCGCTCGACAACCCCGCGGCCGAAGGCCCGATCAACGGCACCGCGCCGAACCCCGCCCGAAACGCCGATTTCGGACGCGCACTGGCCAAGGCCGTGCACCGGCCGTTCGTCCCCGTTGGGCCTCCCGACTCGCTGCTCGGCCTCGTGCTCGGCGACGTCGCGCAGGTCGTGACGAAGGGCCAACGCGTCCTGCCCGCCAAGGCACAAGCTCTCGGCTACTCATTCAAGTACCCGAAACTGCAAGAGGCGCTCGACGCGGTCTTCACGAAGCCCATACCCAAATTCCAACCGGCGCCGCCGAAAATGGCGCCGGCGTCGCACCACTGACCGGTTCGCCCTGCGGGCGGCCGGGGCACGGGACGTGAGTTCCGACCTATTCCTTCGCTTCAAGAATCAGGCGGTGTCCGCTCCCCAAGTCATCGCGTCGGCCAGGGAGTGACAGGCCGGACAGAGAAACGTGACGATAAGAGGTTCATCATAATCCCAGTGATGGCGCTCGAGGCGCATTCTGCGACGGCACCACGAGCAGCACTTGGGCCGAACGATCAAGCCGAGCTGCTCCGCCAGCGCGGCCGCGTAGCGGGCGGAACGCGTGCGAATGCGTCTCGGTTTGACGAAGTCGGTGCTGATCTCGATGTGGCGGTGAAGACGTGCGAACTTGGCGTGCTGACGGTTGCGCCGGGCTTTTTTCATGGTGCGTTACCCGTTGCTGGAACCTGAAGCCACCCTAAAGGACCAACGAGGGGACTGCGGTCTCCACTCCGTCGGCGGCGGCCCAGAACGGGTCGCCGGACGGACTCCTGGCAACTGGCCTGCGCGGGTCAACCTAACGTAATCTCCGAGCGATGTCCATTGTCCGGTGGAATCTGTAGCCAGATGACAACGCTTGGTTGGGTCCGATGTCTTGACGGCATCCCGACGTGCCCGGCCCCTTGTGCCGATCGTTGGTCTTGAATCTGCACGTTCGCCTGGAAAATACTGGAACGAACGGAACTCAAGTCGAGAGCGAGCGGCTTATGGATCATGACCGTGCCCTCTTTGGTCGCCGGGACGTTCTCCGGGCAAGCTTCGCGGCCACGCTGGCCGGCATGACCGCCGGCGCGAGTCGCGCCCGGGGCGCGGAACCACGTTCCGCGGCCGACGGACTGATCGTGCGAAACCGGCGACCGCTCGACCTCGAGACTCCCGTCACCGAGCTCGGCTCATGGCTCACGCCCAACGACCGGTTTTTCGTGCGGAGCCACTTCGGACCTCCCGCCGTCGGCCTCGCCCCGTGGGAAGTTTCGTTCGCTGGGCTCCTTGATCACGATCGTACGTTCTCACTCAACGACTTACATGCGCACGAAGTCGTGACGGTTCCGGCGGTCCTGCAGTGCGCGGGGAACGGTCGAGGGTTCTTTCGTCCCACCATTCCCGGCGTCGGCTGGGAACGCGGCGCGGTCGGGCATGCGGAATGGTCCGGCGTGCGCCTGGCCGACCTCCTGAAGAAGCTCGGCGTCCGCGCCGGCGCAGCGCACGTGCATTTGCTGGGGGCCGACGGTCCCCCCTCCCCCAGGACCCCCGCCTGGTTCCGCAGCATTCCGCTGGAACGGGCGCTCGCCCCCTCGACGATCCTGGCGACCCGCATGAACGGCGTTCCCCTCCCCTTGCTACACGGCGGCCCGGTCCGGCTGATCGTCCCGGGATGGACCGGGAATCACTGGGTCAAGTGGCTCCGGCACGTCACGGTCGCGCGCGACGAAGCGCAGGGCTTCTACATGCAGACCGGTTATCGCATACCGAAACTTCCCGTGCCCCCGGGAGCGGCCGTCAAGCCGAGCGACCTGGTCCCGGTCACGACGATGAACGTCAAGTCGCTGATCACCACGCCCGCGGCAGGCACGCGTCTCGCGCGGGGCGAACACGAGGTGCGGGGCATCGCCTGGACGGGCGACGGGCATGTGACTCGCGTCGAGTTCTCGACCGACCGCGACCCAGCCTGGAAGCCGGCCCAGTTCCTCGACGAGGCCCGGCCCGGGAGCTGGAGACGCTGGCGCGCAACATGGTCCGCGGCGGACCGCGCGCCCCATACCCTTCGGGTCCGCGCCACGGACTCGAACGGGGAGTCACAGCCGGAAACCACGCCCTGGAACCGCAGCGGCTATCTGTGGAACGGGATCGACGCGGTCACTTGCGAGGTGGTTTAAATCCAGCCATGTCTTTCCAACCGTGGTTCAAACAGCTCCTGAGGTTCGCGGCGGCATTCTGCCTCGCGATCGGCTGCGCTCGCGGCATCCCCGCGGCCGACGAGCCCGACGATGACGAGGCCGCCCACGAGCTTGCCGTCGCGCGGCAGGCGCTACGTGATAACTGCATGATCTGTCATGCGGACGAGATGATTACGACTCAACGGCTCACCCCCGCGCAGTGGAAGACCGAGGTCGAGAAGATGATCGGATGGGGTTCGCCGCTCCCCAAGGAGCAGACCCAGCCGTTGATCGATTTTCTCGCGCGCGAGTACAGCGATCGCAAGCCAGCCGCCTCGTTGGACCGAATGCCCTTTGCGGAAATCAAGCGCCTCGACGCACCCACAGCGGCCGACGCGGCCCTGGCACGAGGCAACGCCCAGCGCGGGGCCGAACGCTACGCGACCAACTGCGCGTCATGCCACGGCGCCGATGGTCAAGGGGCCGAGCTCGGGCCGAACCTCGTCGAAAAACCGGTCCTCCTCAGACCCGACGAGTTTCACGAAGTGACCGAGCATGGCCGTCGACGGATGCCGGCCTTCGAAAAGCTCCTGCCTCCCGACCAGGCGGAGAACGTCCGCGCGTGGCTCCAGCAACGCCGGTTCACCCTGGCCCCCGCACGCTGAAGGTCCGATCGAACGTACGTGCCGTTGTCAGACAGGTTCCGAGACCGGTTCCTCAGCGTTTTGCGACTGGGGTTCCTCGGTCGTCACCAAGACCTCGTCGCCGATAAAGACGGGCGCGATCGGCTCGCCGTAGATCATGCGGTCGAGGACCACGGACATCCGCCCTTCCGTCATGCGCCCCGCGATGCGGTCGAACCGGAGACGCGTATCCGAGACAATGAGAGCCGCCGACAAAACATAGAGGGTGTTGGTCGTCAACGGCCAGGCGATCCTCGTCAGCCAACCGGGAATCGGCGGCGCCATCGGTCCGGTCCCCGCGCCGAACTGCATGAGGGCCATCCAGGTCGTGTAGATCACGACCGCGATCACGGCGAGGATGAGCCCCGCCACGATGGAGATAGCCACCCGCGCACCCAGCCAGACGCCGATCGTCCACGACATCGCGCGGGTCGCGGTCGAAACCGCGAGCGAGGCACGGACCCCGACCGCGGCCATGAACGCCGCGACGATCGCCGTACCGACGACCTGAGTGATGAACTCGTACGTGGTCATCGCCTCGCACACGAAGGCCAGCGTCCACGCGACGATCGCGGCCCCGAGCAGTAAGCGCAACGCGTACAGACTGCCATAGAGCTTTCCGCGCACGATCTCACGCCCGTCCAGCGGACTGGTCAAGAGCGCGTCCCACGTCCCACGCTCGCGCTCCGACGCAATCACCACGGCGGCGCGCAGACCCACGGCCCACTCGATCAGCCAACCGACGAACATCGCCGGGTTCGCCACCCACATCTTCATACTGAAGATGGCCCACGTCACCTCGCTCGAGCTCGGCCGCACGAAGAGCGCCCAGGCGTAGACTCCGGCAAAGACGACGGACGGCACGACCACGAGCCCGACGAACAGCAAGGTCAGCCACCGGCCGATGCGCCCGAGCGCTCCGGCACGTTCGATGTAAAGCTCCTTCCAGAGCATCGGCCGCTCGTCCATCACGGGCACCCACCCACGCCGCCGGACCCTGCGCGGCTTCTCGCCCGCGCCGAGCGCCAGGCACGAAGGCCGCAGCCGCCAGGCCGCGAGCACCGCTCCCAGCATCCCCAGCGCCAGCCAAAGGCCGCACGACACAAGCGCCTGGTGCGGGTCGCCGCCCCAGACAAGTTCGCCGAAGCAAAGGTAAGGGTTCAGGGCGCCGACCCATTCGCTCAGCTCCGTCGGCAAGCCGGTTAACGAGGTCAGCGGGCTGAGCAGGAAGAGGACCTCGCCCACATAGACCGCCAGGAGCGCGTCCCGCCCCCGCCGCGAATAGATCGACGCGCCAACGGCCAATCCGCTCCCGCCGAACGCCACGGCCAGAGGAAGCAGCGCCAGTACCGCCTGGGTATCCAACCGGAACCCCGCCAGCATCCCCAGGAAAAGGAGCGCGGGGAGGCACGCGAGGAGGATCATCCCAACCTGCGTCAACTTGCCGATCAGCCGCCCGAGGACGATTTCCCGGGAGGTTACCCGCGTCGTCAACAGGAGGCCCAAGGCACCACGCTCTCGCTCCCCCGCCAGCGATCCGGCCAGCAGCGCGGGGCCCATCACGAGCGCGACGGTCACCACCATCCCTTCCGCAATCCCGATCGCCGTGCGCAGCGCCCACAGCGGTTGGTAGGTGTCGTCGACGTACGTGACGTTCAGCCACCACCACCAAACCGCGATGAGCACCACACCCATCAGCACGGAGGCGGCAAGAGCGCGCAGCACGATCAACCAGCCCCGGGCCACGGCCCGCCGGCATTCAGGCCCGACCAACGGGCCGAGCAGCAGCGTCGTAAGTTCGGCCAGCACCGTGTCGCCGTCCTTCCAAACCGGGGAACTCAACCGCGAGCGCGTGCACGACTACCACGCCTCGCCTCGTTCTTCGAGCTTCTTCGACGCCAGGCAGGCCGCCCGCGCTCCCGGGCGGGTGAAGAGCCACAGGCAGACCAACGGGTAAATCACGCCGAGAACGATTATCGCCACCCCCATAACCGAGTAAGCGATCGTGTAGATTCGCGTCATTTGATCGATCGATACACCGGGGGGCAGCGGCTTACCTGTCACACCCTGCTGCTGTTGCAGCATGTCGACGACGAATCGGGCGTAGCCTCGAGACAACGTGGGAACGACCGCCAAAATGAAAAAGACCCACAGCACTAACAGCCTTGCAATCTTCAACACGGCGACCCAGAATCCCAGCGTCAGCCCCGACGGCTTGAAGCGGACGAGCGCGACGCCGGAGACCAACATCAGCACGTTCAGGATGAGGCCGGTGACGACGTCCGCCACCATCCAGCCGACGAACTTCGGGTCGTCCAGGCCCATCTTACCCAGGTCCATCGCCGGCATGATCATCGGGCGTTTCAGGCTCTCCTCAGTTTCCTTGCGGCGCTCGGCGATCTCCGCCTTCTTTTTTGCCGTAGCGTCGTTCTGCTCGGCTTCAGGCAGCGCGTCGAGCGCCTTTTCTTCTTCTGCCAGTGATTCGAGTGCGTCCTTGACCTGCTTGTTCTGCGCCGCCTGGGCCTGGGCTTGGGCTTGCGTTGTCATCTTGGCGAACACGGGCAACATCGCGGCGTACATGCCCGAGCAGGCGCCGCAAGCCAGCAGGCCCGCCGCGAACACGATGTTCAAGATTCCCATGACCTTCGGAATGCGCGGCTGCGGCACGATGTAGCCCGAGGAAGCCGTGCTGTCCATGTCGTTCTAGACTCCGTCTAATGATGAAAAGGAGCGAGACTGGCCGCCGGTACGAGACGTTCACACCTGACTGGGAAATCGTTGCTCGGCACGGATTATTAGGACAGATCCGAGGGCCCGGCACCACGGCCACCCGGCTTTTCGATGCGCTTTGCAGCATCGAAAGCCGCGCGCACGGTCCGCTTATTGAGCAACCAGAGCGATAGCACGGGATAGAGCATGCCGAGAAAGCCGAAGCCGACGGTCGTCACGGTCCCCGTAATGGCGGTCATCTGGGCAATCTTGTTTCCCATCGACGGGCCACGCGGAGCCGCGCTACGGGAGCGCGCCTCCATCTTCGCCCACACCTGGCGGGTCCTCACCGTCTGAATGGGAATGGTCAGAAAGACAGCGACCAGCGTGAGCACGACCAGCTTCACCACCTTGGCCGCGGCGACCTGGACGGCCAACCTTCGCCCCCACGGACGGAGCGCGACCAGACCCGTTCCCGAAGCCAGCATCAGGGCGTTGAGCAGGATGCCCAGCCCATGGTCCGCCCAGAACGGCACGGCCATGCGCGGGTCTTTCATGTCCCGGCCGTTCAAGTCATCCGCGCTCAGGTCCATTGTCGCCTGCTCGTCTTCCAGCATTTCGATCTCGCCTTGGAGCGGTTGTCTGAGGTTCGGGTCCTGCTCCGACGCGAGCTTCTTGTGCAGCTCTGCCAGGCGCGCCTCGATCTCGGCCTCCCGTTTTTGCGCCTGCTGCGGCCCGCCGGGCACGACCATCATTTTGACGAAGTGCGGATAGGCGAGAGTCCACCCCACAACCGCGAGGCTGGAGAGGAGAAGCAAGATACCAAACACGATGTTCAAGACCCCGAGCACCGACGGAACACGGGGATTGGGAATGACGACACTCGACCCGCTCATCCGCTTCCCTCCGTCGAGAACCTGCTGACACCGCCGGCGCCGCTTCTCTTACGAATCGATCTCGCCGTCGTCCGCGGCTCGGCCTACGGCGGCTGCCGCGGCCGGACGCGTCAACACGATCAACGCGACCAACGGATATAACACACTAAAGCACGTACAAAGGATCACCCAGATGTATCCCCCCCGCTTCACGATCTTGATGAGCTCGCCGGGCTCAAGCGCCACCGGCTGAGCGCTGGGCAGGCCGCCCCCCGCCTTTTGCCTCTGGTCTTCCTGCATCTTGGCCGACGTGATTTCGGCGAAGTCGGTGTCGGCAAATTCGTCCACCCCCTGACTGATCGCCGGCAGGACAAAAGCGACCAGGAAAAGCCCGAGCGCCAGCAGCCTTGCGGCCTTCAAGGCCGCGACCCAGATGCCGAGCCGAAGACCCCACGTCTTGAGCCGCACGAGACCGACCCCGGCAATCAGCATCAACAGATTCAGCAAGGGCCCGGTCAGAACGTCGATCCAAAGATAAACCGCGAGCCGCTGCGTACCGCGGTTGACCCGCGTGAAATCGACGCGGTCCTCCACGGTTTCCGGTCGCGCCTCGATGCGCTCGCGTTCCTTGCGCAACCGTGCCTTCTCGCTTTCGCCCGTCACCTTTTCCTCTCGTTGCCGCAGCTCCTCGACGAAGTTCCGGCGCATCTCCCGAGCAGCCTCCTTCGTCAGCCCTGGGTCAAGCTGGAGTCTCGGATTTCCGCTCATGATCGCCGTCGTACCCCGAAGGCACCCCGCACCGCAGAGCAACAGCACAAAACCGAAAGCCATATTGAGCATGCCGATCGTCTTCGGAAGACTCGGATTCGGTGTCGCATTCCGCGGCGTCTCGGCCTGGCCCATCAGTCGCTCCCCTTCACGGCTTACTCATCGCATGACCGCAATTTCAACGACATCTGAGAAGTTTTATGAGTCAATCTTCGATCATGAAAAGTTGGGCTTGGCGGCTAAACACGTCCTGACCGGAAGTGTTGCGCGAAACCCCTCTCCCGCAAGCGGAGAGGTGCGAAGATCGCCCCAGGCGCAACAGAATCCGCTCCGCCGACGCGACTCAAGAGCCATTACCGGCCCAACCTTTCACCGCCCCAGCCTCATCCGATCGTCCCTCCCGGTTGCCCATGGGAACTCGGCTGGCTTACCATGATAGTGACACGGCGGCCGAAAGGGGTGAGCAATCCGCACGAATTCGGCGCACGTCGCCGATCCGATCCGAGGCACGCGTGATGAAGCAGATCTACTACACGCAATGCCCGATCGGTTATGGGCTGGGGGCGAGCAACGGCTTCCAGATCAAGCGGCTGAGCGAGGGCTACTCGGTCACGTCCGACTTCCGCCATCTGGGGCTGCGTGCGTTCGTGCCGGGCACACGCCAACTGGCGCCCCCCACGCTGCGCTTTCGCCGAGGGGACGGCGGCGAGGCCGAGGTCGCGTTCCTCACCCCGCGCAGCCACGAGTACGAAACCGAGCGCGGACCTTGGGGCCGGCCCGGCGGCCATTTCGCGCACGGCCTTCAGTTGGACGAAGCCGAGCTCGCGGCCATCCACTTCTGGCCCGCCGGACTCTACGACGCGTCCTTCTGGGTCGCGTCCGACCGCGAGCCGAGCCGCGAGCAGTCCCCCCCCGCGCTGGCGATCGCCCTGGAGCAAGCCGGCGGGCTCGCCGCGTTCGACCGGGTCGGCCAAACCAGTCAAGCCCTCGGCGCGGACCTGCTCGCCCGGCTGTTGACGTCCGTCGCAACGGTCGTCCGGGAGGGGCGAACGCTGTTCCTCATCGACGTCCCCGAACGTCTCGCCCCGCTCGTGGCCCTCCTGACGTTTGCCTTTCCCGAACCGTGCCGCCGCGGGCTCACCTTCTCGACATACCACGACCGCCCCGAGGAACTCCCCGGCCTGCGCCTGCAAGGAACCGCCGCCGCCGCGCGGCCGAATCGCAGCGTGCTGCTCTCGCTCGGCGTCCTGGCCGACCTCGAAAAGCCGACCGTCGAGCCGGAGACCAACCCCGCTCCCTGGGCCCGGACGCTCGCCGGCTGGCTGACCCGAGGCGACGAAACGGCTCGACGCGCGTTCGAGGCCACGCACCGCCGGGGCCGCGTCGCGGGCGAGCGAGATCCCGCGGAATGTTGGGAGGACGCGTGGCTCGACAACCTCGTTGCCCTCGATGCCACGCTCGGCGACACGCACGTTGCCGCAGACTGGTCGCAGCTCGCTCAGCTCGCTTCATGGTGCGGCCATGCGGGGCTCGGCCAAGAGTGGACCGACGCACGCGGGGCCCGTTGGTGGCACGAGCATGTGGGCCGGGACGAAAGAGCGCTCGCCGCGCTGGTCGCGCACCTGAGCCTGCCCACGGCCTGGCTGGCGCGCGAGTGCGCGCCCGCCTGGGGCCGGGCGTTCGCCCGCGCCGTCGAGCATGGGCCCGCGGCAATGCGCTCCCCCTCGCTGCAAGCGGTCGTGCAGGCGGCACCGCTCGAACAGCGCCCGGCCTTCGTGAGCGCTTTCGTGCTGGACCTGCCCCACGTTCTCGCGACCGAGGCGCTGGACGAGCTGCGCGCCCTTCCCGCTTGCGGCCCAGCGCTCCTTTTGCCGCTCGAAATCCACAGCGCGGTCGAGTCCCTCCGCGGCCCGGCGCCGACCCAGGAGCTGCTCCACCGGGTCGTCGCAGCGCTCGCGCGTCCCGCGACGGTGCCCGTGGTACTCGACGCCCTGGCCGAAGCCGCCCGGCAGCGCCCGGAATCCGGGAGCGCCGTGGCCCGAACCTTGGCGGAGGCGTTCGAGACCGGCGGACCGCGAGGCCGTGTGCTCATCGTGTCGTGGGCTCTGGGGCGTGAGGACGGCGTCGATTGGCTCAAACCCGTCCTGCGCCGCGCGTTCGCCGATCCCCTGAACATTGAAACGTGGCGCGCGATCCTCGCCGGCGCGCCGCCCCAGCGCCGGGCCCATTTCGCACGCGCCGCGCTCGTGATCGCCGCCGATCCGACACTGCCCGACGAGGCCTACCGCTGGGCCGTCGAGGAGGCCCTGCTCCCACTCCCCGCGAACGAGCGTCCCCGTGACCCGCAATGGCCCGGAGAGTTCCTGTCGCGAACCCGGTCGGACCTCGACCTGATCCGCTGGCTGTACGTGAAACGCTCGCTCAAACCGGGCGTCAAGGCCTGGCTCAACGAGGCCCGCGAACGTGGGGACCTGCGCCCGACGCACGAGGCACGGCTGGACGCCTGCAAAGAGTACGCGCGGGTTCTCCGTGCGGGGGACGCCCGCGCCCTGCTCGACATTCGCTTGCCGATCGTCCCGGCCGGCCAGCGAGGCGCCGTGCTGGGCCAGATCCTGTCCAGCATCGACACGACCTCCGCCGGCGCGCTCGAGCTGGCCCTCGACGCCGCGCGCGAGGCCTGGCCCGGCGGTTTTCAAGCCGGTGCGGAGGGACTCGCGGGCCTTGGGGCTGCGCTCTCTGAAGTCCTCCAGCCGTTAGCGGACGACCCCGAGGCGTGGCTCGAGCATTTGACACGCGCGCTGCAACGGCTGGGAGTCGGTCGAGAGGGGTCCGGCTTCGAGCCCCATGGACTGGCCGCCGAGACCCTCGCCGCGGCCACCCGTGCCGGCAGCGAGAGGTTTTCGCCCTGGCGTTTGCGACACCACGTGCTCCAGTCCGCCGGGGCCTGGCGCTGCCTGGCCCTGGACGTGCGCCGGGACCTGGAGCAGAGCCCGCGGACACAGAGCCTCGACGCCCTCGAAACGTGGGACCGCGCGCTCGAGAAGGGCCTCGACACCGCGCGGTTTTTCGAGGTCTGGCTCAACGCGTGCGACGGCCGCAGCCTGGCCCTGGCCGTCGCATCACGAGCAGCCGCGCTCAAAGGTTTCGACCTCCCCTGGTGGGACCACCCGAGCCACCCCGGCGCACGCGACGACCTGCGCGACGCGTTCGCGCGCCTCGCTCCCCTGGCCCCCTTGCCCCTGCCGGCGCTGCTGGAAATCGAGAAATG
>JARLIH010000214.1 GCA_031291845.1 Isosphaeraceae bacterium | reverse complement strand
CTCCGCACTCTTGCACCGTTAAACGCCTTCCCACTCAGCGCCGTCGCCGCCTGAGGAAGCTCAGTCGCGTTCGGACTGAGTTTGTTGCGCGCAGCACGGTGAGACCCGCGACGTGAAAGCAGACTTTTGACGCGGGCGTCTCCTTGACGGCTCGGTCAAGTTCATCAAGGACAGCGTCTCGCTGAGCGCCTGGGGCGCCATCGCCACCAAAGCCGGCGGCGAGATCGTCAGCGCCGATCAATTCTGAACTCGCCGCCAAAGGAGAACCTCGGCTGGATTGGGTGCCGCCTCCCCCACGCCACGCCGCCCCGCCGCGTTTCTCACTTGGCAATGATGTCGCTCAGCGCTCGTCGGCAGCCGGACCTGGCTCGACTTCCGGAGTAGGCCGGCGGCCCCCACTCATGTCCCCCACTCCCCCCGCAGCGGCCCGTCGGCTCAGCGGGCCTGGGCGGAGGGTTCGGGTTCTGGCCTCCCGTCGATGGTTATCGCTCCTGTGCGCAGCACGGGCGAGTTGGCGGGGAATCGGATCGCCGGTTTGTCCGTGTCGAAGGATCCCCGCAGGCCCGCGTCGAGGACCTTGAGGAAGTCTTCCCGGGCGGCGGCGGCCTGCGCGGGGTACTTGGCCTCGATCTCCGGGCCGGAGCGGCCGTCGTACGCCTCGGGATACAGCTCGCGGAGCCGATCGGGGATATGGTATTCCGGGTCGATCGTCGCATTCGCCGCGATTTCGTGCGAGCTCGACCACCGGACGGCCCCCGACTTGTCCGCGATCTCGACGGTCCCTTTGACAAAGACCTCGGGACGGACGAGCGTCAGGTTCACGATGGCCCCGGAGAGTTTGTGCCTCATCTGTGAGACCCGGTGCGACGTTCCCACGATTGTCGGGTGAATCCTCAGGCGGAGCCTGACGGGGGCGTTGGGGTCAATCTCGTAGGATTTGACCCAGGGCACCTCGGAAATCGCCTTCACGACGCGCTCGCGGAACGGCGCGTCGAGGCCCTGCGCTTCGACGCAGAGCGGGACATCCCGGTTGAGGATGAGGTCCTGGCGAAGATCCTCCCGGTAGCGTGCCAGCGCCGGAGGGAACGGGTTGCCGGCGAGCAGGAACGAGTCGGCCAACCGCTCGGGGCCCTGCGGATTCTGGGCGGCCAGCTCGTCCCAGAGAGCGTTGCCCTCGGGTGGAACAGCAGCCCACCAGAACCGCTCGTCGGGGCCTGGTCGAGGCCGGGCCCAGTTCTGACCGAGCGAAGGGGTGGGGAACAGGCTCCAGACCGTGGTCCGAAGGTCGAGGTCGACGAGGTGGAGCCCGGCAAAGAGCAGGGCCCGCGGACCGGCCCATTGCAGGTGCAGGTCGCACTCCTTGCACGAATCGGTGGCGGCGAACGCTCGGGGGAACATGACCACGTCGCGGAGGGCGCCCGTGGCGACGTCCCAGGTCAGCAGGATGTGCTTCTCCGGGCCCCGGAGGTAAGCCGCGAACCGAGCGCCGTCGGGTGAGATCGCTATCGCCGGCGTCGACCGGTCCGCCGGCAGCGCCGCCGGCAGGCGGAGCGTGCCGCCGAGTTCCCCCGTCGGGATGCGCCGCCACTCGAAGCTGTCGCCGGTGTACCCGATGATCCACCCGCGCCCCGGCGTGACGAGCACCGGCCCTCCGAGCTTGCAGTCGACGCGGGATGAGCGATCCTTGAAGGTGACGTCCCAGACCTCCAAAACACCCTGGCCCTGGTCGAAGACGGCCAGGTGGTCGTCGTCCAGGAACCACACCGAGGCGGGGGACAGCAGCGGGATGTCGACACCCCGGGAGTCGACCCGGCGCGGGGGGATCGGCAGGCTGCCGACCCGCTCGCCGGTCTCGGCCGAGAGTACGCTGAGTGGGTATATCTTGGGTGTGGACTCCCCTTCGTCGAACGACTCCCAGAACACTGCCAGCCGACGACCGTCCGGGCTGATATCGGCGACGAGACCGTGCGACCTCTTCAAGTTGGTCGATCCGAGCGGGAGGGGGGAATGCCGGAGGTCGTAGCGGTAGAGGCGTCGTTCCCTCCCTGCCGCTCCCTGATGATCGGCGATATCGACCAGGACAGCCGCCTGACCCCGATCGGCCCGTCCGAAGAAGATCGTCGGGGTCGCTTGCAACCGGACCTTGAACGGCTTGGCGCCCCCGTAATCGCCGGACGGCTTGAAATCCTTGTATTCGCCGAACGGCCAGCCGACCATGAAAGCCGAACCCAGCCCCGCGGGAGGCTTGGCGCCGTCGGGAGTGACGTTCCAGGTCCCCGGTCCGGGCTTCGGAGCATCGGCCAGGAGGCTCGTGGAGGTCAATTCGGACGACGGCCGAGCCGGCGCTGTGGTCAGCGGCGCATCCGAGCCTGGGGGCCCCTTCGGCGCGCTGCCGCGACCTGCCGGCCACCACCTGTACCCCGCGAAGCCCAGCAGCACCACGACCGCGGCCAGGGCGACCCAGACCAGCGGACCTTGCCGGGAGGGCTCTTCTTGTTCCTCATCCTCCTCCGTCGTCGCCCGCGCTTCGCGGGTCCGGGGGCCAAAGCCCGTGCTGTCGGCCTCCGGAGATCGCCGGCGGGCCGGCCCATGTGCTGAGCTGGGAGCGGGGACAATCGGCTCGGACCGGGGAGCCTCGACGTCGGCGAGGGCGTACTGCTCCTCGGGCAGGGGCTCGAGACGGACGCCCTCGGGCTGCGCCGGGGGGGCTGGCTCGGGGTCGGCGCTGGGGATCGGGACCGAGGCGCCGCAACGCGGGCAGGCGACCGCGGGCCGGGTCGGGCTCCCCCGGCCCTTCAGCCGGGCGCCGCAGCCGGGACAGGTGAGGATGATCATCGAAGAACTCCGGGGGGCAGGGGGATCGATTCGGGTCAAAATGTAACGACCCGCCCCGTCGTCTGCCAAGGAGCTTCATCAAGAATTCATACGACAAATGTTACCCACCGCGCAATTGCATACGACCACCGTCCCAGCGATCCTATTCGGAAATCCGCGCGCCCCCAGCGAGCGCAAAAAAACCCCCGGTGCGCACCCGGGGGTTGGTCGCCAGCGGCATGGTCTCGGGTGCAGTCGACCGAGCTCGGCCGAGGCAGCGTTGATGTGGGTTCCCGGGGTGGTTCACCGAGAGCGAGGGCATCCGGCGAGCGGTCACAGGAACAGCCGGTCTTGCTCCGTGACGGGCGGGAATCTACACCAAAGGCGGCTCCCGTGCAAGAGCGATCCATATGCCAGCCTTTGTTTTTGTTGGCGTGAATGGAATCCAACAACGCGCATAAAAAACGGAAGGCTGTGAGGGTCCCGAAGGGCCGACCGTCGAGGCGCCGTTCTGTTGAAGCGATATCTTGCCGACAAATCGCCTCCCACCGGGTTATTCGCGCGAGACGGTGGCCAGAGTTTGTCTTGCCAATGCAGGCCGCGCCACGCCCAAATAAACCAAGAGTGTCCGCTTTCGTCGGAGTATCGCCAGCGACGTGATCGCGCTGAGTTGAGATCGGGATTTTCGAACGTAACAACACGCGGGTCTTCGCCATGATCGACGATGTCGACCGAGTCTTGGAACGGCTACAGCGCTCGGACTTTCGACGCAGGTTCCGGCTGCGGCTCGCCGAGAAGCAGTACTTGGACAAGCGGGGACTCGAGGTCATCCTGTCGCACGGCCAGGATTTCATCGAGCAGCGGCTTGCCCCTGCGGAGCCCCAAAACGACGGCAAACAAACGCCGATGCGCAACCACCCGGTCTTCGTCGCTCAGCACGCGACGGCGACATGCTGCCGGGGTTGCCTCGAGAAGTGGCACCAGATCCCCAAAGGCCGAGCGCTGACGGCCGCGGAGAAAGACTACGTCCTCGAGGTGATTCGGCGCTGGATCTTAGCGCAACACCACCTCTAATCGGACGGCTCACTCAGACCCATGCGTGCGATTGGCCAGAGCGCCCCAAGGCGCCTTTTGAGCCGGCCCTGATCTCCCAACTTCAAGAGACGCCTGAATTTTCGCCAGGCGCGCCTGGCCGTGGCACCGGCGTTTGCGAGAGAGGGGTGGGCCGATAGCTCGTGTACTTGTCCGGCCGGCCGTAGCACTGGTCGACGGGGTACTTGATCGCGGCCAGTTCGACTTTCTCCCGGAGCGAGTCGGCCAGATCAACCTTGCAGACGTCGGCAAGTCGCAGCAGCAACCAGAAACAATCGGCGAGTTCGTGCGCCAGCTCGCGCCGGGCATCAGGGTTTTCGAGTACCTTTTGAACGTCTTCGTTCGTGCGGTAGCGAAAGTGTTCGACCACTTCGCCAACCTCGCACACCAGCGCGATCCCGAGGTCTTTCGGGTGGTGGAACTGTTCCCAGTCGCGCTCCTGTGAGAAGCGAAGCACAAGGTCCTTGAGAGCGGAGACCGTGGTATCGAGGTCGGACATGCGGGCCCTCAAGAATGGGACATTCCGGGTACGCGACCATCTTCGTCAACTCCGTCCACGCCGTAAAGGTCTGCCGGCAAGCCGGCCTGAGCTCACATCGCGGACGGGAAGCGCCGGCTTCCGGCGGCACAACTTGGCCGTTACAGTGTTGATCGCTCATGGCGAGCGTCCCCCGACTGATCCGAATGCCGCTTGATCCGGAGTCCACTTGAATGAGCGTGCCGCGCTGTCCGCTGTGGGTGATCGTGTTGCTGTCGGGCCTCCTGACCAGCACCTCGAAAGCCCAGGGCCCGGTCCCTTCGCCCGAGCCCAAAACGCCGCTCTCGCTGGCAGAGGCACCAAAGCGAATGACGGTTCCCGAAGGGTTCCGGGTCACCCTGTTTGCCGGCGAGCCTGACGTCCGCCAGCCGATCGCGTTCACCGTCGACCGCCGCGGTCGTCTCTGGGTCGTGGAAAACTTCTCCTACCCCGAATGGCTCCAGCCGCCGAAAGAGAAGGACCGAGTCGTCATTTTCGAGGACACCGACGGCGACGGACATTTCGACCGCCGCAAGGTGTTCTGGGACCAGGGGAACACCGTTACGGGCATCGCCCTCGGCTTCGGCGGCGTCTGGCTGTGCGCGACGCCGAACTTGCTCTTCATTCCGGACAAGGACGCCGACGACGTACCCGACGGTTCGCCGACGGTCGTGCTCGACGGGTGGGACGTTAACGCCCGCCACAACCTGTTCAACGGCCTGAACTGGGCCCCCGACGGCTGGCTCTGGGGCTGCAACGGCATCCTCTCGAACTCCAAGGTCGGCAAACCGGGCGCACCAGACCCGGAACGGGTCGTCCTCAATTGCGGCGTCTGGCGCTATCACCCGACGCGCGGCGTTTTCGAAGCCGTCGCGCACGGCACGACGAACCCCTGGGGCCTCGACTTCGATGATTATGGCGAGGCCTTCATCACGAATTGCGTCATCCCGCACCTGTTTCACGTTGTCCCCGGGGCGCACTTTCAGCGAATGTTCGGCCAGGACGTGAACCCGCACTCGTACGGCTTGATTGCGAGCTGCGCGGATCATATCCATTGGGCCGGCGGCGACTGGACCGACTCACGCGGAGGGAAGGGCAAACACGGCGAGGCGGGGGGCGGTCACGCACACGTCGGCGCGATGATTTACCTCGGCGACAACTGGCCGGACGAATACCGCAATTCCGCTTTCATGTGCAACATTCACGGACACCGGGTCAATCGCGACACGCTTCAACCGCGCGGCTCTGGCTACGTGGCCCGACATGAAAAGGACTTTCTGTTCGCCAACGACGAATGGTTCCGCGGGCTCGAGCTCAAGGCCGGGCCGGACGGCGGCGTCTTCGTGACCGACTGGACCGACACGGGCGAGTGTCACGAGACCGATGGCGACGTTGCGCACCGCGAGAACGGCCGCATCTACAAGGTGACCTACGGAACGCCGAAGCCTCTCCAGGTCGACCTTGCTCGGCTGAGCGATCTGGAACTGGCCCGGCTCCAGACCCATAAGAACGAATGGCATGTTCGCCAGGCTCGCTTGATCCTCCAGGAACGTGCCGCCGCCGGCCGCGACATGAGGGCCGTTCAAAACGCGCTCCGAGGGACCTTCCGCGAGGCGACATCGGTCCCGCACAAGCTACGCGCCTTGTGGGCCCTCCATGCAGTCGGCGGCGCGGGCGAGAGCGACCTCGTCGCGTTGTTGAAAGACCCGAACGACCGCGTCCGCGGTTGGGCGGTTCGGCTCATCGGTGAAGGCAAAGCGCCGTCGAAAGTCGCGCTGGCGGCATTGACTGATCTCACCAAACGCGATGAGTCGCCAAGGGTCCGGCTCGAGATCGCCGCGCTGCTTCAGCGGCTCAGCCCCGCGCTGCGGTGGGAGCTGGCCGAAGCGCTGGTGAGCCACGCCGAAGACGCGACCGACGCGTACCTCCCCTTGATGACCTGGTACGGCATTGAGCCGCTCGTGGCCGCCGACCCTTCGCGTGCGCTGAACCTGGCGGCGGTGAGTCGCTACCCGCTGCCGCGGCAGTTCTTGGCCCGGCGCCTGATGGTCGAGCAGGGGGGGCCGGCTCTGGTCGCCCGGTTTCTCGAGTCCACGAGCGATAACGGCCTTCGCCTGGCTCTCCTCAAAGGAATGCGCGAAGCACTCCGGGGAAGGAAGGATCCCGGCCGTCCCGACGGGTGGGAGAGTGCGTTCCGCGCTCTGCTCGCAAGCAACGACGCCGAGACGCGCCAGGAGGCATTGCTGGTCGGCGTGAGCTACGGCGACGCACTGGCGATCTCCACGTTTCGGTCCATCCTCATAGACCGCTCGACCGGGTCCCCAGCGCGCCGGACTGCGCTGGAAGCTCTGACGGAGAAACGCGTCGCGGGCCTCGCCGCTCAACTCCAAACCCTGCTCGACGATCCTGAGCTGCGGTCGAACGCGTTGCGGGCCCTTGCCGCCTTCGATGACCCGGCGACTCCGGGCCTTATGCTCGCCCGCTACAAAACGTTCACGGCCGCGGAACGCGAAGATGCCGTGAACAGCCTCTCGTCCCGCCCGGCTTACGCGCTCGAGCTCCTGAAGGCGGTCGAGAAGGGCACCGTGTCCGCGCGCGACCTTTCGGTCGCCACCGTCCGGCAGTTGCAGGCGTTGCCGGATCGCCGAATCGCAACCCTGGTCGAGGCCGTTTGGGGATCCGTCAGGCCTACTTCCCGCGAGAAGACGGCCTTGATCGCCAAGTACAAGGGTCTGCTGACCGCGGACGCCCTGAAGGCCGCCGACCGTTCACGCGGCCGCGACGTGTTTCAGCGCACTTGTGCCCAGTGCCATCGCCTCTTCGACGCTGGGGGAGACGTCGGTCCGGACCTCACCGGCTCGGATCGGGCGAACCTCGATTACGTGCTCGAGAACGTGCTCGACCCCAGCGCGACCGTTGGCCGCGACTTCCGGCTGAACACGCTTGCCACGCGCGACGGCCGGGTCGTGTCGGGAATCATCCGCGAGCAGTCGGAGGCCACCGTGACGATCCAGACCGTCAATGAACGCCTCGTGCTCGACCGCCAGGAAATCGAGGACCTTAAGGCGCTCCCCACCTCGATGATGCCCGAGGGTATCTTCGAGAAGCTGTCGCCCGAGGAGATTTGCGACCTGGTGGCATACCTCGGGGCGAAGTCGCAGGTGCCAGCGCCGGCCGCGACCAAGCCGTAGATGGAGCGTGGTCAGGCCAGGAGTGCTTGGTGCAGCTTGGCCCTTCCCTCCACGCCGATGAGGCGCTGTTCGAGCCCCTGGTAGGAGTACGTCAGCTTCCAGGGGTCGAGGCCGAGCAGGTGCAGGATCGTGGCCTGGAGGTCGCGGACGTCGACCGGGTTTTCCGCGATGTAGTAACCGATGTCGTCCGTCTGGCCGAAGACCTGGCCGCCCTTGATACCGCCCCCGGCCAACATCATCGTGAAGGCGTAGGGGTGGTGGTCGCGGCCGATATAGGGCTGGTTCGGCGCGTTGTTCTGCTGCATCGGCGTGCGGCCGAACTCGCCGCCCCACACAATCAGGGTCGAGTCCAGCAGCCCGCGCTGCTTCAGGTCCTTCACGAGCGCGGTGAGCGCTCGGTCGATCTGCTGGACCTTGATCGGCATGATGTACGGAATGTGTTCTCCGGGGCTGACGCCGTGGTGGTCCCAGCCCCAGTCGTAGAGCTGCACGAACCGCACTCCCGACTCGACCAGGCGGCGTGCGAGCAGGCAATTGTTAGCGAACGCGGCGTCCGTTCCTCTGTAGGCGACGCGCGGATCGGAGGCCGCGTCCGACTCGGGCACGAACCCGGGCCTCGCGCCATACATATCGAGGATGTGCTTGGGCTCGCGGGAGATGTCCATCACCTCAGGAGCCGCGATCTGCATGCGGTAAGCAAGCTCGTACTGCGCGATGCGCGTGACCGTCTCAGGGTCGCCGATCGCCCGCGCCTGCCATTCGTTGAGGGTCTTGAGCGTGTCGAGGGTCTCCCTGCGCCCAGTTCGGTCCATGCCGTTGGGATTGGAGAGGAACAGCACGGGATCGCCCGGCGAACGGCACTGAACGCCCTGGTAGACCGAGGGAAGGAAGCCGCTCCCCCACACGCTCTTGCCGGCATCAGGGGTCTTGCCGCCGCTGGTAAGGACCACGAAGCCGGGGAGGTCCTGGTTCTCACTGCCAAGGCCATACGTGGCCCACGCGCCGATCGACGCGCCGCCGAACTGCGGCGTGCCGGTGTGAAGGTAGAGCTGCGCGGGGGCGTGGTTGAACTGGTCGGTGTGCACCGACTTGACGACCGCGAACTCGTCGATGACGGACGGAAGGTGCGTCCAGACCTCGCTCAGATCGACACATGCTTGTCCGTGCCTGGCGAACCTGAACGGGGTGCCGAGCATGTTCGGCACGCCCTGGATAAACGCGAACCGCTTGCCCCTGAGGTACTCTTGTGGACATGCCTTCCCGTGAAACTTTTGCAGTGCGGGCTTCGGGTCGAACAGGTCGAGCTGACTCGGCGATCCCGCCATGTGCAGGTAGATGACGTTCTTCGCCTTCGCCGGCCGTTGCGGGGCTCGAGCGGTGAGCGGGTTGTCGGCCAGCGTCTCGGCACCCCGCGCGGTCCTCTCGTCGCCGAGCAGGTTCGCCAGCGCAATCGCGCCGAGACCGACGCCGCACTGTCCGAAGAAGTACCGGCGCGTCATCGCTTTGAGGCTTTCGCGTTCAAAGTTCACGGGCATGCTCGCTTACCACGTCTAACCGCGCGTCAGGAACTCGTCGAGATTGAGGATCACGTTGCACACCGACGTCAACGCTGCCAGGTCGGCCTCATCGCTGCCCGCCGGAACCGGCCCCAGGGGATTCGCGGCGAGCTCGTGCGCAGCCCGACCGTCCTTGCGATAAAACTCGAGCCGTTTGCGGTATAACTCCACGAGCGCCGAGACCTCGCGAGTTTCGGCCGGCCGGATCAGCGCGAGCTGGAGCGCCCGCGCGATCCGCCCCTCGACCGACGGACCGGCCTCCCGCGACGCGCGCCGGGCGAGGGCCTGCGCGGCCTCGATGTAGACCTGATCGTTCAGCGTCACGAGGGCCTGGAGCGGCGTGTTTGTGCTGATCCGGCGCACCGTGCAGACCTCGCGGCTCGGCGCGTCGAAGACCATCATCGCGGGGTACGGCGACGTGCGTTTGAGGAACGTATAGAGGCCGCGACGGTGCCGCTCGTTCCCCGGGCTCGTGACCCAGTTGTCGCTGCTGTACGTGCTCTTCCAGATGCCGTCCGGCTGGTAGGGCATCACCGAAGGCCCGTACATCCGAGCGCTTAACAGCCCCGCGGCCGCAAGGGCGGCGTCGCGCACCATCTCGGCCTCCATGCGGTATCGGGGTCCACGCGCAAGCAACCGATTGAACCGATCCTTCTTCAGCAGCTCAGGGGCGACCCGGGAGGACTGCCGGTACGTGGCCGACGTCACGATCAGCCGGCAGAGCCGCTTCAGCGACCACCCGCCGTAGCGTAAGTCGACGGCCAGCCAATCAAGCAGCTCCGGATGGCTTGGCGGCTGCCCCTGCGACCCGAAGTCTTCCTGCGTTTCGACCAGCCCCCGGCCAAAGAACTGGGCCCAGTGCCGGTTCACCGCCACGCGGGCTGTCAGCGGATTGCCCGGATCGACGATCCAGCGCGCGAGCCCCAGGCGGTCCCTGGGCGCACCGGAAGGAAGTGGCGCGAACCTCGCCGGCGTTCCCGGCTCGACCATGTCCCCCGGGTCGAGAAAATTCCCCCGCTTATGAAGCCGCGTTTGCCGGCGCTGTCCCGCGGGGAGCTCTCGGAAGATCGGCGTGCGCGCCGCATTCAACAGGACATCTCGCTCCGACCTCAGTCCGGCCAGTTCGTCGCGAATCGATTTCGTCTCGGGAGCCGATGCCGCGAAATGATCCCAGAGCGCCTGTTTCTGTGCGGGCGTTCGTTCTCCCGCAGGAGTGCGAAGCACCAGCGCCAAAGGCTCCGGAAGACCGGTCGTCAAGTTTGCCCCGGCATCATCCGTGACCGACAGCCGGAAACGGCCGAGGCTGAAACCGGGATACGCGAATTCAAACTCGTGATCGAGACGAACGACCAGCTCGTCCCCCTCCTCTAACGCGACCGGATCCGCCAGCCGGAAGAGTGCCTGGTGCGGTTTGGCTACCTCGGGCGAGACGGCCCAGCCGTGCTTCTTGACGTCCGGGTTAGCAAGCGCGTGGTCGATCGGATAGCCGCCCTGCGCGAAATCCGCGGCAGCGCTCGCAAACTTCAGCTCCCGCGTCAGTCCACCCCTGGGGCGGACCGTGAGCGAAATGCCCGATAAGACAAAGTTCCCGTCGCCAACCGATCGACCCACGCCGCCCCGGGGCAGAGAAGGGTCGGGAATCGCCTCGAGCCGAAGCGCCCGAAGCGTCGTCGCGCCAGTCTTCAGGCTCACCGTGTAAGTCTCTTTCGCGGGAGGCGTGCCGGTACCACCGACGAGGATTGAGCCGTCAGGCAGTCCTTTCAACGGCGAACCGCTCTTGGCGTCCATCGTCGCTGGGATTACGACGCTCCAACCAGGCCGCGCACTTTGCGCTGACTGCCAGCGTTCGAACGCTGCCGTCGCCGCGGGTGTCGGGGTGCGCAACGCCGATTCCAGCGACTGGATCCGACCGAAGATTTGGTCGTGCCGTTGCTGTTGCTCGCGCGCGGGGAAGGGTGCGGTCGGCCGGTCGTCCGCCTTGTCGCTGTCCTCGGTCTGGTTGAAGAAGGCGTAGAGTTGGTAGTACTCGTTCTGCGCAATCGGATCATACTTATGGCTATGGCACTTGGCGCAGCCGAGCGTCAGGCCGAGCCAGACCTGGCCCGTCGTGTCGACGCGGTCCTTGACGGCGGCGACCCGGAACTCTTCATCGTCGGTCCCCCCCTCGTCGTTCACGAGGGTATTGCGATGAAAGGCCGTCGCGAGAACCTGGTCCGGCGTGGCATTCAGCAACAGGTCGCCCGCCAGTTGCTCGACCGTGAAGCGGTCGTAGGGCATATCGCAGTTGAACGCGTTGATGACCCAATCGCGGAAGCGCCAGATCGACCTGCGCTGGTCCTTCTCGTACCCCTTCGTATCGGCGTACCGTGCCTGATCGAGCCAGAGGCGTGCCCAGCGCTCGCCGAAAGCCGGCGACTGGAGGAGCCGTTCGACGAGCCTCTCGTAGGCGTCGGGCGCGCGGTCGGCCAGGTACCGCTCGACGGACTCGGGTGTGGGAGGCACGCCCGTGAGGTCGAGCGACACCCGGCGAATGAGCGTCGCGCGATCGGCCTCCGGCGACGGCCTGAGCCCCTCGGCGTCCAACCGCGCCAGCACGAAACGATCGATCGGATTGCGGCACCACGCTCCGTCCCGGACCGCAGGAAGCGGCGCTTGCACGGGCTTTTCGAACGCCCAGTGTGACTCCCACTTCGCCCCTTGTTCGATCCAGCGCTTCAGGGTTTCGATCTGCTCGGGCGTGAGCCGCGTGTTGTCCTTGCCGGGTGGCATCCGCTCATCCGAGTCGTTGCTCGTGATCCGCAGATAGACCTCGCTATCGTCGAGCGAACCCGGCGTGATCCGCCGCACTCCATCGTACTCGCCCAATGCGCCGTCTTTCGTGTCCAGGCGTAATTTCGCCTTGCGCTTGGCACTGTCCGGGCCGTGACACGCGAAGCAGTGGCGGGCCAAGATGGGACGGACATCCCTGACGAAACTCACCGGTTTCGGTCCTGGCGGCTCGGCCCGAGCCAGATAGGGAACGACGCACAAGAGACCGAGCAGGGCCCAGGGGAGGCGTGGCGATCGGGCGGGGAGCATACCGTTCCTCGTCGCGGCCGGGTCGGCGGGAAGAGAAGCTCGCAGGTCGGCGGGGCCGAGGCGAACGAGCGCGGCACGGCTCGTTCGGCCGAAGGATCGATGAATTCTAACGCAACCCCTCGCCGCCTGTATAGGCGAGGCGTTCAAGGCTGCGGGGGATCTCGATCGGCCTTGAAGGGGGACGTCGGGGAAGTGCGTCCTCGTCGCGGCTGGCCACGGACGGCAGCCCCCGAAAGCGAAGCCGCCGGCCCTTCCTGGCGAGGAAGGGCCGGCGGCTTGTTTGGTTCGTTGGACGCGTGGCGCGGCGTTCAGCCGCGGTCGGTCCCGGTGCGACCATCGGTCGCACGGCGTCCCCGGGTCGAATTGACATAGGCCGAGGTCAAGACACCGAGCAGTGCAGCACGCCGGCCGGCCCGTGAGGACTTGCCGCCACGACGAATGCGGGCGACGGTGCCGGCCCACTCAAAACCCGAATGCAAAGGTGCGGTTCTCTTCGAATTCGATTCGCTCATCGAAAACAGACCCCCACGTGTTGGAGCGTGTCGTTGACTACCAGAACACACCCCATCAATCCGTTGTACCGAGCAGGACCACGCATCCCGCCCAGCGCCCGCACCCTCCTGGCGCCGGATACCGGATGATTCGCGGTGCACGCCACCGCGTGGGATTGCGAACCAAAGGAGACGCGGCGAGCGACGCAACCTCGCTCGTGGAACCAGGCCGTTCCGTCTCCC
Source organism: Isosphaeraceae bacterium (assembly GCA_031291845.1). Classification (GTDB taxonomy): domain Bacteria; phylum Planctomycetota; class Planctomycetia; order Isosphaerales; family Isosphaeraceae; genus DAIDJG01. Next base: position 6,390 of record JARLIH010000214.1, on the reverse strand, counting down.
CACCACTCAAAACGATGCGACGCCTACGGCGATGATTGTGTCCCTCTCTTATCGGCACGACGTAAGACGAAGTTGCACCCGATTCACTCCAAGTGCCCAGCCCCACTTTCAATCGGGACCGTCATTGAAGCTTCGGGTCGTCAACCATCAAGCCGTGTGGATAGGGACTGCCCGAACTATACCAGTCATCAGGGTGCGCGCCAACTTAAAAAGACATCGCAATGACGGAATTTTGCCGATGATACTAATGTACAAAAGGATAGGCAGAATCGGCCGACAAAACGGCTGGGGGAACGGCGAGGGATTGCGGGGCCGGGACGGCTTTTGCGGCTTGCTGGCCGCCGTTAACGATTGCCCAGAAGAGCAGAAGGGTGCTGAAGCCGTTAAACAGCGCGTGCAGCACGAACGACGCGAGCAGGCTCCCGGTCCGTTGATAAATAAAACCGAGGACCAGCGAGAGCACAAAAATGGGAACCGGGGCGGGCCATTGGGGCGCATGAGCCAGGGCGAAGATCGCCGAGGTGACGACGATGGGCATCCAGTCCGCCGAGGCCGGACCACTGGCTTTGCTGGGCTGATCGAGGTCCGCCGCCGGTGGTTCGTCGACCCATTCCAGGCCCGTTTCTTGCACCACATTCGCTAAGCGCCAACGTCGAAAAACGCGGCTTAGCCAGCTCTGAACGATGCCCCGGAACAGGATCTCCTCCACGGCGGGTGCCAACACAACCGCCGACAGCAGCGCCAGATAGGCGGTGGGCAGATCCAGACCGCCGCGGACCATCTCTTCGAGCGGATGCTTCTGGTGCACCGGCCAGAGCAAAACGCAGAGACCGTGAAGCAGGTTCACCGGCCAGGTCACGATCAGGAACGCGACCGCCCCCACCCGCGCCGACTGTCCGGCCCGCGACAGATCGAGACCAAGGTCCGCCGCTTGCGCCCGGCCAACCGTCCGCAACAACAACGGAAGGACGAAAAGCTCCAGGCTGTTCACGACCGTGACCAAGAACATCTGCTCGGTAAACGCGAGGGACACCCCTCGGCGCCGGTGCGTCAACGCGCCGTAAACCAGCAGCACGACGACCTGCAGCCCAAACCAACTGAGCACCGAGGCCAGGACCGTACGAAATCCCCAGGGCACCTCCCGAACAACCAGAGGAGGAAGGAACGGCCGGTGGTTCTTGAGCTGCACGACCAGCCAGACCCACCCGGCGACCATCGACGCGAGTGTGCCCGTGACCAGGACGTTTAGCAACAGCGACAAGAGCGGAGACCAAGACGACATCCTGGGGACGGGCCTCACAAAAAGGGCAACGGACTCGGATCCAGAGCCATCATATCCGGGCTGGGATTTTCGGGCCACCTTGCCCGTTCCGCCGGGTCCGCCTAGAATCAGCGTTCCCCGGGGAAATGGCGGGACAGGTCCCCGGTTGGTAGTGCGTTTCCGAGCGAGAGCCGACCTGATGCGGAGCGTCGACGAGCAACTTCAGATCCTGCGCCGGGGCGTCGAGGGCATTGTGCCCGAGGACGAATTCCGGAAGAAGCTGGAACGGTCCGTGCGGGAAGACGCCCCCTTGCGCGTCAAGTACGGGATCGACCCGACGGGGATCGACGTCCATCTCGGGCACACCGTGCCTTTGCGCAAGCTGCGGCAGTTCCAGGACCTCGGGCATACGGCCGTCATCATCATCGGCAACTACACAGCGCTCGTCGGCGATCCGTCCGGTCGGGACGAGACGCGTTCGAGGCTTACCCAGGACCAGGTGGAAATCAACGCCCAGGACTACCTGCGCCAGGTCGGCCGAATCATCGACCTCGAGCGTGCCGAAGTTTATCGGAACGGTGACTGGTTCTCGAAGTGGTCGTTCCTCGACGTGCTCGACCTGACGCGCCACATGACGCTCGGCCAGATCTCCGCGCGCGACGATTTCGCCAAGCGCATCGCGTCCGAGAAGCCGGTCTATCTGCACGAATGCCTCTACCCTTTGATGCAAGGTTGGGATTCGGTGGAAGTCAGAGCCGACGTCGAGCTCGGCGGGACGGAGCAGCTCTTCAGCCTGCTCGTCGCGCGCGACCTCCAGCAATCGCGCGGGCAGGCGCCGCAGGTCGCGATGACGATGCCCATCTTGGTCGGTACTGACGGCGTGCGCCGGATGGGCAAGAGCCTCGGCAACTACATCGGCGTCGCCGAGGACCCGTCGACGCAGTTCGGCAAGGTGATGAGCATCCCCGATGAGCCGATGCGGCAGTACTTCACGCTGCTGACGGACTTGCCGCTCGCCGAGGTCGACCGCCTCCTGGGAGCGGGCCTCAACCCGCGCGACGCCAAGGAGATGCTCGGGCGGGCCATCGTCACGCAGTACTCCGGCGCCGAGGCCGCCGAGAAGGCGGCCGCCGATTTCCGCCGGCGGGCCCAGGGAGACGATCCCGAGGAGATTCCGGTGGTCACCCTCGCCCGGTCCGAGCTGGACGCCGACAGCCGGATCACCGCGCCCCGCTTGATCGTGGCGTTGGGCCTCGAGACCACCACCTCCAACGCGCGCAGGGTCATCGAGCAGGGGGGGTTCAACATCGGTCCCGACCGGGAAACGATCAGAGACCCCAAAGCGCTCGTGCCGGTGTCGGACGGCCTGATCGTACGCGTCGGCAAGCGCAAAATCGCGAGGATTGCTCTCGGATAGGAGTTTCACCGCAAAGCTCGCAGACAACGCAGAGAGAAAAACCGAGGAAATCGCAAAACCGGAAAAACCATGAACACCATTGACCCGTATTAATAATCGTCTATTGCCTTCTTTACCTCTTCGTTTCTCGGTCTTTCTCTCTGCGTGCTCCGCGAGCTCTGCGGTGCAATCGGTCTCTTGTGTATCGGAGTGGTCATGGCCAAGCACGGTTTCGGGATCATCGGCTGCGGGATGATCGCCGAGTTCCACACGCGGGCGATCAACGACATCAAAGACGCCACCGTCGTCGCCGCGTTCAGCCGGTCCGAGGCCAACGGCGCCAAGATCGCGGGCCTCGCCAAGGACGGTTGCCGCGTCTACGACGACCTCGACAAGATGCTCGCGCACCCGGGCCTCGACGTCGTGTGCGTCTGCACGCCGAGCGGAGCGCACCTGGATCCGGCCGTGCGGTCGGCGAGGGCCGGCAAGCACGTCGTCGTCGAAAAGCCGCTGGAGATCACCCTGCCGCGCTGCGACGCGATCATCCGCGCCTGCGAGGAGTCGGGCGTGCGTCTGTGCACGATCTTCCCGTCCCGCTTCTCCCCTGCCAACATCACGCTCAAGACCGCGATTGACACCGGCCGGTTCGGCCGCCTGACCCTGGGCGACACCTACGTCAAATGGTGGCGCAGCCAGGAATACTACGACTCGGGCGGCTGGCGCGGCACCTGGGACCTCGACGGCGGCGGCGCACTCATGAACCAGGCGATCCACAACGTGGACCTCCTCCAGTGGCTGATGGGGGATGTCGTGAGCATCCAGGCCATGACCGCCACGCTCGCGCACGAGCGGATCGAAGTCGAGGACACCGCCGTCGCCTGCCTGCGGTTCGCCAGCGGCGCGCTGGGCGTGATCGAAGCCGCGACGAGCACGTTTCCCGGCTTGCTCAAACGCACGGAGATTCACGGCGACCGCGGCTCGGCAAGGGTCGAGCAGGACGACATCACCCTGTGGGACTTCCAGCTCAAGGTCCCCTCCGACGCCGAGATCCACGCGGCGATGGCCGGCCAGAGCGGCTTCAAGGCCGGCGCCAGCGACCCGCGGGGGATCACGCACGTCGGCCACCGCGACCAGCTCAGCGACTTCCTCCAGGCCATCGACGAAGACCGAGCACCGAGCATCGACGGCCGCGAAGGCCGGAAGTCGGTCGAGATCATCCGGGCGATCTATCGCTCGGCACAGACCGGTCACGAGGTCGCTCTGCCTTTGAATGAGTAGGGCCGGAGCCACGAATCCCGAGCAAACCGGAACGCCGTCAAGGGACTGACGATGAAACGCCCCCGCAATCGCGCGCTCGACTACCTCGTCTATCTCTTCGCCCGCCTGCTCGTCTGCGTGCTGCAAGCGCTGTCGGTCGAGCAGTCGTACGCGTTCGCGAAGTTCCTGGCGTCGATTCTGTATCGGGTCGACACGCGACACCGCCGCGTCGGCATGGAGAACCTCCAGGCCGCGTTCGGCGACCGCTACACCGAGGCCGAGCGCGACGCCATCGTGCGCGGAGTGTACGAGCACTTCTGCATGATGCTCATGGAGATCATGCACATTCCGCGCAAGCTGCACCACGAGACCTGGCGCGACCGGATCACGCTGGTCGGGCACGAGAAGGTGCTCGACCGGATGCTCGCGGGGGGCCCGGTGATCCTGCTCACAGGCCACTTCGGCAATTGGGAGATGGCCGGCTACCTGTTCGGCGTCTTCGGCTTCCCCCCTCGCTCCGTGGCGCGCACGCTCGACAACCCGTACCTCGACCGGTTCCTCCGCGAGTTCCGCGAACGCACCGGCCAGAAGATGATCCCCAAGAACGGCGGCTACGACGACATGCTCGAGACCCTGCGCCACGGGGGCGTCCTCTCCTTCCTGGCCGACCAGGACGCGGGCCAGAACGGCCTTTACGTGGACTTCTTCGGCCGGCCGGCGTCCACGCACAAGGCGATTGCCTTGCTGGCGATCGAGCACAAGGCCCCCGTCGTGATCGGTTACGCGCGCCGAATCGGCCCCGGGTTCCGCTACGAGGTCGGCTGCCCCGAAATCATCGATCCCGCCGACCTCCCCGGCGCCGCGGACGACGTCCGCGAGCTCACCCAGCGGTTTACAACGGCGATTGAACAAGTGATTCGCCGCAATCCCGAACAATACCTCTGGCTGCATCGCCGTTGGAAGCACCAGCCCAAGAAGCGAGGGAAGAAGTTCACCACAGAGCCCACAGAGAGCCCAGAGAAGACACAGAGAGCGAAAGAGAGTGAAAGCGTTCGGAATCCGCAATTCTCCGACCAGGCCCGTCCTTCAGGACACGTTTCTCTTTTCTCTTTCTCGGGCTTCCTCTCTGTGTTCTCGGTGACCTCCGTGGTGAAATCTCTTCGCTCTATTTTTCGAACATTGCTTCAACTGGCACGATCTTGACCGTCACGTCCTTGAGCGGGTAGGCCGCGATCTGCTTGTCCTCGGCGAGGACGTCTTCGGGCGTGCCTTGCGTGTCGTAGGTCAGGGGCGTCGGCTTGCCCGATTCAAGCACAGCGCGGAGCGACTTCGCGTCCTTGGTGACGATCGCGACCTTCAAGCCCGACGACTTGAGGTGGCGGCGGACGGCCTCGTGGACCTGCTTCGCGGTCAGCTTGGGGAGCCGGTCGGCGAGCTCGGTCACCAGGTCCTTGCGCCCGTAGAAGGCCCCGTCCATCGCGTAGCCGAGCCGGCGCGGGAGGGTCTGGACCCACAGCTTGCTGTAGTTGAGCAGGAACGAGCGGGTCGCCTCGAAATCCTCGTCACTCATCCCGTTTTCGATCAGGCGGTCCAGCTCCCAGAGGGCGCCGCGGAGGGCGAAGCCCGCCTTGTCGTGCGGCACTGGGCGGATCCAGATCGAGAAGCACTGCTGCCGCCGCGGGTTGTTCGGGACCGGAAACGTGCTCATCCCCTCCTGGATGAAATCCTCGATGTACGAGTAGTCGCCGTAGTTCAGCCCGCGCTTCCCGCGCAGGTCCTGCATGAGCTTGCCGTTGAACGTGCGGTGCTCGCCCAGGTACGAGTTCGCCACCGCCAGCGCGTAGAAATCATCGTCGCGCCGGGTGACGTCGAGCGGGAACCCCAGCGAAATCGCCGTCGAATCAGCGGGCTTCTCGACGATCGTGATTTCGAGCCCGTGCGGCGGCTGCGGGCGCGGCAGCACGGGCGGGGCCGGTGCTTCGGCCGGCAGCGACGAGAGGTCGGTCTCCACGCGCTTGAGGAACGCACGCTCCGCCCCGCCGGCCACCCCGAGACGGAGGGCACCGCGAGCGTAGTGCTTGCGATGGAACGCCTTCACGTCATCGAGCGTGATCGATTTCAGGCCGGCGACGGTGCCGCGGTCGACGTGGCCGTACGGATGGTCCTTGTAGAGCGCGACCTGCAGCGTCCACTTACCCAACTCTTCGTCATTGTTCCCCCGAAGCGTCTTCGAGACATAGTCGAGCGCCTCGTTGCGCAAGCGGTCGAAATCCTCGCTGGCGAAGCGCGGAGTGGCGATCATCGACGTGGCCAGCGTCTCGTACTTGGCGAGGTTGTCGCGGTGGACGACGCCGGCGAAGATCGTGGCCTCCTTCCGGCAATCCCCTTCGAGCGACGCGGCCATCGGATAGAACCGTTTGAGGATCTCGTCGTACGCCAGCTCCTTGGTTCCCCCCTCGGCGACCATCGCGGCCGT
>JARLIH010000213.1 GCA_031291845.1 Isosphaeraceae bacterium | reverse complement strand
TCGCTGAAGGAGGCCCTGGCGGGCCCGCACAGCCCCGAGGTCGCGAATGGTGGCGAGTCGCTGTCGAAAGACGACCTCGAGGATCTGGTCGAGTACCTCAAGTCGCTTTGATCGCGTCACCTGCCGTTCTAAGGCGCGAATAACGCGGCCGTTGCGGGGTGGTCACTTGTCCACCTTTGTTCCCTCAAAGACGGTGGCCAGTGCCCGCCCGTAGGTTTACCGAAGGGCCGTTTCCGGGTCGCCGCCGAGTCGATCGATCCACATCTGCTCGCGCTTTTGTAAGCGGGCGAAGCAATCGGTGACCGTCGTCCCGCGGGCGAACACCGTCAAAACCGGGTCGCCGGGTTGGAAGGGCTCCCCCTCCTGGGGGATGTCGGCGACTGCTGGAGTCTCCTCGACCTCGGGACGACCGATCATCAGGTCGTCTTCGCGAATCGAGGGGAAGCGGCAAGGCCGATCGGCGAAAACGATGCGCTTTCCCACAAACACCGCATCCTTCGTACGACCAGGCCGCCGCGTTACGTTCGGCCGGCCACCGCATGCGCGGACGTGCTCTTCGAGCAATGCCCGGCCGGTCGCCAACTCGAGGACCTCAACGGACGCCGTATATCGCGGGTTGATCTCCACGACCCAGGGCCACGAATCGCGGAGGATGAAATCAACGCCAAAGAGCCCCACAAGCCGAAAGGTCGAGCCGATCACCGCGCCGAGGCGTTCAACCCGTTTCCGCTCAACGGTCGAGAGCGGCCACGGTCCCAAGTTGCCGGCATAGGCGAAAGGCGCTCCGGGGCGTCCGATCAACTGGAGCGCTGCACCGACGAACTCAGCCTCTCCCCCTCCGCCGAGGAAAAGCGAGGAAAGGCTTGGCCCATCGATCCATTCCTGATAATACACTGCTCCAGGATCGGATCGAAGTCCGTCGAACTCGCGAATCCCCAGGCCGCCCGCGGATGCCAGCGGTTTGGTCAGCCAGCGGCCGCCCCGCAACGCGATTTCACCGTCCACGCCAACGCGCGGCGATGGGAGTCCGGCGGCTTCGAGGGCGTCTCTCACGCGCAGAGGGTCGCGCACGGCGGAAAGGGTCCGGGCAGCATTGCCGAGGAGGTGGTGCCGCTTCGAGATCTGGTCGACCAGCTCAGGATAGTTTTCGAGTGAGCCGGTGTAGAGCCACGGCATCGGTTCGAGCGCGTCGCAGAACCGGAGAAGCCCGGAAGGGAAGGATTCAGCGGGAACCTTGTCGGCAGGGCAAACGGACGTGAGGTCGCGATCGGCAAACAAATCGAGGGACGTCGGTCGGCAACCTGCGCGGATGGCGGAAAATGCGGCCGCTCGAGCGCTCGCTCCGCAGATCAAGATGTCCAAGACGGAAACTCATCAAGAAAGTCGCGTCCGGCGGGCTGCGACGGCCCGCCGGACGGCTTCGTCGCATCACTCGGCGAGTTCGATCTTCGAGGCGGTCAGCACCTTCTTGCCGTCCTCTTCCTTGACGGTGCCGGTTGCCTTGACCTTCTTGGTCTCCTGGCAGATGTTGCCGTGGAACTTCTTGCTGACGGCGTTCGGCGCGAGGTAGTAGGTGACCTTCTTGCCGTCCTCTTCGGCCACGATCGCGTTCTGGCAGGCCTTGGTCTCCTTGAGGGAGCACTTGGCGCACTGGCCTTCACCCGTGATGGTCACGTCCGCGGCGGCCCACGCGAGGGTCACGCTCATGGACACGACGACCATGGACAGCAGCGGAAAGAGCTTGCGCATCGCCATCTCCAATAGAACAAGAAAGGGGACGGACGACCCCCCCGGTCGTCTTCGGTGACACGGTTTATCGTGCCGACCCGCCGCTATTGAATCAGTTAAGACTGAGAACGACAACCTTTTTTTCTCCAATTGCTAAACAATTTGCCACGGGGTTGCGGCGGCCGCCCGGGCTGTTATGATTCGGGCCGTGCGCCCCGTTCGGCAACGCGCGCCGAGGGTTCGGCCCGGCCGACACCGCAACTGACACCAGGGAGTCCGAAGAAAGATGGCCAGCGACATCACCCTGAACATCGGCGAGGCCCTCTCGGGCGAAGGGAACGAGATCGCCCACATCGACCTCATGATCGGCTCGAAGACCGGCCCGGTGGGGGCGGCCTTCGCGCACGCTCTGGCGACCCAGTCGGAGGGTCACACCAACCTGCTCGCGGTGCTCACCCCCAACCTGGTCGCGAAGCCGGCCACCGTCCTGATCACCAAGGTTACGATCAAGGGGATGAAGCAGGCCGTCCAGATGTTCGGCCCCGCCCAGTACGCTGTGGCCAAGGCCGTTGCCGACAGCGTCGCGGACGGCACGATCCCGATCGCGCAGGCCGACGACCTGGTGATCGTCTGCGGAGTCTTCATCCACCCAGCGGCCGAAGACAACGCCAAGATCCTCAAGTACAACTACGACGCGACCAAGCTTTCCATCGAGCGTGCGATGAAGAACCTGCCGACGCCGCAGGAAATTGTCGCCCAGAAGGATACCGCGAAGCACCCGTTCGCCTGAAAACGGGGCGTGGGGTGCATGAAACGCACCGCTTTTGATCGGTGCATTTCATGCACCCCTGCGAAATTACTTACACTCGCTCTCGGATATGTCAAAACCCTCGATTCTCGTCCAACTGGACACCGACCCTCAGCCCAGCGTGTTCGACGCCGTCGTGGCGGTTGACGCCGGCGTTGGCCACCTGTTTCGCCACGGCAGCGTGACGGCCGAGGACGTCCGTGACCTTGTTTACGGAGCGCTCTTCACGCGGGGACCCGCCGACCTGCACCAGACGGCCTTGTTCGTCGGCGGGTCGGACGTCGCGGCGGGTGAGGCCGTTTTGAAGGCTGTGAAGGCCACCTTCTTCGGCCCGTTCCGGGTCTCGGTGCTGTTCGACGCCAACGGCTGCAACACCACGGCGGCCGCGGCCGTGCTCGCCGCGGTCGAAGGGGCCGGGGGCTCCCTTCAGGGTGTCGCCGCGGCTGTGCTGGGCGGGACGGGCCCGGTTGGCCAGCGCGTGGCGCGGCTCTTGCTGCGGCTGGGTGCCCGCGTGGTCGTGGGGTCGCGCAGCCTGGAGCGGGCCGAAGCCGTCGCCGCCGCTCTGCGGGCGGCCACGGGAGGAGCTTGCGAGGCGCACTCCACGTCAAAGCCGGACGAGCTCGCGCATGCCCTTCAGGGCGTCGCGGTCGTCGTCGCGGCCGGCGCAGCGAAGGCGCTGCTCTTGCCCGCGGTCGTACGCAGCGCGTTGCCCGAGCTCAAGGTTGCGATCGACCTAAACGCAGTGCCCCCCTTGGGCATCGAAGGGGTCGAGGCGACCGACAAGCGCAAGGAGCGCAACGGCGTGCTTGCCTGGGGAGCACTCGGGGTCGGCGGGACCAAGATGAAGATCCACAAGAAGGCCGTTCAGGAACTCTTCACGTCCAACGACAAGGCCCTGGACGCCGAAGAGGTCCTGGAAATCGGCCGCTCTTTGGGGTGATGACCCGTGGTGCGCGTCGTCGGCACCGATCCCGGCACCAGTAGCCTCGACCTGCTGATGCTCGAGGACGGCGTGCTGGCCCAGCAGGCCCGCCTGTCGCCCGAGACGTTGCGCAACGAACCCGGCCGGCTGGCCGCGCTCTTGCGAAGCTGGGAGCCGATCGACCTGGTCGCCGGCCCCTCGGGCTACGGCCTGCCGCTCGTGCGGGCGGACGAGTTCCAGGAGGCCCACCTGGAATTGGTGTCCCTCGTCCGTGCGGAGGATCGCCACAAAGAGACCGGCGTCGTCGGCTTCCGCGCGTGGGTGCGGTCGCTCGTCGCCTCGACGCTTCCGGTCGTGTTCCTGCCAGGCGGCATCCATCTGCCGACAATCCCCGCGCACCGCAAGGTCAACGCGATCGACATGGGCACGGCCGACAAGGTGGCCGTGGCCGCGCTTGCGCTCCGGGCGCACGCAGAACGGTTCGGAGTCGGGTATTCTGATTCGACGTTCGCAGTCGTCGAGCTCGGCTCGGCCTTTTCCGCGGTGCTGGTGGTTGACCGAGGCAGGATCGTCGATGCGTCGGCCGGCACTCGCGGGCCGATCGGCTTGCGCTCGTCGGGAGCGTGGGACGGTGAAACGGCCTACTGGCGTTCGCCGCTTGCGAAGGACGACCTCTTTCGCGGCGGTCTGCTCGACCTGGGCGAGGTTGGCCCCGCGGCCTTCCGGGAATCGCTGACGAAGCACGTGGCGGCGTTGCGGGCCGTGACGCCGTTCGACCACATTTACCTCTCCGGCAGCGCCGCCGAACAACCGGACGTCGCGGCGCTCGCCGGCGCAGCGCTGGCCGGCCGGGGAACGACCGCCCCCTTGCCCGCC
>JARLIH010000212.1 GCA_031291845.1 Isosphaeraceae bacterium | reverse complement strand
TCCTCCAAGTTCGGGCCGCCGCCCTGAGCGACGACGAGCGTCTATCCCGCCATCTCCGAACCCGCCCTGGCAGCCCCTTCACTCGTCGACCCAAATCTCGTAAACCCTCACGTCAGAAAATCAGAAGCTGACGTGCACCCCGAACGACAGTGCGCCGTTCAAGCGGCTTCGGCGCGCCAGCCTTACTCCTCAGCCCGGCGCGCCGGGTGCGAGCTTGCGAAGGGCTTGCGCCATTGCGGACGCCGACTCCCACCGCGCTTCGGGATGTTTCTCGAGGGCCTTGCGCAAGATCCGCTCGAGGCTGGGAGGCGCATCGGGCCGGTAGACGCGGAGCGGAACCGGCGGGTTTTCGAGGATCATCGTGTACGCCTCGGCATCCTGCGGGTTGAACCCGAGGTAGGGGTAGTTCAGCGTGAGCAGGTAGTAGAGAGTGACGCCCGCGCAGTAGAGGTCGGCCGATGCCCGAAGGTCGCGGAAGTCGCGAATGTGGTCCGGCGAAAGAAAGCCGACCGAGCCGCCGATCACGCCTTGGCCGGTAAGCTGAGTGAACTCGGAGTTCTCACGAAAGCTCTTGGCCAGCCCAAAGTCGGACAGCTTGACCTTCGGCCGGTGGACCGGGCCCATCACCAGGAGGTTGGAAGGCTTCACGTCGCGGTGCACGTAGCCTTTGCCGTGCGCATAGGCCAGTGCCGAGAGGAGTTGCCAGCCGATCCGCAGGGCCGACGCCAAGGGGAGAAGCGGCAGCGCGTCGTCCCTGCTCTTCGATGCGGGGGCGACCACGGTATCCGACCGGTCCGTCGGCCCTTCGACGGCGGGCAGGCTGCCGAGCCATTCGAGCGCGTTTTTTCCCGCCACGTACTCCATGATGAGCTGGAACTGGCGGTCCACCTCGAGGATGTCGTAGAACGCGACGATATTCGGGTGACACTCGCCGTTGGGCATGAGCAGGTCCTTGAGCACCTGCATCTCGCGCCGAAAGTAGTTTCGGCCACGCTCCGTCGCGCCGCGGGTGGACGGCATCATCTTGATCGCCACGGGGCGGTGCGTGGTGAGATGCTTCGCGAGGTAGACCTCACCCATTCCGCCGCCGCCGATCATGCGCTCGATCAGATAGGCAGGGTCGGTCTTGGGAAAGCGTCTGCGGCGCGCCGCGCAATCCGTACACAGTCCCTCGAGTTCCGGCGCGGGCGGGTTCGGCGCAGGGCGCCCGCAACCGGGACAGCGAGCCTCGGCGGCCTTCTCCGTGCGGGTGTCGTTCAAGCGCACGACGAACGTGCTGTCACCCGCCGCGATCACGTCGTCGTTCCGCAAGGGAACGCATTCGACGCGCAGGCCGTTGACCTTCGTCCCGTTCGTGCTCTTCAGGTCGACCAGGGTGCAAAGGGGCGGGTCGAGGTCGATCCGGAAATGTTCGCGCGACAGCAACCGGTCGTCCGGCATCGGCACTTCGACCTGGGGCGAACGGCCGATGATGAATGTCTGAGCCCCGTGCAGGAGACGCTCGTCGCCCGCGTGGGGACCCAACGTCACTCGAAGGACGACCTCCATCCTGCGCTCCACGGGTTAGGCGTCGCGGCGCAATGGCCCACCCTGAACGCTATTTTACCCGTGCCGTCGCGGCCAAAGTACAGCAAGATCGCATTTCCGGGGCCCGTCGGCCGCTATTGCCCGATGCGCTCCTCCGCGATCTGGCGCAGCCCTCGCAGGTCGAGCTTGCCGGTCCCGAGAATCGGCAGCGACTCGACCTCCACGAAACTGTCGGGCGCGGGGATCCACAGCTTCGGAATTCGCGCCTCGTTCAGCTTATGGCAAACGTCTTCGGACGCAACTCCAAGCGCGGTGTGGACCACGATGAGCCGCTCTCCGCGCTTCGGATCGGGAAGCGACGTCACCGCCACGTTTTGCTCCGTCACGCCTATGGCCTTGATGATTGCGGCCTCGAGCCCCTCGTGGGGGACCATCTCCCCCCCGATCTTCGAGAACCGGCTGAGACGTCCCGTGATGCTCAAGAAGCCGTCGGCGTCGACGAACCCGAGGTCCCCCGTGCAATACCAGCCGTCCCGGAGCACGCTGGCCGAGAGATCGGGGCGATTGAGGTAGCCGACCATGACCTGCGGGCCGCGCACGTGGATCATCCCCTCGACTTCGGACGGCAAGGGCTCGCCGGTCTCGGGATCGCGCGTCTGGATCTGCGTGCCGGGAAGCGGCGTGCCGGCGGTGCCCAGACGGTTACCGTCAACCTTGCGGCCGTCAAGGGTTGTCTTCTCGCCCCTCTGGTTCACCGCGACGACCGGCGAGAGCTCCGTGCAGCCGTATCCCTCCATCGGGTCAATGCCGAGCGTCTGCCGAATGCTCGCCGCCAGCTCCGGCTTCAACTTCTCTGCCCCCAGGAACAGGTGGACCATCTTGGAGAACTGCTCGGGCTTACATTTTTGCAGGTACAGCCTCATGAACGTCGGCGTACCGACAAGCATGGTCACGCCGTATTTCTCGCACAAGTCTCCCACGTGCCGGGCATCGAGCGGGTTGTTGTGATACACGACCGTGCGGCTCAGGCAAAGCACCGTCCAGATGGCCACCGTGAAGCCGAACGAGTGGAAATAGGGCAAGATGCCCAGCACCATTTCGTCAGGCAGCAGGTCGAGGTGCTCGTCCATCTGGTGGACGTTGCTCAGGACATTGCGGTGCGACAGCACCACCCCCTTGGGGTCACCCGTCGACCCGGACGTGAAGATGACCGTCGCGGTCTTGTCGAGACGGTCCTCGCGCAGACCCGGGAGAATCGACCTGAGCAACCCCTCCGGCGCCAGCTTCGCCAGAGCGGCCGCGAACAGCTTGTCGGTGACCTTGACCTGCTTGGGCACGTCCTCGAGATACAGCAAAGTCCCCTTCGGGCTCAGCTTGAGCTTCTCCAGCGCCCGGCGCGAGGTGACCACATGCGTAATCCCGCACTGTTCGATCGATGCGTCGATCAGCTTCTGGCTGGCCGTGTAGTTCAGGTTGACCGGAATTTTGCCCCACAACGTAAGCGCCACGTTGGCGACGGCCGACGGCACCGCCGGGGGGAGCAGCAGCCCGACGTATGGCTCCGGCCCCAGCGAGCGCTCCAGCACGCGGCCCAGGACGAGCGAGCGCAGCAGCACCTCGCTGTACGTGAGCTTCGCCCCGCTGCTGTCCGCCATCGCGAGCTTTCCGGGGGTGGCGCGCACCGCTCGCAGGAATGCCCCGGCCAACGACTGCCAGCCCAGCGGCAGGGGAGACAGCGGTCCCCCGGGCTCGACGACCGTCGACTCATTCGTTCGTGCGCCCGTGCTTACGCTCATGGCCGTCGCTCCTGCGATTGGCGGTCTGACCCGGTCTGCCGATACGTGTTCCCTAATCTAGGATACACACGTGAACGGGGCAACGTCCCTCTGGAGGATAGTCACCAGGTGTGCCGACGGCGCGACAAACCGAGCGTACCGCGCATGCCGGCACCCGGCTCCGTCAACGGACGGCGCGGGGGCCGTTTATCGCAAGAGCGCGGCGACCACGTCGGGATTCGAGCCGAAATGGAGGTGCGCGTAGCCGGCGAGTAGACCGCCGATCCGGATCCCGTCCGGACGGGGCTCGCAGTCGTGACCGAGCAGAACCGTCGCGTAGGGCAGGGGGGAGCGCGGCTCGAGACTCGAGTAGTGAAACTCGTGCCCTCGGAGTATCGTGCCCGGCGGCCCGAGATACGTCGGTTGCTCCGTCCGGACCGTGACGTAACCGAGCGCCTTGAACCGCTGCTGCATCCGAACGTGAGCGGGGATCAGCCCCCAGAGCGAATGACAGGCCCCCGAATGGTCGGTCAACGCCTCCGCGCACGCCATCAATCCGCCGCACTCGGCGAAGATCGCCCCCCCCTGGTCGTGGTACGAGCGAACGGCCGCGCGAAACGCGTGGTTCCCCGCGATTCGGGCCGCGAACGATTCCGGATAACCGCCGCCGAGGTAGAGGAGCTCGGTTCCTGCGGGGAGGGCGGGGTCTGCCAGCGGGGAGAAGGGCACGATCTCGGCGCCGGCGTCGCGCAGGAGGTCGAGGTTGTCCTCGTAGTAGAAGCAGAATGCCGGGTCGCGGGCGAGGGCGACCCGCACCGAACGCCTCGCCGGGGGGGGCCGATCCACAGTCGCGGGTCCTGGCGGCAAACGCGGAGGCATTGCGAGCCCGATCAGTCGGTCCAGGTCCAGGGTCGCCTCCGCCGCGTCGGCCAATCGCTCGACGAAGCGGCCGCCCGGCTCGAATTCCTCGGCGGTCAGCAGGCCGAGGTGCCGGGACGGGATCGCGATCTGGTCATCGCGCGTCAGATAACCCAGGGGCGAGGGGGCGCTGGGAAGCGTCCGGAGCGCGGGTGCAAGGAATCTCGCGTAATGCCGCTCGCTGCCGACGCGGTTGGCGATGACACCGGCGATTCGGACGCGCGGGTCATACGTCGCGAAGCCGTGAACGAGCGGGGCGACGGAGCGTGCGAGCCCCCGCGCGTCGACGACCAGCACCACCGGCAGGTCCCAGACTCGTGCGAGATCGGCCGTCGAACCGGCCTCGTCGAGGGCGCCACGGCCGTCGAACAGGCCCATGACTCCTTCGACAACGGCGAGGTCGGCCCCTGCGCAACCGCGCTGGTAGGTACGCGCGAGTGCCTCGGGGCCCTGCATCCAGGTGTCGACATTCCGCCCAGGGCGACCGGTCAGCCGCGAATGGTGTCCCGGGTCAATGAAGTCGGGGCCGACCTTGAAGGCCTGCACGCGCAGCCCGCGGCGCGTGAGCGCGGCCAGGAGCGCGAGCGTCACCGTCGTCTTTCCCGAGCCGGAATGGGTGCCGGCCACGATCAGCGCGGGTGTGTCGGTCGTACTGAGCGCGTCAGTCATCGCCGGGACGTGCCTTGCGAAACAAGTGCGCGAACGAAGGGTCGTAGAGATGGCTTACGGCCGAGCCCGTCGCGTCGAGCATCGGACCGATGAAGATGAGCGCGGTGCGGGTGATCCCGCATCCGTCCATGAGCGCGGCGACCGTACCGAGCGTCGCGCGCAGGATCTGCTGGTCGGGCCAACTGACCCGGTAGGCGACGACGACCGGCGCGTCTGGTCCGTAATGCGGCGAGAGGGCCTGGACGACCGCCGGCATCTGCGCGGCGGACAGGAAGAGCACGAGTCCCGTCTTGTGGCGGGCGAGCTCCGACAGGTCTTCGCTTTCGGGTGTACCCGTGCGACCTGCCGCGCGGGTGAGGATGACCGTCTGGTTGCGGCCCGCGGGTGTCAGCTCGATCTTCAGCGCCGCGGCCGCGGCCTGGAACGAGCTCACGCCCGGGACGATTTCGTACGCAATGCCCAGCGCGTCGAGCCGGCGCATCTGCTCGGCGATCGCGCCGTAGAGGCTCGGGTCGCCCGAATGAACGCGCGCCACGTCCTGCCCCGCCGCCGTTGCCTCGTCCATCAGCTCCACGATCTGGCCCAGCGTCAGACTGGCCGTGTTCCTGAGCGTCGCGCCCGGCGGGGCGAACCCGACCACCGCGCGGGGAACGAGCGAGCCGGCGAAAAGGCAAACGGGGCAACGCTCGATCAGCGCGCGGCCGCGAACCGTGATGAGGTCCGGGTCGCCGGGACCAGCGCCGATGAAGAAGACGGTGCCTCGGGCCAGTGCAGCGCCGGAACTCATAAGAGCGTCTTTCCCAAAAGGATCAAGGCGACCCAGGCGATGGGCCAGGTCGCGAGCAGCACGACCGCCGCCGCATGTGTCCAGTTGCGGCGTCCGGTTTCCGCGGCCTGGTCCTGCCGGCGCGGGCTCAGAAGCCGCAGCCCGAGCGCGGCGAGGAACGGAAAGACCCCGAGCAGTCCCGCGTCGATCAGGTGCGCGTGGCGCAGGCGGATCGGCACGATGAGGATCGTCATACCGATCCAGTAGAAACCGATGATGAGCCAGGCCAGCTCGGCCCACGTGTAGAGCCCCTGCCGCGCGACCGTCCTGCGGCGCCTTGCCAGGACCAGGGGCCCGCTCATCGCCATGCCGAGCCAGAGATAAATCAGGCCGATCACAACCTCGACGGCCGCGCTTTCTTCGCTCGCGGACGACCAGAACGCACGGACCAACAGAGACGCGAGCCCGTAGCCGATCACGAGCGCGCAGAGGTCGAGCAGGTGGAACC
This sequence comes from Isosphaeraceae bacterium, assembly GCA_031291845.1. Taxonomy (GTDB): domain Bacteria; phylum Planctomycetota; class Planctomycetia; order Isosphaerales; family Isosphaeraceae; genus DAIDJG01. The sequence goes on along the minus strand of JARLIH010000212.1, from coordinate 1,013 downwards.
CGCGGTCGGTCGTCGGCTCCGTCATGGTGTTGTCCGGCCCTTCGCACCGGTTTGCGCCGGGTTAACCGATGATGACCAACCCGAGCCCGCACTGCACCGGCCAGGCCACAGCGAGGAAGAGTCCGAGCCGGTTCGTCCACGGGTGCGACGCTGTCCGTGCGGCTTGTTCCGGCGGGACGACCACCCACGTGTTCCAGACGACCCCGAGTGCCACGAACGATACGGCGGCGATGCCGACGAAGAGGCCCCATCCCACCGCGTCGTTGCGCTCCGGGCGCGCATCGCCAACCGCAGAGCGGACCACGGCGGAGAGCAACCACGGCGTACCGATGAGGGCCCACAGCCAATCGCCGACCTTGGGATACTCCGGAGCGCGCCGAACGTAGCGCCGGACGATGAAGATGAACGGCCCCGCGGCCGACAACGCGATCCAACTGAACGTTCCCCAGATGGCGACGATGCCGAAGCCGGAAAGCTCCGCCGGCACGACCGCGCGAATATGCACCGAGGCTACCGCCGCGCCCGATACGAGCGCGACGCCGTCGAGCAGACTGAAGCCTGCCGGGTAGCCGGCGATCGATCGTTCCGTTTCCTGCATGACGCCACACTCGCTCGGCGCACGTGCCATCGCTCTGCTTGGGAAGGCGAGGCTCGGCAGACGCCTCGCCCTCCCAGGAATCCATGCCCACGGTCGTCTCGCCGTATCGCAGGTCGTTGACTATTTTAACCCGTTCGGGGTCGCCCGGCCACCCGACCGCACGCCCTGGGACGATGGTCTCGCGGGCGGCGAGCCCAGTTCTTTCGGAAAAAGGCCCGCCAATGCAACGGCCCCCGAAGATGTTCTCCGGGGGCCGTGGGCCGCAACAGACTCTCAAAGCGGATACCGTCCAACTTACCGGCCTTCAATTCAACGAGGACGGCGTCCGGGCATCCCGGGCATACCCATCATGGAAGCGCCCATCGAATCGCCGTAGGAGTTCTCGCGCTTCTTGCCCGAGTCCTTCTTTTCTTTC
>JARLIH010000211.1 GCA_031291845.1 Isosphaeraceae bacterium | reverse complement strand
TGGTCGAGCCGCCAGGGACGTGCACCACGCCCGTCGCGGATTCCGGGCGTGCCACCCGGAGGCTTAACGAGGGAAGCGGTGCCACGCAGAGCAGGGAGGCAGACGGGTTGTGAACACGGCCGGCTTGTGTTACGAAAGTGCGATCGTAATCCCCGCGCCGGGCAGGAGGGAGCCCATGCGCGCCCGATCGACGACGGCCCGCCGTTCCGAGTCATTGACGAGCCGGGAAGGATCCTTCATGAGCGTGAGACTCCGCCGCCGCTTACTGGTGGTGGCCGTTGTGGGGCTGGCTTCGTTCGGCGTGGCGGCGGCACTTCTCGTACGGGGCTGGGCCGGAGCGAGGCGCAACTCGGACGAATGGTTCGTGGTCAAGCCCTACCTCCAACTGGGCGACGCGCCGGCTTCTCCCTCTGCGCCGACTGCGAGCCTGGAGCTGCTGTGGCAGGGGTACGACCGCGACGAGTCGTGGTCAGTCGAGGTGCAGGGGGCGCTGGGCAAGGCGTGGTCGAAGGCCGCCGCGCCCACAGTCCGGCGGGTCGCGGTGTGGGGAATCAAGCCCCGGCGGCTCTACCGCACGAGCCTGCGCGACCTGGCGCTGGGCGCGGAGCACGCGTACCGGGTCCGGCTCGGGACGAAGGTCGTCTTCGAGGCTAGCGCCCGCGCCCCCCGGCCGCTGGGGGCGAGCCACCGGTTCGTCGCCTTCGGCGACGGCGGGGCCGGCACCCCCGGGCAGAGGGCCGTCGCCTTCCAGATCGGGCGCGCCCGGCCCGACCTCCTGCTGATTACGGGTGATATCGCTTATATGAAAGGGCGGCTCACCGACTACGACGAGAAGTTCTTTCCGGTCTACAACAACGACGACGACTTGCCCAGCCAGGGCGCGCCCTTGATGCGGTCGATCCCCTTCTTCGCCACGCCCGGCAACCACGACATGGTCTACCGGAACCTGGACGACGTGCCCGACGCCCTGGCCTACTTCCTGATCTGGGCACAGCCCCTGAACGGCCCGATGCCCGACCTGACCTCGAAGCACTGGCCGGTCGCCGTCGGCGCTGAGGACCGCGTGCAGGCGTTCCGCAAGGCCGCAGGCGCGGCCTACCCGCGCATGGCCAACTTCTCGTTTGACTACGGCGATGCGCACTGGACCGTGCTCGACGCGAACACCTATGTCGACTTCGGCGCCCCGGAGCTGCGCGAATGGCTGGCGCGCGACCTTGCCGCCGCGCAAGGGGCCGCCTGGCGGTTCGTCGCCTTCCACCACCCGCCGTTTCACTCGTCCAAGGCGCATGCCGACGACCAGCGCACCCGGCTGCTGGTGGAACTGCTCGAACAAGGACGCGTGGATCTGGTCTTCACCGGTCACGTCCACAACTATCAGCGCACCTATCCGCTGCGCTTCGTGGCCGAGAAGGGGGTCGTGCCCGGCGGCAACGTCGCCGGCCGCTGGGAGCTCGATCGCGAGTTCGACGGCGTCACCCGCACCCAGCCCAAGGGGGTCATCTACCTCGTCACCGGCGCAGGGGGGGCGCGGCTCTACGACACCGACCTGCACGACGACGCGAGCTCCCGGCTGGAGTTCACCACCCGGTTCGTTTCCAACACCCACTCGTTCACGGTCGCCGACGTCGAGCCCAAGCGCGTGATGGTGCGCCAGGTATCGGACCAGGGGCAGGAGCTGGACCGGTTCGTCGTGACGAAGTGATGGTACAATGGTCCGCGGACTGTCCGAGCACGCAGCGCCGAAGGGAGGGTTCGATGGCGACGGTCACGCCGCCCGACACCGTGGCGGATGAGCCCCTGTATGAAGTGGTTGACGGCGAGGTCGTGGAGAAACCGGCGATGGGCGCGTACAGCACCTGGCTCGCGTCAATCTTCCACGACGCCTTGAGCCCTTGGGTGCGGGAACGGCAACTCGGGCGGGTCGTGACCGAAATGCTCTTCCGGATCAACCGAGCGAAGGATCTCCAACGACGCCCCGACGTGGCGTTCGTTTCGTTCGAACGGTGGCCTCAACACCAGCCCATACCGGACGAGCCAGCCTGGGACGTCGTGCCGGACCTTGCCATCGAGGTCGTGAGTCGGAGCAACTCAGCCGCCGAGGTTCAGGTGAAGATCCGCGACTACTTCAAGGCCGGGGTGCGTCAGGTCTGGGTCGTCTACCCGACCACACGAGAAGTCTACGCCTTCGATTCGCCGACGTCCGTCCGCATCCTCGAGCGCGCGAACGTTCTCGATGGCACGCCGCTCCTGGCGGGTTTCCTATTTCCGCTGGCGAGCCTGTTCGAGGACGAGACCGGCTGAGTCCCGAAAGAGGAAGTGACATGCCCACCGCAGCGCCGATGCCCATCCCCGAAGACACTCTGTATGAAGTCGTCGACGGCCAGATCGTGGAGAAGCCGATGGGCGCCTATCAGATCTGGGTCGCGATCCAACTGGTGCGCCCGATGGTCACGTCAAACGTCGTCAGCGAATTGGGCCAGGTCGTGTCCGAGCTTCTTTTCGTGATCGACCGCGCACGCAACCTGAAGCGCCGGCCGGACGTAGCCTTCGTCTCGTTCGAGCGCTGGCCGCGCCACCTGGCGATCCCGGATGAAGAGGCTTGGGATGTTGTGCCCGACCTCGCCGTCGAAGTGATCAGCCGGTCGAACGCAGCGGTCGAAGTGCAAGCCAAGATTCGTGATTATTTCAAAGCCGGCGTGCGCCAGGTGTGGGTCATTTATCCGAAGACCGGCCAGCTCTATGCTTACGACTCGCCGACGTCCGTGCGTATCCTCGGACGCGACGACATGGTCGACGGCGCACCGCTGCTTCCTGGGTTCCGCATTCCGCTTGCAAGCCTGTTCGATACCCCGGCCGAGTGACGCCCTGCTTCCGTTTCACACCCCACGATCCGATAGGACCGCCCGCATGCCCGCACCCGAAGAGAAGCCGTCGCGCGACGAAGCGGCGGCGGTGGCTGCCCTCGCCGACGATTATCGCCGGCTCCGCGCCGAGATCGGCAAGGTAATCATCGGCCAGGACGACGTCGTGGAGGAGCTCTTGATCGGCCTGTTCGCCCGCGGGCACGTGCTGCTCGTGGGGGTGCCGGGGCTGGCGAAAACGTTGCTGGTGAGCACGGTCGCGCGCATCCTCAGTCTCTCCTTTCGGCGCATCCAGTTCACGCCCGACATGATGCCGTCGGACATCACGGGCACCGATATCCTCCAGGACGACCCCGAGACCGGCCGCCGGCGGTTCACGTTCATCGCCGGGCCGATCTTCGCGAACATGATCCTGGCCGACGAGATCAACCGCACGCCCCCCAAGACCCAGGCCGCGCTGCTGGAGGCGATGCAGGAGCGCCACGTTACCGCCGGCGGCGCGACGTACGCGCTCCCCGACCCGTTCTTCGTCCTCGCCACCCAGAACCCGATTGAGCAGGAAGGGACGTACCCGCTGCCGGAGGCCCAGCTCGACCGGTTCATGCTCAACGTGCTCGTGCCGTATCCGACGGCCGACGAGGAGCTGGAGATCCTCCGCCGGACGACCGGGGACGATAGCCCCGCCCCCTCGGTGACGCTCTCGGCCGAGCAGATCCTCGCGCTCCAGCACCTGGTGCGGCGCGTGCCGGTGCCGGAGCACGTGTTCCTCTACGCCCGCGACCTCGTGCGCGCAAGCCGCCCCAATTCACCGGAGGCGGAGGGCCTCGTGAAGAAGTGCGTCTCGTGGGGCGCGGGCCCCCGGGCGGGGCAGTCGCTCATCCTCGCCGCGAAGGCGCGGGCGGTGCTTCAGGGACGGTTCCACGCGGGCGTCGCGGACGTACGGCAAGTTGCCAAGCCCGTGTTGCGCCATCGGATCGTGACCACGTTCCACGCCGAGGCGGAGGGGATCGGCCCGGACCGCGTGATCGAGTACCTGCTCGAGGCGATCGCGGCCCCCCCCGAACGCGCGGCGGCCCGGCTCGTCGGGGCTAACTAAAGCGGAGCAGCCTCATGTACTACCTCTATCTCAGTATCGCGATCCTTTCGGAGGTCATTGCCACCACCGCGCTCAAGGCATCGGACGGCTGCACGAAGTTCGCGCCGAGCATGCTCGTGTTTACCGGCTATGGCGTGGCGTTTTATTTCCTCTCGCTGTGCTTGAAGAAGATTCACATGGGGGCGGCGTACGCGATCTGGTCGGGGGTGGGCATCGTCCTGATCACGGCCGTGGGCGCGGTGGTCTACAAGCAGGCGGTCGACCTCGCGGCGGTCGTGGGGATGGCCCTGATCGTCGCGGGGGTCCTGGTGCTCAACCTGTTTTCCAAGAGCGTCGCCCACTGAGCCGCTCGCGAGGAACGCGCTTCATGCCGTCTCACCCTACGCCCTCGGAGAGCCCGCTCGATCCCACCGCGCTGGCGCGCTTCGGACGGCTCGAGCTGATCGCGCGGCTGGTGGTCGAAGGGGTGATGTCGGGCCTGCACAAGAGCCCGTTCAAGGGGTTCTCGGTCGAGTTCGCCGAGCACCGCCAGTACGGCCCCGGCGACGAGATCCGGCACATCGACTGGCGGGCCTTTGGCAAGACCGACCGCTATTTCGTCAAGGAGTACGAGGAGGAGACGAACCTCAAGGCGTACCTCGTCGTCGATTCGTCCGGCAGCATGGGGTACGCGGGGCGCACGGTCTCGAAGTTCGAACACGCGCGGCGGCTGGCGGCAGCGCTCGCTTACCTGATGATCAGCCAGCGCGACGCCGTCGGGCTCGTTACGTTCGACACCGCGCTCCGCGCGATGATCCCTCCGCGGTCGGCCCCGGGGCACTTTTCGGTGGTGTGCAAGGCCCTAGAAGACACGAAGACCGGGGGCGAGGCGCCCCTCTCGAAGGTCCTGCACGTCCTGGCCGAGCGGATCCGCCGGCGCGGGCTGGTAGTGATCCTCTCCGACGGGTTCGACCAGATCGAGGAGCTGATCTCGGCCCTGCGCCACCTGCGCCACCGCCGGCACGAGGTCCTGTTCTTCCACACGCTCGCACCCGAGGAGGAAGAGTTTCCGTTCCGCCGCCCCGCGCGGTTCCGGAACCTGGAGCGGGTGGACCACCAGATCCGTGTCGACCCCCTGGCCCTGAGGGGGGCGTACCTGGAGCGGTTCTCGACGTTCTGCAAGACCCTCAAGGAGCAGGTGCAGGCGATGGAGGCCGATTACCACAAGGCGTCGACGGCGGAGCCGATCGAGACGACGCTGCTGAATTACTTATCGTCGCGTGCGGGGCGGGGGAGGTAAATCGGCTCCGGCGTGTTGCCCTGGCTGATCGCATGATGCCCTTTCAGGGCGAAAGAGGTTGTCGGGCCGTATCATTTCCCAGGGCGTTGCCCTCGTTGTACCACACAAGTCGGCTGTTGACCTTGGCGGCTTAGGCCGGCCAGGGGAAAATGGTGGCTGAGTCAACGGATGAATGGATTGCACGATGGGGCAAAGGAGTGACCCATGCTGGCTCCTTGGGCT
>JARLIH010000210.1 GCA_031291845.1 Isosphaeraceae bacterium | reverse complement strand
TTATAAAAAAAAAAAAAAAAAAAAATTAAAATAAAAAATATAAAAAAAAAAAAAAAAAATAACACCAAACTTTAAAACCCAAAAAAACTCACCAAAAAAAAAAAACCAACCAAACCCCCCCCCCCCCCCCCCCCCCCCCCCCCCCCCCCCGGGGGGGGTCCGAACCAACACGCATGCTGCGTGGATCCCAGCAAACTGCGGACCGCGCTAACGATCGAACGATCGCATCTCGGCGGTTCACCCTCCCGGTGGCGCAGCAATGACCCGTGTGACCCTCGAAGGCCTGGTCAAACGTTACGGCAAAGTCGCCGCCCTGGACGGCGCGTCGTTCGAGGTACGGCCCGGCGAGCTCGCGTACGTGCTCGGACCGGCCGGGGCGGGAAAGTCGACGCTCGCGCGGGTCGTCGCGGGACTGGAACCGATCGACGACGGCGAGATCTTTTTCAACGAGCGGGTCGTTCACAAGCTTCCGCCGGCCGAACGCAGGGTCGGCCTCGTGTTTCAGGAGGACGCACTCTGGCCTCGGCTGACGGTGGCCGAGAACGTCAGCTTTTCGCTGAAGGTCCAGGGCATCGCCCGCGAGCAGCAACGGGCGAGGACGGCCGAGGCACTCTCGCTCCTCCGTATCGACAGCCTGGCCGGGCATCGGCCCGACCAATTGTCGCCCCTCCAGCGCCAGCGCGTGGCGCTCGCGCGTGCCCTGGTCACCGACCCGGAGCTCTTGATCCTCGACGAGCCGTTCGCCCGCCTCGAACCGCGGGCGCGCGACGAGCTGCGCGACGAGATCGTGCGGCTGCACGGCGAGAGCGAGACCACCACACTGGTGCTGACGCGCGACCCGCGCGAAGCGCTCGCGGTCGCGGGGCGGCTCGGCGTGCTCGACCTGGGGCGGGTCGTACAGTCGGGGGCGCCGCACGAGGTGTACAACCGCCCGGCCGACGCGTTCGTCGCGCGTTTGCTCGGCCCGGCGAACCTGGTGCAAGGGCAGCTCGAAGGGACCGACGCCCGCGGCGAGGTGGTCGTTCGCACGCCACTCGGCCGCCTGGTGGGACAGGCCGTTTCAGGCCCTTTGGCGGCGGGCGCTCCCGTCACGGTCGCGATCCGGCCCGAGGCGCTCGGGTTTGGTCCGGTCGCCCCCGGGGCCAACCGCTTCAACGCGACGGTTGAGCGGCTGATGTTCCTGGGTGAGACGCGCGAGGTCCACCTCCGGGGCCCGGGCGACTGGCCGGTCGTCGCCCTGGCGCTCCAGTGCCAGTCGCAGGCCCTGCGCGAGGGGCAGAGCGTCACCCTCTCGGTTGCGCCGGAGTTTGTGGTCGTTCTGCAGGGTAAGTACGCTGTGGCGAAGTGATCGGCTCCGCCACGAGGCACGCCGCATAGCCGAGCACCGCGGGACCGTCGCGCAGGGCCGTGGGCGTGGGCTGCCACCCCTTTTCGACCCGTCTCTCGAGCAACTCCCGGGCGCTCGGCCAGTGGTCCCAGAGGGCGACCGCCCTCACAGCGCCGAGTCAGGTTGTGTCGAACACCGCGTACGCCAGAGGCGCAATTCGCACGACGACGTCGTGCGTGTATTCGTCCTGGATCACGACATCGGCAAACTCGGCCTGGGGCGTCTGCACGAGCGCCCAGCGAATCACCTGGCCGAGCGAGCCGAGCGATTCGAGCGATTCGAGCGATTCGAGCAGCGGGAGGAGGGTCGCGTGATCCATGGATCGTTGGCCTCGGAAAGCACCCCTTGCCGAAGGAATTACGGCGAGGCAGGTGTTCGGTGACTCCGTGTGCTACGATAAAAACCGCCTGGACGTCCAGGGCGGCGGGGGCGAGGAGGGAGACGGACGGGAATGGGGATCCTCCGGAAAATCGGCCATGGTCTCGGGTGGCTCGCCTCTGCGGCACTGCTCGCGCCGGTGCTGGCGCTCGTGCCCGCCGCGCTGCTGGACCGGGGCCCCGGAGGGGCGATCCGACCGACGATCTTCCCCGCCGGGCTGGCGGCATCGGACCCGTTCCTGTGGGACAGCGCCCGCAACAGCCTGGGCAACGCGGCGGTCGTGGCGCTCGGCTCCTTGGTCCTCGGCGTCTGCCTGGCGAGGATCGTGGCGCGCTGGCAATTCTGGGGGCGGAGGCCCTTGTCCGCGGCGTGCTTCGCGGCAGTCGCCGTTCCCCCCGCGTGCGTTGCACTGGGGCTCCGGTTGCTGTTCGGCCCGTCGGGACCGTGGCACGCGGCCTGGGCACAGTTCGCCGCGCAGGTCGGCCTGGACCCGCACGCGTGGGCCTGGGTCGCGCTGGGTTGGGTCGGCCTGACCGGCGGTGTACCGCTCGTGGGATTAGTCACCGCGCGGGCCCTGGTACGGGTCGCGCCCGAGTGGGAGGACGCCGCGCGGCTGGCCGGCGCGGGGCGTTGGCGTATCTGGCGGCAGGTCGTCCGGCCCATGGTCCGGGCCGAGGTCGCGCGGGTGGTCGGGCTGGTGTTCGGACTCGTGCTGGTCGAACCGGCAGGCCCGTTGCTCCTGGGGCTGCGGCGGACGCTCGCGTTTCAGATCGTCGAGACCACCCTGCGCCCAGGCCCCGCGCCGCGGGTCGCGCTGCTGGCGCTGGCGGCGCTCGGGTACTCGCTGCTCGTCCACGGCGCACTCCAGTGGTGGGGCGGCGAACCAGCGCCGCTCGCCACGCGTGCCCTGGCCAGGCGCGAGCGGGCGGGACACTTGCGGGCACCAGTTTTCGCCCTCGTCGTCACGTTCATCTCGCTCCTCGTCTGGCTGCCGGTCGCGGGGCTTTTCGGGAGCGCGCTCACACCGCCTCCAAGCGATTCCGTTGGCGGAATGCGGCTGACGCTCGCCGCGTTTCCGCCGCTCGCGCGCGACGCGGAAGTCCGGCGGCTCGCGGCCCACTCGGTCGCGCTCGGGGCCGCGGTCGTCGCCTTCGACCTGCTGCTCGCCCGCGCGCTCCGGGGACGCAAGGGAGGCTCGTTCCTGGCCGAGTGGCCGGAGGCAGTCCCGCCGCTGGTCCTCGGAGTCGGCGCCCTGGTCCTGCCCGACGTTCTGCGGATCGCGGCCGACCTGGCGCGCGGTCCCGGGCGGTTGTGCTTGCGGACCGCGGCCGAGCTGTTCGACCCGTACCGCACCCCCGGCGTGCTTCTTTTCGTTGCCGTCGCCGCCCTCTCCTTGCCCCGATTGACCCGCCGGGCTTTCTCGGAGCGAGCGGGCGCCCGTGATGCCGCGCTCCAGCTTGGCGCGACGGTCGGGAAGGCCGGGCGCCTCGCAGCCGATCGGTGCTGGCGCGAGCGGTTTGGCCCCCTGCTCCTGACGTTCGGCCTCGCCGCGACGAACCTCGCGCCCGCGCTCGTGCTCGTTCCTACCGGCGAGAGCCGGACGGTCACGCCGGGCCTCCTGATCCTGGCCGGCCGGCCGGGAGAGGGACTGCACCGGGCCGCCGCGCTCGGCGCGTGCCTCGTTGCGCTGAACGTCGTCGCGTTCGCGCTGGCCGAGGCGCCGGCAAGTCGGCTGGAACGGCCGCGGGACGATGCCGTATACTGACCGGAACGCGCGCTGCGCGCTCCGCCCGGAATTGAAAGCGAAGGGGAACCGCACGAAGACCATGGACATCGCCAAGCTTGCGCTCGAGGACGGCACGGTATTCACAGGACGCGCTTTCGGCGCCCGGGGCGAAGTCGACGGCGAGGTCGTGTTCAACACGAGCATGACCGGCTACCAGGAGATCCTGACCGACCCGTCCTACCACGGCCAGATCGTGGCCATGACCTACCCCTTGATCGGCAACTACGGCGTGAACGACGAGGACGCCGAAAGCCGCCGCCCCTGGGTCCGCGGGTTCGTGGTTCGCGAGCTGAGCCGCCTGGCGAGCAACCACCGCTCGGGCGGAACGCTCGAAGACTACCTCGACCGCAACCAGGTCATCGGCATCGAGGGGATCGACACGCGGGCCCTCGTGCGGCTCACGCGGGTCCAGGGTGCGCTCAAAGGCATTCTGTCCACGACCGACCAGGACGACGCGGGCCTCGTGGCGAAGGCCCAGGCCAGCCCGGGCCTCGTCGGCCGCAACCTCGTCCGCGAGGTGATGCCCGACGGTGCGAGCACCTGGGACGCCGGCCTTCATCACTTCGAGCCCGAGGGATCACCGGCCTCCTCAGCGCGCCGGCCGCACGTCGTGGCCCTCGATTTCGGCATGAAGTGGAACATCCCGCGCCACCTCGTCGAGAGCGGCTGCCGCGTGACCGTCCTCCCCGGCGCAGCGTCGCCTGAAGCGATCTTGGAGCGCGAGCCCGACGGCATCTTCATTTCCAACGGACCCGGCGACCCCCGCCCGCTCGTCGATGCGACGCGAACGCTGCAAACCCTGATCAAGACCGCCGCCGACGCACGCGGGGTGCCGATTTTCGGGATCTGCCTCGGGCACCAGCTCTTGGGCCAGGCGTTCGGCGCGGCGACTTTCAAGCTGAAGTTCGGCCACCGAGGCGCCAACCACCCGGTCCGGAACGAGCTGACCGGCAAGGTCGAGATCACGACCCAGAACCACGGCTTCGCCGTCGACCCCGGCACCCTTCCCGGCGACGTCGCGCCGAGCCACGTCAACCTCAACGACCAGACGCTCGAGGGGCTCCGCCACACGCGCTTGCCCGTCTTCAGCGTGCAGTACCACCCCGAGGCCTCGGCCGGGCCGCACGACAGCCAGTACTTGTTCGCCGAGTTCCGCAAGATGATGGACTGAACGAGCCATACCACGCGGTCTGACGTACCGACGCGGGGCGCGTACGTCACGCCCAGGCCTGCGTCGCCAAAGGGCGGATCGAGGCGCTCGGTAAGTCGTGATAGCGGAACCTGGCGATTCGAGATCCGCACTCTGCTCGCAAGCTTGGTCGCGATTTCCCGGCGACACAATTCTTCGGCCGGCCGTGACCAGCCCGTTGAACGGGGACTGCCCTGCAATTACCATCTGTCAACACCCATCGATCGGGATCCCACGCCCTTCGCGCATGACGCGCCCTGGTCTCCGCCCTGGGTCTGAGAGCAACCGATGAGGGCACACCATCGGGGCGGTGCGACACGGTCAAGGCCCAAACGGCGGGCCTCTTCAGGGGTCCGCGAAGACCGTTGCCGGCGACCGGGGCTCGGATCCGAACCCTGGGCAGAACCCGTAACCGAATCCACGGAGCGTGAAATGTCACCCAAGTTCATCGCGAGTGTCATTGCGTCGTCGTCGCTCCTCCTGGCCCTCTTCCTCAGCGCAGGACCGGAAGCCCTCGGGCAAGCGGCCGCCAAGACCAAGGCCGCGGTCAAGGCCAAGGTGGACCTCAACAAGGCGACTGCCGATGAGCTGGAAACCCTCCCGGGTATCGGCTCCGCCCATGCAAAGGAAATCATCGCCAACCGGCCGTACAAGTCGGTGGACGACCTCGAACGCGTCAAGGGACTCGGCAAGACGCGCATCGACGCGCTCCGCAGCCTCGTCACCGCGACCATGCCGGCCCCCGCCGCCACGACCAAGGCCGCCGAGCCCCCGGCACGCAAAACCGCGACCTCCAAGGCCGCGACCAAGGCCGCGCGGCTCGAACCGGGCAAGAAGGTCAACATCAACACCGCGTCGAAGGAAGAGCTCGACGTCCTCCCCGGAATCGGCCCCGTGAAGGCGCAGGCGATCATTGACGCCCGGCCTTTCAAGACGATTGAGGACATCAAGAAAGTCAAAGGGATCAAGGATGGCGAGTTCGGTAAGATCAAGGAGATCATCACGGTCAACTGACGTGGTGCCACGCCGCGTCGCAAGTCGGGCGGAAGGTCGGCGGGCCTCGGAGACCCGTCGTCCAACCGTGCGAGCCCTGCCGAGAACGACGATTCCTATGCTGACTGTTCGCCCGAACCGTGCGCACATGGCGCTGGTGGGTGCGCTGGCCTTGAGCGCAGCGGCCGTATCGCCCGCCCGGGCCTGGGGACCCCACGCCCACCGGATCGCCACGCGCATCGCCGAGGAGCGGTTGACGCCCGAGGCCCGCGCTGGAGTCCGCGCGCTGCTCCGCCAGGGAGACACCTTGGTCGACATCGCCAACTGGGCCGACCACGAGGGGCACGACGCCGTTCTCGGTAGTGCGCCTTGGCACTACGTCAACGTGCCGATCACGTCGGCCCGTTACCAGCCCGCCGACTGCCCGGCGGGTGCGTGCGTGGTCGAAAAGATCAAGCACTTCCGCGGAGTGCTGGCCAACCGCCGCGCCCCCAAGGCCGATCGGGCACGGGCCTTGCTCTTTCTCGTACACTTCGTCGAGGATGTCCACCAGCCTTTGCACGTCGGCGACAACGGCGACCGAGGCGGCAACCTGACCCAGATTCAGTTCCGCGGGGAGGGGACCAACTTGCACCGGCTCTGGGACTCGGACATCGTAAACGCGGTGAGTCGCGACGAGCGGCAGTGGGCGAGGCGGATTGAACCATTGCTGTCGCCGGATAACGTGCGCGCATGGTCACGCGGCACGGTCGAGGACTGGACCAACGAGAGCCTGCAGGATGCCAAGGCGGCCTATCACTTCCCTGCCGGAGCGAAGGACCCATTGCCGAGCGGTACGTCGCTCGAGAACGACTACGTGGCCTTCGCGCAGCCCGTGATCGAACGAAGGTTGGCGCAGGCGGGCGTCCGCCTGGCGAACGAGCTGAACGCCCTCTTCCGCTGACGGAACGCACAGCGCGAGAATGAGAGGCACTGGTGGGTCGGATGACAACCGAGTCCGCCGCGACCGCGAAACACGCTCCGCAAGCGGGCGCTGCATGACGAACCGTTTTCGTGCCGGAACCAACGGGCGGGGCGCCGCGTGACGTCGCTCCACCACTCTCTCCAGATGGAAGGATCAAGCCATGACACAGCTCTCGAGGGCCCGGCCGGGCGACAAGCGGCTGGCGCGCGCGTGGGCGATCCTTTTGCTCGTGCTGCCGGCCGTCGCCGGCTGCTACCGCGAGCCGACGCGCTGGGACGCCGCGCAGGAGAAGACCCGCCGCAATGCGCCGGCGGTGGCCAAGGAGGCGCTGCCGGGCGCCCTCTTCAACAAGATGTTTCCCAAGCCGGCCGGCGATTACGACGTCGTTTACACCCAGGAGAAGACGGGCTTCGCCCAGGCCAAACTCGTCAAGAAGGGGGAGGACGTCGCGACGCTCGCGATCTTCGACACCGTCAGCAACCCCGAGGCCGCGGACAAGTACAAGGACACGGCCGAGACCTTCGAAGGCTACCCGATCATCGAGATCGGTAACAACGGAACCGGCCTGCTCGTCGGCCAGCGTTACCAGATCCAGATCCGGTCCAAAGACGCGAACTTTTCGAAGTTCGACCGCGAAGACTGGCTCAAGAAGTTCGACCTGGCCAACCTCGCAAAGCTGCAATAACCGGCGTCCCGCAGACGAACCGAGTCCGGCACCCTCCGAAGGACCTCCCACGTGAGCGCGACACCGATTTTCAAGCTGGTGGACAGCCTGCCCGAGGACAACCTCACGACGAAGGCGCTCCACGCCCTCGATTTCGTCGCCCCCGGCCAGTGGCGCAACCTGGTCGGGTTCGAGAAGACGATCCAGGTGATTACCGGCGAGACCGATCCCGCGCTCGTCCAGAAGATCGGCGAGCGGGCGATCCAGCTCTACAACGACCGCTCGCAGGGCTACCAGCGCGCGGTGTGGCTCTATCAGACCGCCGAATCGATGAGCAACGCCCTCGGCGCGGCCGCCCTGGCCAACAAGGTCGGCGAGAAGTTCCAGATCGTCTCGCTCCTCGCCAAGGTCACCCCGCGGCCCGCCAAGGCCCAGACGATCGACTTCTCAGTCAAGCTCGTCGTCGAGCTCGTCGCGTTCTGCCAGCGCAACGGGCTGCCGGGCGACAGCATCGGTGACTTCGTCAAGTCGCTCGTCCACTACAAGGACGAGGCCCTGATCCGCATGGCCGCACTCGTCTGCTTCGACGGGATCCTGCCGCTCGGTCCCGACTACCTGAACAAGCTCCTCTCGCTGCTCGGCGAGTCGGGCCCCGCCCAGCTCGAAGAAAACGAGACATTTCAGCGCGTCCGCGCACTCGTGCCCGGCGGTGACGCGAACGGACAGTTCGGCTTCGTCCAGAAGAGCATGGGCGCAGTGCACACATGGATGTCCGACTTCACCACCCAGCACGACCTGACCCCCAGCAAGATCCTTGGCGGCCTCCGGGGGTTCCTCGACGTCGCCGAAGACCGGCTCGATTATGTCGCCGCGTTTCTCGATCTCACGACGAACTATTACGAGCACACAGGCATCCAGTCCGTCGCGCGCAGCCTGATCGAACGCGCGGTGAATGAAGTCTGATCGGCCCGCGATGGCGACTGTCGACATCTTCTCATTTTGTTCGGAGCAACTGAGCCCCATGTGGAAAACGTACTGGAACCTGGCCGGCATCGTGCTGGCGGCCTCGGCCCTCGGGGGTGCCGCCGCCGAGGAGCCGGCCAAGGGACGACCGGCCGAGGAAAAAGAAGTACGCGCCGCGGTCGACGCGTTCGTCCGGGCGTTCAACAAGGCCGACGCCAAGGGCATCGCGACGCTCTTCGCCCAGGAAGGGGAAGCTGTCGACCCGGACGGCCAGACCATCCACGGCCGCCCCGCGCTCGAGGCGCACTATGCGTCCCGGTTCGCCGAGAGCACGGCCGACAAGGTCGCGAACTCGGTCGACGCGATCGCGTTCCTCGCGCCGGGGGTCGCCCGGGTCACGGGCCGTACCGAGCTCACCCCCGCCGGCGGTGGCACGCCCCTGGCCGACCGTTACTCAGCACTCTACGTCAAGCACGACGGTCACTGGCTCATCGCGAGCGTGCGCGAGCTGCCCGACGAGGAGCTCGCCCACTACGAGCACTTGAAGGAGCTCGAGTGGCTGGTCGGCGATTGGGTCGAGGAGACCGGCGACGCCGTCGTGCTCACATCGGTCGCCTGGACCGACAACAAGAACTTCCTGTTGCGCTCATTCGACGTCCGCATCAAGGGGAAACCCGCCCTCACGGGCACTCAGCGCATCGGTTGGGACCCCCTGACGAAGCAAATCAAAAGCTGGGTCTTCGACTCGCGCGGCGGCCACGGCGAGGGGCTCTGGACCCGTAGCGGCGACCAGTGGGCCGTCAAGGCGATCGGCGTTCGCCCCGACGGCCGCGTGGCCACCGCCACCCAGGTTTTGACCTACGTCAACAAGGACACGCTGCGGTGGAAGTCGTTCGACCGCACGCTCGGGGGCGAGATCGAGCAAGACATCGACGAGGTCGTCATGGTCCGCAAGCCGCCGCAGCCGAAATGAGCCGTGCGCACCACACCGACTTTCGAACCCCTACCAAATCGAGCGACGAGGCATTTATGACGACCCGAAGCATCGCAATAGCGCTCGTCCTGACCGCGGCCGGCGGACCAGTCGCCCACGCCGAGCGCGGTGGCCGCGGCGGCATGGTGGGGCGGCCCGGCGGCGGCGTGTCCCACCCCTCCGGCGGGTCGCCGTCGTTCAGCAGGCCAGCGGCCGGCGGAGCGAACCGGCCCGCGAACTTCAATCCCGGTCAGTTCAATCGACCCAACCCCGGCAACGCCGCAGGCGTACGACCCACTCCCGGCGCAGGGAACAGTTTCGGCAATCGACCCTCGTTCGGCGGGATCAACAACGGTGCTCGACCCAACCCTGGCGGCAACCTCGTCGGCCAGCACCCGGGGGGCGTGACGCGCCCTTCGTTCGGAGACGGCCTCGGCGTCGCCAACCACGCCAATGTCGGCAACAACGTCGGGAATACCGTGGTCAACAGGCCGACGGTCGGCAGCAACAACGTCGTGAATCGGCAAAACGTCACGAACGTGAACAGGAACGTCAACAACGTTGTGACGAATAACATCACCCAGGTTAATCGATCCGGCTATGGATACGGCGGCGGATACCGGCCGGGCTACGGATACGGCTACGGCGGCGGATACCGGCCGGGCTACGGATACGGCTACGGCGGCGGATACCGGCCGGGCTATGGATACGGCGGGTGGGGCGGCGGCTACGGTGGCTGGGGCGGGTACGGCGGATACCGGCCCAATCCCTACTACGGCTACCACAGCGGCTGGGTCAACGGGTACTGGAACGGGAACTACAACTCGGGGTGGGGCTGGAACAACTTCGGCAACAGTGCGCTCGGCTGGGGTCTGGGTATCGGCGTGGCGGCCTGGGGCATCGGGTCGATGTTCAATTCCTGGGGCTATTCGTCGTATGCCAACCCGTATTATTATTCGAGCCCCACGGTCGTGGTCCAGCAGCCGGTCGTGGTGGGCCAGCCGCTCGCGGCTCAGAACGTCGCGTACGACTACTCGCGTCCGCTCGACCTGTCGAGCCCGCCGCCCCCGCAAAACGTTTCCGACCAGGCGCTGGCCGTCTTCGACTCCGCCCGCGCGGCGTTTCGAGCAGGCGACTACCGGCGCGCCCTGAGCCTGGGCGACCAGGCGATCGCGCAAATGCCCAACGATCCGATGCTCCACGAGTTCCGCGCGTTCTGCCTGTTCGCGCTCGGGCGTTACGACGAGGCGGCCGTCCCGCTCTACACGGTCCTCTCGGCTGGGCCTGGCTGGGACTGGACGACGCTCGTCCACCTCTACTCCAACATCGACGTCTACACCGCGCAGCTCCGGGCGCTCGAGCAATACTGTGCGGCGACCCCCAAAGCGGCCTCGGCCCGGTTCCTCCTCGGCGCGCTCTACATGACCCAGGGGAGCAATGAGGCCGCCGCCGGGCGGTTCAAGGAGGTGGCGGCACTCCAGCCTCAGGACCGGCTCTCGGCCCAGCTCGTGACCGCGCTGACCCCAGGGCCCCCCACGCAGTCGGCGCCCGCCCTGGCCGGGCCATCCCAGAACGCGCCGGGCCCCGATCAACCGCCGCCCAACCCGACTCCCGCCCAGGCGCCGGGCGGAGCGCCGGCTGGCGACCTCCCCCCCTTCCCCACCGGGCCCGTGCCGAGCAAGCTGGTCGGCTCCTGGACCGCGAGCCCCACCAAGGATGTGAGCATCACCCTGGCCGTGACCGGCGAAAAATCGTTCGTATGGAAGGTCAACGACCACGGCCAGGCGCGCGAGTTTAAGGGTGAGGCGACTTTCGACAACGGCACGCTCGCCCTCGCCACCCCCGACCAGCCGCCGATGGTGGGGAAGGTCACCTGGAACGACGACGGGCGCTTCCAGTTCAAAGCGCTCGGCGCGCCTGCGGGTGACCCGGGGCTCAACTTCGCCAAATGATCGACGGAGCCCCGTCTCCGCAAAAAGCATAACGGCGTTCTCAGGGTGGGCCGCCGGGGGTCTTGGCCCGGGGTCGTCGGGTCGACAGACCCGTGGGCCACGCCCAACGCAGAGTCCCGGGGTGGCAGCCGACGCGCCGACG
>JARLIH010000209.1 GCA_031291845.1 Isosphaeraceae bacterium | reverse complement strand
TCCTCCAAGTTCGGGCCGCCGCCCTGAGCGACGACGAGCGTCTATCCCGCCATCTCCGAACCCGCCCTGGCAGCCCCTTCACTCGTCGACCCAAATCTCGTAAACCCTCACGTCAGAAAATCAGAAGCTGACGTGCACCCGCTGACCATTCCGAGCCGATCGATCCCGTAGCCGGTGCGCGGCACGCTGAACTATTCCGGCCGGACGATCTCGTGAACGATTGCCCAGTAGGGTCCGGGGATCCGCTCCTGAAGATGGACGTACGCCTGCTTCGCCTCGTCCAGGGACTGGAACCCCAAGAGCAATCCCGACGGTGTCTTGATCGCTCCTTCGCTCAACAGCGCGCGCGTCAACTGGTCCAAGGTCACAGGGTCTCCCTGCTTCCATGTCGTCACAATTCGAAAAGGAAGCACACCCAAGAGAAGGGCCTCCTCCATCGTCAGGCCCTGGGCGACAGCGATCCGCCTTGCCTTGGAATCGTCGTGCTCCCGATAAGCGTCTAAGATGATTTTCCAGCGGTCTTCGCGGGGGATGTCTTTCCACCGCTCGGAGATTACCGTGGCATACAACGAGTCCGAACGCCCGATGGCCGATTCCATGATGCGCATACCAGGCACTGCGGCGGGGTGTCCCAGCACGTTCTTGATCGCTTCCTGGATGAGCTGTTGCCGTGTCTTCCCGCGTCTACCTTGTGAGCGAACGGCCATGGCGCGGCTCCTACATCCTGGCGTAGTGGGTCTGGAACCAGAGGCTCGCCTCGCGGACGGCCGCGATTTCGTGGAGATAGGGTGTGTTCGAGCGGTATCGAAGCGTCTCAATCCATCGTAACGCAATGGTCGTAGCCTGGTCGATGAGGGTTGTTCCAAATGCGGTTGGATATGCAATCAGCAGATCGGCGCGCTTTCTCACGAGTAACTCGGCCCATCCCGCGATATCGTGCGGCCCGGGCCGCCGGGTCATCTGGAGACGTCTCCACTCGTCGCGCGCACGCTCCCGGTCACCAGGAAGGATGGACTGGTTCGGGGTGCCGCCAATCGCGCGGAAATACGCGGACTTGATTCGCATCTCCGCCGCGTATCCAAAGAAATAAAGCGCTGCCAACCGTGCGCCGCCCTGCTGCAAGAGATCGCCTTCTCGAAAGCGCGTCCGTGACGCTCGTTCCAAGGCACGAATCGTATCTGGTCCCAACCGCCGCGGAAGAAATTGAGGCATGACCTGGCTCAGCCCCGCAGCCAGGCGTCGGCCTCGGCGAAGACCTGGCGAATCTTGGCGTGATAGAGCAGCCGGGAGATCTGCTCAAAGGTTCCCCAATGGCACCAGTGGCCGAAGGGGTCGGGGTCGTGCTCGGTGGAGGGGGTGAGCGCGGTGGCGTCGTGGACCTCGACGAGGTAGTAGGTGACGGTCTTGATCACCTTGCGCCCGCGTCGGATATAGGTATAAGAGAGGCTACGTTCGAACCCTTCGCGGAACGACCAGTCGCTGAGGCCGGTTTCTTCCAGGAATTCGCGCGCGGCGGTCTGGCGCGGCGTTTCGCCGGCTTCCATTCCCCCTTTGGGGAACTCCCACTTGGCGCGGGGATTGCGCACCGTGGCCGAGTGCAGGACCAGGTACAGCGGCCCCTGGTCTGCCTCCACGCGGTAGGGGATCACGCCAGCCGAACGTTCGTGGATTGTGGTCATTGGCCGCGACGGCCCAACGGCGCGTCGCGGTCGTCGTCGCTTCCGCCCTCGTGCGCCGCCACCATGCCGAGCACGGCGCCGGGGGTGACCCGGTCGTCCTCGTGCTCGCGGATCTCGGCCAAGCGGCCGCTCGCCGGAGCGGCGACGTCGAACGTCGCCGGGCCGACCAGCACCTCCACCAGCCGGTCACCTTCCCAGACTTCCTCACCCCGCGCGGCGAACCAGTGGCTTACAACAATCGGTACGTCCGGACCGGTTCCCAGGTCGGGCAGGATCACTGCCTCCAAACGCATGGCGAACCCCGTCTTGTCTGCCAGCCCTATCGGCTTCGATCGGTTCCGTCCGCCCGGTTTTGTAACCGTGACGCACTCCGATCCCACTGGTATTCAGCATATCCCCGCAAGCCGATGGACGCCAGAGCGCTTACGGGGCCGTTCCCTGGCCGGGGCCGTCCGTATAGGTTTTTTTCCTGAAACCTGGGAGCGCGTTGCGGGGTTTTCCTTGGTAACTTTTGTGGGTGATCCTTCGCGCCGAACGGGCGCACTCGGGGAGAGAAGGCATGACGAGCCGAACGGTGCGCTGGCCGGTACTGGCGTTGGTCATCGGGGCCATTCCGGCCACGGTCCTGAGCGCTGAGGAGGTTTCCATCGACCGCCGCGTCGGCCGGCCGGTGGCTGACTTCACGCTCAAGGACGCCACGAGCACGTCGGAGCGGTTTGTCCGGCTCTACAGCTTCCGGGGGAAGAAGGCGGTCGTGCTGGTGTTCCTCGGGACGGACTGCCCGGTGGGAAACCTCTATGCCCCTCGGCTCTCGGAGCTAAACGCGGCGTACAAGGACAAGGGAGTCGTCTTCCTCGGGATCAACTCCAATGCGCGGGAGACTGAGGCCGAAATCGCGGCCCACGCCCGGGAGCACGGCCTGAACTTCCCCGTACTCAAAGATAAGAACAACCTGGCGGCCGACATCATGCGGGCCGAGCGGATGTGCGAGGCCCTCGTGATCGACGGCCGCGCGCGGCTCGTCTACCGGGGGGCGATCGACGACCAGTACGGGCAAGGGACGCGCAAGGACAAAGCGGGCCACCAGTACCTGCGCGACGCGCTCGACGCGGTGCTGGCCAGCAAGCCGGTCGAGGTCAAGGCCACCCCCGTGGCGGGCTGCCTGATCGACCGTGCCGAGACTGCGCCGAGCGGTCCCCGTGTCCGCCCTGCCTCGGCCGCGCTCGAAGCGGCGTGGGAGGAGAAGGAAGGGACGGCCACGGTCGAAGTCGGCAAGGTCACTTACGCCGCCGACGTCGCGCCGATCGTCCAGCGCAAGTGCCAGTCGTGCCACCGGCCGGGCCAGGTCGCTCCCTTTTCACTTTTGAGCTACGACGACGCCCGCAAGCACGCGGCGATGATCCGCGAAGTCGTCGACGACCGTCGCATGCCCCCGTGGCACGCCGACCCGCGCTTCGGGCACTTCTCGAACGACCGCAGCCTCTCGGCCAGGGAGCGGGCGACGCTCCTGGCCTGGGCCGACCAAGGTGCGCCCCTCGGCGACCCCCAACGGCTCCCCGCGCCCAAGACGTTCACCGAAGGCTGGACGATCGGCAAGCCCGACGCGGTGTTTGAGCTGCCGACCACCCAGGAGGTCCCCGCGCAGGGCGTGGTCGACTACGTCCACGTGCGCGTGCCGACCAACTTCAAGGAAGACATGTGGGTGCAGGCGGCTGAGGCCGTTCCGGGCGACCGCGGCGTGGTGCACCACATCATCGTCTACGTCGACGATCACTCGGGGCGCAGGCCGGGCGAAGGGCACCTCTGCGGTTATGCCCCCGGCGACATGCCGTCGGTCTACCCGCCGGGCGTCGCCAAGCGCGTCCCCGCCGGTTCCGACCTCGTCTTCCAGCTCCATTACACGCCGAACGGCAAGGCGCGCACCGACCGTTCCAAGGTGGGCCTGGTCTTCGCCAAGGAACCGGTCAAGCACGAGGCCCATACCTACGGCATCGCGAACCACCTCTTCGAGCTCAAGCCGCGCGGCGACAATCAGGAAGTCATCTCGCGCCACTTGGTGACGACCGACGCCCACCTGCTCAGCTTCATGCCCCACATGCACTTGCGCGGTAAGGACTTCACCTACAAGATCACGTATCCCGATGGCCGGACCGAGACGCTGCTCTCGGTCCCCGCGTATGACTTCGGCTGGCAGAGCTATTACAACCTGGCCGAGCCGAAGGCCCTGCCCCATGGCACCCGCATCGAGTGCGTGGCCCACTTCGACAACTCGGCCGGCAACCCCTACAACCCGAACCCCGAGCAGACCGTCACCTGGGGCGAGCAGACGTTTCAGGAGATGATGATCGGCTACATCGACTATGTCGACGACGCGCCGATCGACCCGAAGGCGCCGGCCGACAAGTCCGCGCCGGCCCCGATCGATCCCGGGCGGAGCTTGCTCAAGGCGTTCCGGTCCTTGCGTTCCGGGGCGGCCAAGGGTGGGGGCCGCTAGCGTCTGAGCTCGGGGGCATCGAGCCACTCGCGATCGCAGGCAAAGGGATGTTTCCTGCCACGCCACCCGCTACAATGATGCATGCGGGCGAGTGTTCGACCGGGGCGGGCGGATTCGTGGGCGTGGCACGGGAGGTTTGACGATGGCGCGAGTCGCGTGGCTACTCGGGGTCTTGGGCATCGTGCTGGGGGGAGCGTCGACGGCATCGGCGCAGAATTCCGAGGAGCGCGAGGTGCCCGCGTCGCTTGCGCCTTTTGAGTACCTGATCGGGAGCTGGAAAGGGGCGGGCGTCCCGCTGGCGAATCGCGTCCGGGGCTGGAACGAGACCCATCAATGGGCGTGGAAGTTCGTCAAGGGTGTGCCCGTCGGGATGACCATGGCGTTCGACGGGGACAAGTCGGTCACGAAGGGCCAGCTCACCTACGACGAGGCGAAGAAACAGTACGTCCTCGAAGGCACCGACCCGGCCGGCAAGCCCGTGAAGTTCACGGGAGCGCTCGACAAGACGGGCAAGCGCCTCACGCTCGAGAAGGCCGGGAAATCCGGCGAGGTCAAGGAACAATTGACCCTGTTCCCCAACAGCAACCAGGTCCGGTACACGCTCTGGGTCGCGCAGAAGGAGGCCGACTCGCCCCAGTTCAAGCGCGTGATGGAGATCGGCGTCACGAAGGAAGGCGAGTCGTTCGCCGCGGGCGCGTCGGCGGCCAACCTGCCGAAGTGCATCCTGACCGGTGGCGCTGCGGCGATGACCGTGACGTACCAGGGGAAGTCGTACCCAATCTGTTGCACTGGCTGCCGCGACGAGTTCAACGACAACCCGGAGAAATACGTCAAAAAGGCCGCCCTGCGGGCCGAGCAAGAGGCCAAGTCCCCCGGCAAGCCCGCCGCCGCCGGTCGCGGCAAGGATGATGGCGCGTTCGAGGGCCTCGTGGACGAGCCGAAGAAGAAGGATATGCCCAAGAAGAAAGCCGGCGCTTCGGCCAAGTCCAAGCCCGCCGATGAGCCCGCCGACGACGCTCCCGCCGGCGCCAAGTCGGACGACGACAAGAACGCCGCCAAGGCCGCGGCACTCCTGAAAAGCGGCCAGAACCTTGAGAAGAGCGGCAAAACCGCGGCGGCCCTGAAGTACTATCAGGACATCGTCAAGAAATACCCCGACACCCCACAGGCCAAGACGGCCGCCGCCCGCATCAAGGCGATCGGGGAGTGATCGTCCAGCGATTCGGCCGGCTTTGGCCGGCCCTACTGGAGCGTCGCCGGCAGCGCCTGGGGCTTCCCTTCGCGATCGACGCAGGCCAAGGTTGAGTGCCCTTCGGCAAGCAGCAGCCCGTCGCGCAGGATTTCGTAGCGGTGGACGATCTTGACGTGCGTCACGCGCTCGACGATCGTCCGCAACGTGAGCAAGTCGTCATAGTAGGCGGGTCGTTTGAACTTGCAGCCGATGTCGACGATCACGAGGAAGTGGCCGGCGTCCTCGATCTCGCGGTACGAGAAGCCCCGCGCGCGGAGCAACTCGGTACGGCCCATCTCGAAATAGACGAAGTAGTTGGCGTGGTGCAGCAGCCCCATGCGGTCCGTCTCGGCATAACGCACGCGGACCTCGATCTCGTGTCGGTCGCTCATCGTTGTTCGGCTCTCCTCACTTGCGGACCGGCTCGGTGGTCTCGGCCACCTGATTCGTCTTCGGTTCGGGCCGGGTGATCACGACGAGCGGGAACGGGTCATAAGGCCACTGTTCGCGGCACGGCGTGCCGGGCTGAAACCCTTCCTCGGCCCAGCGCCTCAGGTGCTCCGGCGCGTGGTTCAGGGCTTGCTTGCGGAGCCAAGCTTCGTACTGGTCGAGGTGCTCGGCCATCACCTTGCCGTCACCCATACGGGCGTAGAGGTAACGGAGCGAAAACGCTGCGCGGGCGTCTTCGAGCGTCGATCCGGGCTCCAGCAAGCGGGCGAGGGCGGTCGCCAGGCCCGTGCGCTCCGACCCGCGCCAGCAGTGAATCAAGAGCGGGCGCTCGCTCGTGTCGAGCACGCGCACCAAAGTCCGCAGTTGGGCGCGCGACATCCATTCACACGAAGACAGCGCCATGTCCACCTGCGTCGCCCCGGCGTCGAGCGTCGCCTTTTGCTCGCCCCGATACCAGACCTGCTCGGAATGCGACCCTCGGAGGTTCAGCACGGTCTTGATCGCGTGCGCGCGGATGGCCCGGCCGAGACCGGCGGGATCCATCTGCCCCGAGCGATAGAGCGTGCCGGACTCGACCGTCGCGAAATTGTCGGTCGCGAGGTTCCAGGTGACGAACCCCAGGGGGGGCGTCAAGAGTGCCAGGACCGTCCCCAGGACCCACTTCCGCACGTGCGCTCGGCGCATCTCAGCGTCCTTCCGTGAACGTTCCCGCGAACTCGGCCGCTCGGTGTTGTCGCTCCCGCGCCGCAAAGGCTTCGATCAGGCGGCGGTCGTCGCGATCGGCGGGGGCGTCCGGCTGCGTCCAGGGAAACTCGGCCAACGCAGCCCAGGCCCGTTCGGCCGACCATCCTTCGTGGCGGATCAGATACGCCGCGTGGACGAGGTTCGTCCGGTGATGCCCCGCCACGCAGTGAAAAAAAACCGGTTGCCGCTTCGGGTCGGCCAGCAAGTCCGCCGCTTCGGCCATCTGCTCGAGCGTTGCGCTCGACCCGCGCAACGGCACGATCACCCAGTCGACTCCCGCGCCTCGGACGACGGCGTCTTGCGCCACGTACTTTGGGTCGTCACGATTGATGGCCGTGAGCGTGACGACCGTCCGGACATGCTCGCGCGCGAGAACCTGCCGGAGGGGCCCGGGGCGTTGCCAGGCCCCCCGAATGAGGCGTCCCGGGACGACCGTGCGGACCCGCTTCTCGAACCAGTCGTCCCAGCGCGCGACCGCGACGAGGCCCAGAACGAACACCAAGCCAAGCGCCATGCGAAGGATGCCACGACGGCTCACGCGCAAACGCCTCTCGGGCCAGGTTCCGTCCCGGACAACCGCCAGGGGATTGTAGCCGGAAGGTGCGGCAGGGCAACCCCAACCGATGTTCACGCCGGCAGTCGGTCGATAACGTCTACGAACACGTGCGTGTCGCGCAGCGACCGCCCGTGGCCAAAGCAGATCAGGGCGGGTTCCAGCGCAGCGACCTTTCGGTTCACGGGCGATCGAAGGCGGCGAGCTCCGGGAGCGCTGCACCGGCCTCGGGCCAGGAGGCGGGGACGGGGGCCGTCCACGTCATCTCCGTGTTGAGCGTCGGGTGACCGATGCGCAGGGCGCGCGCGTGCAGCGCAATCCCTTGAGGAAACGGCCGGACCGCCCCGTAGAGTACGTCGCCTATGACCGGCAACCCGCGCGCAGCGGCCTGTACCCGGAGCTGGTGGGTGCGGCCGGACTCGGGCCAGAGCCGGAGCCAGCTCGTCCCCTCGGGCAGAGCAGATGCCGGTCCGACCTCGTAGCACGTCACTGCGAGGCGCGCCCTCGGCATTTCGGAGGCAACCACGCGGACGACGCCCAGCGGGTCAGGAGGGGTGAGCCAGTCCTCCCATCTCCCTGTGGATGGAATCCGCGCGCACGCGTCCCCCTCGACCAGGGCCCAGTAGTGCTTCCGGGCGTGCCTCGTCTCGAACTGCCGTGCCAGGCGGCGCGCGGCTTTGGGCGTCTTGGCCCAGACGATCACCCCCGAGACGGGCCGGTCGAGCCGGTGGACCGTCCCGAGGTAGACCGCGTTCGGGTGCGCGGGGCTCAAGTGCAGGCGCACCGCATCTTCCAAGCTGGCTTCCGTCCGCGGCCCGGCCGGCTGCGTGAGCAGCCCGGCGGGCTTCGAGACGGCCAGGCAGTGTGCGTCCTCGTACAGAACCTCCAGCGGCTCGTTCATGATCCGGGAGGCACCGTCAACGTCACCGCTCCACTCAGTTCGTGCCGGGAAGTCCGGATGGCAGGCCGGCGGCACCACCGGCGGAAGCGCCCGGATTTAGGCTCGGCGCAGCACCCGAAGTCCCCGGCTGGCCGTACGCGGCACCGGCCGGAACACCAAAATTGCCGCCGTTCACGCCCGGCGTTCCGACCTGCGGGGCACCCGAGAGGCCCGACACGCTACCGCCGGGAGCCATGTTTGCCATCGGATTCAGCGCCGGGTTCCCGACCTGGTTGGGCGCGTGGGCGTCGTTGCTAAACCCGACGCTCGGCTGCTGTCGCCCGTCGGGGCTGAACTTCGGTCCCGGCGGGACGCTCGAATGCATGCTGCGGCAGCCCGCAGACGCCAACACGACCAACAGGCCGCAACCGGCCCACTTGCGCAGTCGCCGTTCCATCGGCACTCTCCTCGCTTCCATCCTGGGGGAGTTGACCTACTCTGTCAAATCCGTTTTGGCCCGGCGGGCGGGAGCCCCAACCCGACCTCGGCCACAAGGGCCGGGTGCGCCGGAGATCCACCGCTACGACGAGGTGTGAGGCGAAGAAAGGAAACCGGACGCCAGCGGGGACAAAGCCCCGACGGCGCCCGGATCATAACGGAATCGGCATTCGGGTCAAGCCGACATGAGTCAACTCAGGAGCCGCTCTTGGCGGCCTCGTAGCGGCGAGCGACCTCGTCCCAGTTGACGGTGTTCCACCATGCGGCGAGGTAGTCCGGGCGGCGGTTCTGGTACTTGAGGTAGTACGCGTGCTCCCACACGTCGACGCCGAGGATCGGAGTGAGTCCCTTTCCCTCCATGATCGGGCTGTCCTGGTTCGGGGTCGAGGTGATGGCGAGCTTGCCGTCCTTGCCGACGACCAGCCAGGCCCAGCCCGAACCGAAGCGCGTGACGCCGGCCTTGGAGACGGCCTCCTTGAACGGGGTGAACCCGCCGAGCTCGCTGGCGATCGCCTGAGCGAGCGCGCCGGTGGGCTCACCGCCACCGCCCGGCTTCATGATCTGCCAGAACAGCGAGTGGTTGGCGTGCCCGCCGCCGTTATTGCGCACGGCGGTGCGGATCCCCTCCGGCAGCGCGTCGAGGTTCGCGATGAGCTGCTCGATCGGCTTGCCCTGGTGTTCGGGGTGATCCTTCAGGGCCGCGTTCAGGTTGGTGACGTACGCCTGGTGGTGCTTGCCGTGATGGATTTCCATCGTCCTGGCGTCGATGTGCGGCTCCAAGGCCCCGAAGTCGTACGGCAGCGGTGGCAGGGTGTACTCGGACACGGTGTCGCTCCTTGGTGAAACTCACGCCCCAGAGCCGGTGGTTCCGCGACACCGGCGCACTGTGGGTCCCGGGCCGCTCAACCTACCACATGCCCCCACGACCGGCAAACCCCTGTGGCGCTGCGGGCGTGACGATTGCAAAGTCGCATCGCGAGCGCCTTTGGGGCATGGGGGGGACATCCCGATCAGACCACGGAGACAGCACGACCGGCTCCACGTCCCGTATCGTCACGTCCCAGCCGGGGCGAGTCGCTCAGTGCGCCTGGGCGACGGCCGTGGTCTTGCCGACGGACGGCGCCGGGAGGTCTTCCGGGCGCGCGAGGACCTTGTCGCCTGGCTTCAAGCCATCGAGCACCTGCGCGAACCCCTCGTTGCTCGGCCCGAGCTTGACGGACACCCAGCGCCAGCGGGGTGCGTCGTGCGGATCGTCGGGCTTGCGGGGCACGGGCACCGCCACGAACGTGTGGCCGGCGACCTCGCGGATCGCCTGAACGGGTACGCGCGAGACGTTCTGCAGCGTGTCGATGTGGAAGTCGACCGCCGCGCTCAGACCGGGACGGAGATCGTCGAACCCTTGCTCGATCCGCACGACGGCGTAGTAAATCCGTACGTCCTGCGCTGCACCGTTGCCCTGCACGGAGATCGGCATCACCTCGGCGACGGTCCCCCGCATCGGCCGGTCGGGAAACGCGTCCAGGCGGACAATGGCCTGTTGGCCGGTGTGGACCATGTTGACTTTCGTCTCGTTGATCTTGGCCCTCACCTGCATGTGCTTAGGGTCGGGAAGGTCAAAGATCGGCTGCCCTTCGCGCACGGTGACCCCTTCCTGGATCTGGGTCTCCGTGCTGCCCCAGCGGTTGGACTGGTTATGGTAGACGACGATCCCGTCGCGCGGGGCGGTCAGGGTACACTTGGCGACCATTTTTTCGAGCTTCTCGAGCCGCTCCCGTTCGAGCTCGAACGCCGCTTTCTGGGTCAGGACGTCGGCGCGAATGGCCTCGCTCTTGGCCATCAGCGACGTGATGAGCCGCGGGGCGGTGTACTTCTCCAGGCGATCGAGCAGGCCGCGCGCTTCGTGCAAGGTGGTTTCCCACTGCTGGCGGGCCAGAAGGTCGGCCTTGAACTGGGCCTCCGCGCGGAACCCTTTGGCCTTCATCTCGCGTGACCAGGCGGCGGTGCGCACGGCTTTCTCGTACTCGATCTCGCATGCCTTGAGATACTGCCGGATGAGCTGAGCGTCCTGCGGGTAAATGCCATCCCGATACTCACGGAGGGAAATCTCGTTGACCTCGAAGATGGATTGGGCCTGTTTCACCCAGGCCTCGGCCTGGAGGTAGCGGATCTTCTGTGCCTTGACCTCGTCGCGGAAGGCGGCGGAATCGAGCTCGCAGACGACGTCACCCGGCGCGACGCGCGTTCCTTCGGGCACAATCGAGATGATACGCGTGGAACCCGGTTTTTCCTGCTGCGGCTGGCCGCCGCGGCCGCCGCCACCACCACCGCCGCGACCGCCACGGCCGCCACTCATCGCCGGGTCCATGGCTTGTTGCTTCGGCGCCGCCTGCACCACGGCCTTGGGCCGGAGCGGCATGTGCGGCTGAACCTTCATGCTAAAGCTGCGGATCACCGGCTTCGTGACCGTCGTGGTAACCACGGTACCGGCCGCCGCGCCGGCGCCT
>JARLIH010000208.1 GCA_031291845.1 Isosphaeraceae bacterium | reverse complement strand
GAGACGCTGCTCAAGTCGGTCACAGCGAAGGTGCAACAGACGACGCGGTCGTCATCGCTTTGGCTTGAGCGGCACCGGGTCTGGATTGTCGATGGTTCGAGCTTCTCGATGCCCGACGAGGAAGAGTTGCAACGCCACTTTGGCCAATCAACGGGGCAGCGTGCTGGTTGCGGCTTCCCTGTCGCCAAAATTCCTGGCACTCAATGCCAAATTCGGCCACGCACTAAGTTTGAGGAGGCTACGTGGTCTGCGTCGTCTCGGACGGCGGTCAGGCATTCGACGTATCTCCGCAGATTTTTCAGAGCTCACCAGACCATCCAGCCAGATTCCGTCCGTGACTGAATCCACTACTCGCTCTTCCCTGGACAACAATCAGGGTCGGATGAAGTATCGCGAGTACCGTCAACACGGGCTTCCCGCGACGACGGCTTGGATGCAGTCGCTCGTCAAAAGAGGTGAATTACCGGGTCAAGGGAACCGAGATGTTCTGGAACGACCCAAGGGAGCCGAAGCGATCCTGTAGGTGCGAGCCGTTGCCCTCTCCGATGACGAACGGTTGCCGAAACATCTGGCCGAACGTCCGAGATGCCCCTTCACTCGTCGACCTCACTCACCCAAACTGTCGCCCGAAAAAATCAAAGGCTGACGTCCCCCCCCTTTCCCCTCTGGCTTGGTTCTCGCGTTCCTTGACACACGCGGATGGTCAACGCCAATCCTCTAGGTTGGGGCCGGGAACTCGGGCGAATTCTCGCGTGTTGTTCGTGACAAGCGTCAAGTCGTTCGCCAAGGCAATCGCGGCGATCAACAGATCGTTGGGACCGATGGCCGAGCCAGTCGCGGTCAGATGGGCACGGATTCGCCCGTATTCCTTGGCTGCCGGATCGTCGAACGTGAGCGACAGGAAACGACTGCAAAAGGCTTGAACCTGGCTCAGAGTCTCGGTCTTACGTACGCTCCGGTGCGCGCCGTAATGAAGCTCGCCAACCACGACCGAGCAGATCACAACGCTGCCCGGCGCCGCGGCGGCGAGTTTGGCGGTGACTGTCGAAGCAACCCCGTGCCGCAGGTGGTCCACGCACGAGTTCGTATCCAGCAGATGCGTCACGGCAGTTCCTCTCGCTGCTCATACACGCCCTGTTCGTGGCGTACGAAAGACGGGTCGGTAATGCTCCCCGCCGTCTCCATGACGAACTGTCGCCACTCTTCCTGAGTCATCGGGCACGGCACCGTTGGAATCGGGTCGATCGTGACTTGCACCTCGCGGTCCGCGACTTCCTTGCCCATGGGAATGTCGATGTGCAAGACGCCGTCGGAGCCCACACGTGATCGAACCACAAGGCGATGCATCTTCAGTCTCCCATGGCCGTGACGGCCACACGTCCGATCCGATCCCTTTCCTCACCTCACGTCATTTTACGGCCTGTGCATGGATTCTTCTCCCGGGATCACTTCTCCCGGGCTCTCTCACGCGCCGCGCGTTTCGATTCATTCGTCAGATGCACGTCGTTGACGCGATCGCCGGTGAAAGTCCTGCCGTTCCAGAACCAGGGGTAATCGTCCTTTTGCGTTCCGTGATTTCGGTTATTCTCGATCCGGGATGGCCGAATGCAATTGGCCGGGGTACGATGGATTACGGAAGCTGATGAGCACTCGTGGCGCGCTAGCAGTGGTGAGGAATCGGCCGGGAGCGGATTGACGGTGGCTATTCCGACTGCTCCTGAAGCACGGCTCTTTTACCGCACGGCCTACGAGCGCTTCGAGGATGCCCGGCTTCTCATGGAACATCAACGAACGACTGGGTCAATTTACCTCGCGGGATTCGCCGTCGAGTGCATCCTGAAATCGCTCATTCTCTCGGTTGTTCCGGAGTCGAAGAGAAGCGAGACGATGGCACTCTTTCGCGGTCATAGAGCGCACGACTTCGAGTGGCTCAGAAGGCGCTATGTTGCGTTGGGAAAGATGCCGATCCCGGAGGCCACCGCGAGAAGACTCACTCGAGTTCAGACGTGGACGACTGATATTCGATATCTTCCACGGACGTTCCAGATGCGAGAAGTTACAGCGTTCTATAATGATACGGATGCAATTCTCACGTGGGCAGACGGAAGGCTCTGACATGGCGAATAAGCATCAACTTCAGGTCGCGGACAATTCCGTGCATCAGATCAGAGGGGCCCTCGAGTGCTATCGCTCGGAGCACCCGAGCGCCCAGGTGGACGTGTACCGGTCGAATCCGGTCTGCATTCGGATTCGGGTCGTCGACCCTGATTTTCATGACCTCGATCGGGTCGAGCGCGAAGAACGAGTGTGGAACGTTTTGGAAGGTCTTCCCGGTGATGTCCGGCGCGATATCTCGGTTCTGTTGGCAATCACTCCCGGGGAAATGGAAACGTCCGGCATGAATCTCGAGTTCGAGTACCAGATGCCCAGAGTTCCGTGAGAGACACGGTCCAACGTCAGGCCGACAATCCGGACTTCCCTGGCGCATACGGCCAGTGTCCCGGTGTGTACCGGACCTCTCGGAGGTGGGGCGTG
Source organism: Isosphaeraceae bacterium (assembly GCA_031291845.1). Classification (GTDB taxonomy): domain Bacteria; phylum Planctomycetota; class Planctomycetia; order Isosphaerales; family Isosphaeraceae; genus DAIDJG01. Next base: position 12,543 of record JARLIH010000208.1, on the reverse strand, counting down.
TGGATCGTGGTCCCTCCCTCGTTCCGGCTCTGAAGGAGTGCCGAGAGCAACCCTGTCGTCATCAGCGTGCGCTCGACCGGGTACGCCGGGCGACCCGTCGCGATCATGTGCTCGACCGCGCGGACGAGATGCCCGAAGTGGCCGAACGGGTGCACGTTCTCCAGGTCGAAGACCGTCGCGTCCGGTTGGTCCGAACCCTTGCGCCGGGACGAGAAGGCGAAGCATTCGCCGACCGAGTCGAGCATCGCCACTGTGGCTTTCAGGCCGTCGGCGTAGTCGATCAAGAACAGCGTGTCGGTCGGCAGGCGCTGGACCTCGGTGGCACGCGAGTTCGCCTGCCGGCGCGCGGGACTCAGGGCGTCGAGCAACGCACGCGTGCCCGTGCCGGGCGCCAGCCGTTCCCAAACCTCTTTGCCCGACACGCAACGCACCGAGGCGACTCCCGTCTCACCTCCGGCGCGGCGCTCGACCATGCACTGGAGCGCTTCGAGGGCGTGAAAACCATAGGCGTCGAGGTCCGAATAGCCCAGCGCGAGCGCATCCTCCAGCGCGACGCCGTTTGGCAACTCCAGCTCGGGCAATCGCCACGCGACGGGGAGCGACGAACCGGCCATGAGGGGGATCTCCTCATGCCGCGCCAGGTCGTACATCCAGCGGGCGAAGAGCCAATCGTAGGAAAGGTGCTTATCGGAAAAGACCGGCACCCGCCGGCCAAGCACGCGGAAGGCGTCGACCACCTGTTCGAACAGCCGCCGGCGCGGGTAGAGCCTCTGGCCTTTGGGGTTCGTGGCGTAGTCGCCGTGCTCGCCGATGAGGATCACACCGTCGACGGGCACAGCCTTCGAGCCGACGCCAACGGCTCCCACGACGCTCGGGAAGACCGGCACGCCGTGCTTCGTGCACAGCGGCCGGCAGAGGCCGTTCGGAGGGAACTGGTCGGCGTAGACGGAGACGAGCTGCAGGCGGAAGGGCCTCGAATGTCCCCATTCCTGCGGTTCCAGGAGGCGCGAGAGGATCACGTCGGCGTGGCTGTTCTTGCGCCATTCCGTGATGACGGCCGCGACGCGTAGCGGCTCGGCGCTCACGGGTTGTAGTCAGCCCCGCGTAGCTTTTCGAGCAGACGCTTCGTCGCCTTGATCCCGTCGGGCTCGGAGAGGCGGCTCCCCTCGTATTCGATGCCGACGTACCCCTGGTAGCCCGAGTCGGTCACGATCTTGAGGATGCGGGCATAGTCGAGCGCGATTTCGTTGCCGTTGTCGTCGAAGTCGTAGCTCTTGGCGGAGACCCCCTTGGCATAGGGCATCATCCGCGCGATGGCCCGATAGACGTCGATCGCGTACTTGCCGTCCTTCTTGGGGAAGTTGCCGAAGTCGGGAAGCGTGCCGAACGTGGGGACGTCGACGGCCTTGATGAGGGCGAGGAGTGAGTCGGGGTCGCTGGACGGCCCGCCGTGGTTCTCGCAGATGACCTCGATCTTGTGCTGGGCGCCGTACTCGGCGAGCTTGCGGCAAGCGTCGGGCGCGTCGCCCAGGTCCTTGGCGCTGTAACCGCCGCCGGTGTTGACGCGGATCGCGTGGCAGCCGAGCGCGGCGGCCGCGTCGACCCACTTCTTGTGGTTCTCGACCGCCTGGTCGCGCCCTTTGGCGTCGCGGCTGCTGAGGTCCCCTTCGCCGTCGATCATGATCAGGACGCACGTCACGCCGTTGTCGTCGGCGCGACCCTTCAGGTCTTTCAGGTAGGTCGAGTCGTGCGCCTTGTCCTTGAAGAACTGGTTGACGAACTCGACCCCGGCGATGCCGTACTGCTCGCGGGCGATCCTGGGGAAGTCGAGGTTGGTGATCTGCTTGCCGAAGAGCGCCTTGTGGAGCGACCACTCGGCGAGCGAGATCTTGAAGTCGCCGATCTTGCCCGCCTTGGGTTGGCCGGAGACCTCGGCGGCCCACGTGGGACGGATGCCCAGGCCGAAGGCCGCGCCTGCGGCGAGCGTGCCCTGGACGAACTGACGGCGAGACAAGCGTGCGTCGAGCATGGGACGTCGACCTCCCGGAAAGCGAGCGCGTCGGTGTTGATTCTTTCAGTGGGGGCGAGGCATGCAGTCTAGAGGGCGCGCTGGGGCGGGTCAACGGTCGTGATGCGGGACGTTACCCCCTTTTTCGCGTATCCTTCATTGGGTATAGTGGAAGGTAATCCCTCGCCCCTGACGGCCCGACGGGCCGTTTCCCGCCCGCGGCCGAGGACGGGTCGCGAGCGGCCCATCGATCCCTTTTTGATGTTCCTTCCGAGGCGCTCGAGACGTGAACGGCCCGCGCCCCCGTGTTCCTCGCCGCGACTTGCTGCGACTCCGCCGGTTCGGCCGGGCGCTCCGGAGCGAGACTGCGCCCCGCGATCCCGTGGGCACGCTCGGCAGCGCGGGGGATTTGCTCCGCGCGAGCCGGCCGGGAATGGGCTCGTACTTCGAGGTCCGCCTTGCCGCCAACACCCCGGGCGCGGTTGAGCTGGCGACGCGGGCGCTCGACCGCATCGACGCGCTCGAGGAACAGCTCACGGTCTATCGCGACGATTCCGAGGTCAGCCGGCTCAACGCCACGGCGCACCTTGGCCCGGTGGAGGTCGAGGCGGGCCTGTTCGAGCTGCTGCGGCAGGCCGTCGCGCTGGGCGAGGCGACGGGCGGGGCGTACGACGTCACGGCGGGCGCCCTGTCGGTGGCCTGGGGCTTCTGCCGCGGCCCGAAACGCGTGCCCGACGCCGAGAGCCTGGCCGACGCCCGCGCCCGAACGGGGCAGCATCATTTGACACTCGAGCCCGGGCGCAACACCGTCGCGTTCGACCGGCCCGGAGTGATGATCAACCTGGGCTCGATCGGCAAGGGTTACGCGATCGACCGGGCGGTGGACGTGATCCGCGACCACTGGTGGCCGACGGCCGCCCTGGTGCACGGCGGGAGGTCGAGCTTGTACGCGCTCGGTTCGCCGCCGGGCCGGTTCGGGGGCCGTTGGGAGGTCGCGCTGCGGAATCCGTTCGATCCCGAGCGGCCGCTCGGGACCCTGTTCTTGCGGAACAGGGCGATGGGGACGTCGGGGGCGTCGTTCCAGCAATTCGAAGTCGATGGGCGTAGCTACGGGCACATCCTCGACCCTCGCACGGGCGCGCCGGGCGTGGGGCCTGCGAGCGTGACGGTCCTGGCCCGGACGGCGGCCGAGGCCGATGCCCTTTCGACGGCGTTCTACTTGCTCGGGATCGACGGGGCCCGAAACTATGTGGCCGAGCACTCCGAGATCGGCGCGGTGTTCGTGGAGGAAGGGCCGGGAGGCCGGCCCAGGATTGCAACGCTCGGCCTTGGCGACGAGGATTTCACGACAGTCGTAGCGCCTTTGTCCGGCGGCACGACCGCAACTGTGTAGGGGCGGGTTTGAAACCCGCCCTATTCTATTCTCATCGACAAAACCCGGATTCAGGGCGGGTTTGAAACCCGCCCCTACAAATTGTCGATGTGCGCAGGACAACAATGAATCGGAAGGAGCACTCCCCTGGCTGACTCGCGACGCACCTACTACCCCGGCTTCTTCGCGGCCCTCTTCCTGGTGCTCCTGCGGATCGCCATCGGCTGGCACTTCGCCTACGAGGGGATGGAGAAGATCGACTCGCACCGCCGCGGCGGCAAGCCGTTCTCGGCCGAAGTGTATCTTCGGAACTCGACCGGCCCGCTGGCCCCCTACTTCCGCGGGATGGTGCCCGACGTCAATAGCCTCGCCAAGCTCGACCCGGCCCGGCTGAAGGCCACATGGGACAACGAGATCAAGCGGATCGGGGACCACTATGGCTTCGACGCCGACCAGCGTTCGAAGGCGGCGGAAATCGAGCGCAAGAGCGGCGAGGAAGCCGACCTCTGGTTCCAGGACCGGCTCTTCAACGAAAAACGCCAGAAGTACTTCCACGAGCTGGCCGAGACCCAGGCGACCGAGCGCAACTGGGGGGCCCTTTCCTACGAGCGCGAACGGGCGGCGGCCGGCCGCAAGAGCCTCGACGCCGACCGCAGGGAGCTGGTCAAGGACATCGACACGATCGAAGGTGCGCTGCGCGACGCCGTGGTGAAGCTCGCCACGCCCGCACAGGTTGAGGCCGCCGGTCCCTACCTGGCCAAGGCCCCCGTGATGGACTGGGCGCACGTCCGATCGCTCAAGTGGGAACGCCTCTCGACGCTCGACCGGGTCAACCTGGCGACAATGTACGGCCTGCTGGTCATGGGACTTTGCTTGATGGCGGGCTTCCTGAGCCGGCCCGCTGCGCTGGCGGGGGCCGTCTTCCTCGGCCAGATTTACCTGAGCATGCCCCCTTGGCCCGGCCTGCCCGCCAACCCGATGGCCGAAGGGCACTACATGATCGTCAACAAGAACCTGATCGAGATGCTCGCCTGCCTGGCCCTCGCCTTCCTGCCGACCGGGCGCTGGATCGGGGTCGATGCCCTGCTCTTCAACTGGATCGGCCGCGGCCGCCAGCGCGACGAAGACCACGAGGACGACGAACAGGAACGCGGCCGGCGCCGTAGAAGCCACACCCTTGCGCAGCCCAGGTCTTACTAAGCTCGATTCACACCCCCTCCCGAAGGGACAAACGTCGATGACGAACCTGACCCCCGAACAGCGAGCCCTGGGCCGCGACAACGCGAACCGGGCGATCGGCTCGACCCGCCGCGACTTCCTCAAGGCCGCCGCCGCTGCCCCGGCCCTGGGTGCGTTCTATTTCGGCTACGGCAAGATGGAGAAGCCCCCCGTCCGCGCGGCCATCATCGGCACGGGCGACGAGGGGTGCCAGGCGATGATCCGGTTCCATAACCGCGACTATCTGAACTACATCGGCTTCTGCGACATCCGCCCCACCCAGCGCGACCGGGCGATCAAGGAGTTCTCGGACCACAAGGACTACGGGCCGGGCGACGCCAAGAAGCTCAAGCAGTACGACGACTACAAGAAGATGCTCGACGACAAGGACGTCGAGGTCGTCGTCATCGCCCTTCCCTTGTGGCTCCACGCCCCGATCGCGATCGAGGCGATGAAGGCGGGCAAGCACGTCTTCACCGAGAAGCTGATGGCTCACTCGGTCGGCGAGTGCAAGGAGATGTGCCGGGTCGCCCGCGACACCAACAAGCTGCTCGCGATCGGCCACCAGCGGCATTATTCGGTGCTGTACGACAACGCGAACTACCTCGTCCAGAACGACCATCTCGGCGACATCCGCCACATCCGGGCCCTCTGGCACCGCAACAACGCCCAGCCGCGGATCGCCAAGGACCCGAAGACCGGCAAGCCGCAGTTCGATCCCAAGACGGGGGAGCCGGTTTACGTCCGCGATGAGAAAGGGAACATCGTTTACGCCGATAGCTGGAAGCGCGACATCCTCGACGCGGACCGCGAGATCGACTACGCGAAGTACGGTTACAAGAGCCTCGAGGAGCTGATCCGCTGGCGGCTCTACAACCGCACGGGCGCGGGCCTGATGGCCGAACTGGGGAGCCACCAGCTCGACGCCTGCTCGATCTTCCTGGGCAAGAAGCACCCGATCGCCGTCACGGGCATCGGCGGCACGTTCTTCTACAACGACGGCCGCGAGGTCGACGACCACGTGTTCGTCAGCTTCGAGTTCCCGGGCAAGTCCACGAGTGGCGGCCGCAAGGACCAGGGGGACCACGTCGTCGTCACGTATTCGTCGATCAACACCAACTCGTTCGAGGCCTACGGCGAGACGGTGTACGGGTCGCGCGGGACGATGATCGTGGAGGGGGAGAAGGAGATCCTGCTGTACAAGGAGGCCGGCAACGCCAACGCGTCGCGCCTGACGAGCATCGCCGTCGAGAAGAACGCGGGGGGCAAGCCGGTGATCGAGGCCAGCCCGAGCACGGCCGGCCCCTCGGCGGCCTCGGCGCTCGGCGGCGTGGCCACGGCCGACCCCTCTCGCGGCTACCGCGAAGAGCTGGAACACTTCGCCTACTGCGTGCGGCACGGCGATGCCTCGAACTACCACGCCGACACCGAGCACCAGCCACGTTGTCGCGGGGAGGTTGCTTTGGCCGACGCGGTCATCGCCCTGACCAGCAACATCGCCATGCGGGAGAAGCGGCGGATCGAGTTCGACGACCGTTGGTTCGATTCGAAGTCGGACGAGGTGCCCGAAAAGTCGACCCACGGGCTGGCGCGGTCCTGAGGGAGGCGTTTTCCCAGGCGCCGGGCATTTCGGATGATTCGTAGCGTGCATGAAACGCACCCGTGTATTTCATGCACGCTACAACGGATGAGGGCCCTGCCGAGGGCCCCGATTGGGCCGAGGGGCCGCCGCCCCAACCGGCCTTGCCTTTTTTCCGAAAAGGCCGAGAATGCCGAAGAGACCACCAGGGAGGGTGTCAGGAGTGCCCCGGCGCCTTGTTCCTGCGGGCCTTTTTGCAGTAGGTGTGCTCCCCGCGGAGGGGCGCGCAGGGAGTCGCTGCGCATGGCCGTCGCCAACGTGACCTCGTCGAGCCTGACGCCCGTCCACCGATTGGGCGAGCAAGCGTTCGACCTCGTCGCGGAGGTCGGCAACATGGCCATCTTCTCAGGTTCGGCTTTCGGCTGGATGTTGCGCAAACGTCCGCGCTGGTCGGTCCTGGTGCCGAACTTCTATGCGATCGGCGTGTCGAGCGTGCCGGTGGTGGCGATCACCGGCACCTTCATCGGCATGGTGTTGGCCGTGCAGGCGCATAGCTCCTTTGCTCAGATGGGCCTGGAGTCGCGGCTCGGGTCGGTCATCAACATCTCGCTCGTCAAGGAGTTAGGACCTGTCCTCGCGGCGACCATGCTCGCCGGACGGGTCGGGTCGTCGATGGCCGCCGAGCTCGGCACGATGCGCGTGACCGAACAGATCGACGCGCTCTCGGCGCTCGGGACGAACCCGATTTGCTACCTGGTCACTCCCCGGTTTCTCGCCTGCTTCCTGCTCATCCCGTTGCTTACCCTGATGGCCGACTTCATGGGTGTGATCGGCGGGGCGTTCGTGAGCACGCAATTGCTCATGGTCGACTCGTTCGCGTACTGGCAGCACTCGCGGGAGTTCGTCGGCGGGCTCGACTTGTTCGCGGGCGTCTTCAAGAGTTTCTTTTTCGGCGCGGCGATTGCCCTGATCAGTTGCCATCGCGGCTTTCATTCCCGCGCCGGTGCAGAGGGCGTGGGCCGCGCGGCGACCGAGGCGTTTGTTTACTCGTTCATTGCCATCCTGTTCCTCGACTTCACGATCGGGATCGCCTGGAACAACGTCTATTCGGCCATTTGGCCCAACTCGGCGAACCTGTTATGAGCGTGAGTCCTGCCGCGCGCCCGGCCCGGGCACCGGGCGATGCGGTTATTGAGATGCTCGACCTGAGCATGCGGTTCCGCCAGCAGGCAGTGCTGCGCGACATCAACCTGCGCATCAACCGGGGCGAGACGGTCGCCATCATTGGCGAGAGCGGTTGCGGCAAGACGGTCATGCTCAAGCTCATGATTGCGCTGTTGAAACCGACGAGCGGCACCGTCCGGTTCGACGGCAAGGACATGTCCCAGCTCAACGAACACGACCTGAACCAGACGCGGTTGCGGTTCGGCTTCCTGTTCCAGATGGCCGCTCTGTTCGACAGCCTGACGATCTTCGACAACGTCGCCTTCGGCCCGCGCGAGCATAAGCTGCACGATCCCGAAGAGCTTGCGCGGGTGGTGAGCGAGCGCTTGAAAGAGGTTGGGCTGCCGGAAGGCCTCGAGCAGAAGAAGCCGGCCGAGCTCTCGGGCGGCCAGCGGAAGCGCGTCGGACTGGCCCGTGCCTTGGCCTTGAACCCCGAAGTCATGCTGTACGACGAGCCGACCACGGGGCTCGACCCGATCATGAGCGACGTGATCAACGAGCTCATCCTCCAGACCCAGAAAACCAAGAAAACGACCGGCGTCGTGGTGACCCACGACATGAAGACGGTCTCCAAGGTGGCGGACCGCGTCGTGATGCTCTACCCGCTGCCCCGCCTCCGGCCGGGCGAGTCGCAAATCCTGTACGACGGGCCGACCGCGGCCCTCGAAGACCACCCCGACCCGCGCGTCCGGCAGTTCGTCCGGGGCGAGGCCGGCGAGCGCCTCCGGGAAATGGCGCAGGGCCGCGCGTAAGCAGCAGGGACGGCCTCGGGCGAGCCAACGACCCCCAACAGCCCCATTGCGCGGAGAATCGAGGCGGGCCATGAACGAACGGGTAATGCAGTTCCGGATCGGCATGTTCGTGATCGTCGCGGGGCTCGTCCTGACGATGATGATCATCTGGTTCGGCGAGTCCCCCTCACTCCTCCGCGACCACGTCTACCTCAAGGCCCGGTTCGCCGAGGCCCCGGGGGTCGCGGAGGGGACGCCGGTGCGCAAGAGCGGCATCCGGATCGGCCAGGTCTCCGCCATCGAGTTCGACGAGCGGCCCAATCAGCCCGAAGGGGTCATCGTCACCCTCTCGCTCGAGGCGAAGTACAAGATCCGAGAAGGGGCCACGCCCAAAGTCTCGCGCTCGTTGATCGGCGACGTCGCGATCGACATGGAGCCTGGCACTGGGACCGGGCACGTTGCCACGAGCCGCGATCCGGCACATGCCCCGATGGTCGAGGGGAGCGTGGCCCCCGACCCCGCCAAGGCGCTGGCGGCCGCGACCCAGGCGTTCGAAAAAGCCGGCGACACCCTCAAGACCATCGATGAAGCCTTCGTCGGACTGAGCAAGATCACCAAGAACGCCGACCAGGTCGGTCCCTTCCTGACCACTTGGAGCGACACGGGCAAGCGAGTCTCCGCGGCGGCCGACAAGATCAACGGCTTTATCGCCAATAACGAAACCGACTTCAAGCCGGCCGTCACGAACCTGAAGGCGGTCTCCGAGAAGCTCAACGCGACGCTTGACCCCGAGACCCAGAAGGCGCTCAAGCGGGGTCTCGGCCAGTTCGCCGCCGCCTCGGAACGGCTCAATACCAGCCTGACCGACGCCGCGCCCCTCTTCAAGGACCTGGGCGCCCCGGTCGATGCCCAGCCGAAGACCGATTTCGGCCAGACGGTTCGGCGGCTGAACGTCATCACTTCGGACATCAACCTTCTGACGAGCACCTTGCGTACCAAGGAGGGGCGGCTCAACCCGAACGGCACTCTCCAGAGGCTGATGGCCAAGTCGGAGATTTACGACAACCTGAACCACATGGTGATCGCCGCCAACGAGACGTTTGGCGGACTCAAACCCGTCGTGGCCGCCCTGCGCGTGTTCGCCGAAAAGGTCTCGCGCGATCCTTCCGCGCTGACCCGCGGGGCACTGCAGCGGTAAGAGGAGGCTCCGGGTGGCTTTCCCGCGGACACGATGGTGCGGCTAAAACCGGGGACGTCCTCGGCTTCCGCGCAGGGGATTTGACCCGGCCGGACTCGGGGTGTACGATCGCCTTTGGATGGCCCCCGAATCCACGGCGGGCCGTTACGAGCCCCTGCGACAGTCACTTCTCTAACTTCCGGAAAGGGGTGCGGTCATGCCTTTGTTCGAGGTCGAGACCACGTCACACATCATGATCGCCTGCGTCGAAAACGAGGCGGCGGCCCGCAGTTTCGCGCAGACGAACTACCCCCAGGAAGACGTCATTCGCGTGAGCCACCGGCCCCGCGACGCTTGGGTTATCTCAAAACGTTTGCTCGGACTGGAAACGACGACCGACCCCTGTGCCACCGCTCGCGACTGCCTGGCCAAGGCCCAGGGCGACAAGCTCCACGCCGTCCGGCTCTACATGCAGCACACGGGTAGCGACCTCGAAGGCGCGCGGAAAGCCATCGAGTCGAACATGGCCATGGGCTGGTAGTCCCGCCGTCAGAGCGTCCGACCCGGACCGATCGCGAAAACGATCCACGGACGACACGAGGTTTCGCACGCATATCGTCCGTTAGACTGGATTTGCGGGAGATCGCCCTGCCGGTCGTCAATCCGATACCGACCCCCGCGGGCCGGTAGGTCGTGGTCGTTCGGCTGCCTTGGGCGTATCATTTGCATTTCAATCAGATCAAAGGCGCGGTTGGGGCCGAACCGGCGGGGCGCCGGTCGGCCCCTTGATCGGTCCGGGGGACGTCATGCCCAAGGTGATTTGCTTGATTCTGGGGGGTGGGCGCGGGACGCGGCTGTATCCGCTGACCAAGTCGCGGAGCAAGCCGGCGGTGCCGATCGCGGGGAAGTACCGCTTGATCGACATCCCGATCTCGAACTGCATTCACTCTGGCCTGAGCCGCATCTTTGTCCTGACGCAGTTCAACTCCGTGAGCCTGCACCGGCACATCGCCAACACCTACAAGTTCGACCCGTTCGGCGGGGGGTTCGTCGAGATCCTCGCTGCGCAGCAGACGATTCACCATGAGACGTGGTATCAGGGGACGGCCGACGCGGTGCGCAGGAACATCCCGTACTTCACCGAGCAGTCGTACGACCTCGTCCTGATCCTCTCCGGCGACCAGCTCTACCGGATGAACTTCCAGGACATGATCCGCACGCACCTCGAGAACAAGGCCGAGGCGACCATCGCCGCGCTCCCCGTCGGCGAGGCCGAAGCGCGCTCGTGCGGGATCATGCGGATCGACGACGGCGGCCGGGTGATCGACTTCGAGGAGAAGCCGAAGACGCCCGAAAAGCTCCAGCGCGTCCGCACCGACCCCGCCTGGATGGACCGCTTCGGCATCAAGGCCGGCGAACGCTGCTACCTCGCCAGCATGGGGATCTACCTTTTCAACCGCGCGACGCTCGTCCAGATCCTCGCCTCCGGCAGCGCGACCGACTTCGGCCACGAGATCTTTCCGCAGGTCATGGCCAACCACCGGGTGCAGACGCATCTGTTCGACGCCTACTGGGAAGACATCGGGACCATCGGCGCCTTCCACCAGGCGAACATCGACCTGACTCGCGATAACCCGCCGTTCGACTTCACGTTCGGCGACCACCCGATCTTCACGCGGCCCCGATATCTCCCCCCCTCGCGGATCTCGGGGGCCACGATCAATAACAGCCTGATTTCGGACGGCTGCACGATCGGCCGCGGCTCGCTCATCGAGAATTCGGTGATCGGCGTCCGCGCCCAGATCTCCGACAACGTCACGATTCGCAACACGTACATCATGGGCGCCGACAGCTACGAGCAGTCCCGCCACCTCGACGACAACGCGCGGGCGGGGCGTCCGAACATCGGCATCGGTGCGGGATCGGTCGTCGAGAACGCGCTGATCGACAAGAACGCCCGCATCGGTCGCAACGTGCGCATCGTCAACGAGGCCGGCCTCGTCGACTCTGACGACGCCCCGCATCACGTGATCCGCGACAAGATCGTGGTGATTCCGAAGTACACGATTTTGCAGGACAAGGTTGTCATTTAGTGACTTTCGTAGGGTGCACGAAATGCACCGGTGCATTGCATGCACCCGACACCGATCCCGCATTATGTGATTCGCGAAGGGTGCATTTCGTGGACCCCACAGGCTCGAGAGATACCCGTTCCATGACCGACTGGGCCATCCGCGTCAAGGACCTTCGGAAGCAGTATCCCGGGAGAGACGGCCCGGTCGACGCGGTGAACGGGATCGACCTCGAGGTCAGCCCCGGCGAATGCTTCGGGCTGCTCGGTCCCAACGGGGCGGGCAAAACGACGACGGTCGAGATCCTCGAGGGGCTGAAGCCACCGACGTCCGGCACGGTCGAGGTGCTCGGCCTGCGCTGGGAGACCGACGAGAAGGCGATCCGCGAGCGGATCGGCGTGACGTTGCAGGAGACGCGCTTCCCCGACAAGCAGACGGTCCACGAGCTGCTCCGCCTTTTCCGGAGCTTTTACCGCGAGGGGCTCGAGCCGGAAGAGGCGATCGCGCGGGTCTCGCTGGAGAGCAAGTCGAACACGTTCGTCGAGAACCTTTCCGGGGGCCAGCAGCAGCGTCTCGCCGTGGCGATCGCCCTGATCGGCGACCCCGAGCTGCTGTTCCTCGACGAGCCGACGACCGGACTCGACCCCCAGTCGCGCCGGCAGCTCTGGGACGTGATCGGTGCGCTCCGCGCCCGGGGCCGGACGACCGTGCTCACGACGCACTACATGGACGAGGCCGAGAAGCTCTGCGACCGCGTGGCCGTGATCGACCAGGGCAAGATCATCGCGCTCGGTTCACCGCGGGAGCTGATCGCACGCCTGGGAGGCGAGCACATTGTCGAGTTCGCGTTGGGGGGCGATTCGCCTTCGTTGGAGCCGTCGTCGTTCGCCGGTCTGGCGACCGTGCTGGCAACGCGCGCCGAGGCGGACGGCTTTGCCCTGACCGTCGGCGCTCCTCACGCGGCGATCCCCGCGCTGCTCGACTACCTCGACGAGCGACATTGTCCCCTGGCTCGGCTCACGACGCGGCAGGCGAGCCTCGAGGACGTCTTCGTCGCGTTGACCGGCCGGCACCTGCGCGACGGCGAGAGCGAGGAAACGCCTGGCAACGGCAAGGGACGCAAGAAGCGGCGTGGACGATGATTTTGTAGGGCGCATGAAAT
>JARLIH010000019.1 GCA_031291845.1 Isosphaeraceae bacterium | reverse complement strand
GACCTGGCCACGGCCCGCCTGGTCGAACGCAAGGTGTTGTGGCCGGGAGAGGATGAAGGGACAGGCATTGCGTGCTCGAACGCGAAACGCGATGCCGGTCCCTTCCTTCTGGTCCGCCTGAATTAACCTTCCGGCGTGTCGAGCAAGGCCTGCAAGCGCGACGCCAATTCGTCGGGAAGATTCGCCGTCCACGATTGGTCGATGAGTCCCACGCCAATCAAGTCACGTAAATGCGTCCGGTCCTTGTCACGAAACGAATCGAGCTTCATGCGAACCAGCGCGCCGAGGCGCAAGACCCGGAATGCTTCCGACGGTTCCGACTCGAACACATCAGGAGCCGGCAAGGCATATTCCGGGCGCACTCGTTCACCGGCGAAGATGATGTGAATCGCGTCGCGGGCCTTCGCGTCCGGTCCGTCGAGGAACATATCGATGCTGGCCGTGTGCCGATAGCGGAAGCCCACTGGTTCGAGGGCCGCCTTGGTCGCATCGAGGTCGGTGCGACGTATGAGCAGGTCGACGTCTTGCGTGAAGCGGACGGCCGACTGATCGACTTGGCCCACCCAGGCGGCAACGGCGTTGCCTCCGATGACGGCATAGGCAATCGCCGCACTTTCCAAGGCCGCAGTCGCGCGCAGCAGGCGATTCCTGACGAGTTCCACGGCTCGAAGGGTCCGTTCCCAAGATCGATAGCCCAGGGGTACGATTTCCATTCCTCGATGATACCGCGTTGACGTGACGTGCGCAAGGTCTTTGGTGGATGGGCCTGATCACGGCCAAGGAAGGCGCGATCGCAGACGTCTCGTCCCGCGGAGCACGACGAGGCCTCAGCCACGGTCGGCCCGATCGACCGCATCGCGCCGATCAATCCGCCATCGTTCGGCCGCCTGGACGAATGCGCCCGCGGCATCGGGGGAGGCAAACGCACTGCCGGGGACGACGAGTGGCACCCACCGCGACGGGATGTCCAGTACGACGTCCTGCGTTTCAAGGCACGTCCGGCGCACTGCCTCCCAGGCAACGCGCCACTCACGGTGGGGTCCGGAATGGACGGCGATGCGAACGGGTGACAGTTCGAGCGTGCGCGTCTCGAAGATCCCAGCCTTCCCCCACATCCCGCGGACGATTCGCCGTACCCACCAGAGGATCAGCCAGTATTGAGCAACGAGTATCGTACCGAAGATGGGGACGAAGACTCGAACTTCAGGACCTTGGGATGCCAGCACAAACGAGAGGAGTCCAACTTCCAAGAGCACGAATGCACGCAGGGCTCCGCGCAAATGCCGACGCCTCCACTTTCGTTCGATCAGCCGGTCGAGATCATCGTTCCCGTATTGATAGGTCACCGCGAGCGTTTGCCCGAAAGGCATCGCCTCGCCAGCTTGCTCGGGAACTGTCGTGTCGCCCGCCCCGGTCACGGCGGTCCGCAGGCTTTCTGCGTGCCAGGCAAACCGCTCCGCGGCGTGCGGGCCGCTGAACGCGCTGCGGGGGATGAAAAAGACGCTCAGCGCCGGCCACTCCACGAGCGGCCTGGGGTTCAGGACCAGGACGACGTAGTCCTCGTCGATCCCAACGGAGGTGACATCGGCCCAGGAGAGGCGCCGCTCTCCCAAGGGTTGCTCGATGATGTTTATCCCCTCGCACGTGAGCGCAATCGCGCGCGTCACGAAGAATCCTGCGGCTCGCCACGAGCGGAAGCTGAGCCATCGCAACCAGCGCAGGGTCCCCCAAGTTACTCCTACCCCCGCGGCAATGAGCAGCGGAATGATCCCGATGCCGTGGCTTTCGACCAGACCCCACACGAAGAAGAAGCACTGGATTGCCGCGAGTCCGCCGACGATCAGGCAGGCATAACGTTGTCCCGAATAGCCCATTGAGGGGGAGCCAAGGGCGTACTCCCGGGTTACCCAGTTTTTCTTCCAGAGCCGGTCGAAATCCCGAGTCGCGAGCTGATAGCGGATTGCGAACGGATTCTCTCCGGGCACTCGTTCCCCGCCATCATTGGGAGTGCTACCGTCTTCTCGAGTCATGGACGACCTTTCGGATGAGTTCTGACGTCGAATCCAACCTTCACGACGTGATTCACCGGACCACCACCGATCATCGGGCGCCGCGTCCTCGTCCAGGGGAAGGGGAATGGCGAGGGGTCGGGGCTAAAGCGGTTAACACATGCGTCGCGTACATCTTTGGCGAAGGGGCGCCCCTGACGGGGCGTGGCTCGGAGGGAGCCTCGCCCTCCCAGGAATCAACGCTCCGATCATATCGCCGCGTGGCAGGTCGTTGATGGGCCTCGTGCCGGCTGCCTCTATCCGATGACTGACCTGAAGAGCACGCGGATTCCACGCCTCGTCGGCTCCGACTTCGGTTGGGACAACGCCTGCGGTGCAGCCATCCCCAGTTCGCGCGAATTCGAAGACCGGCCGAAGTCCTCCCGCTTTGGCTCTTTCCTCTGATAGGTGTGGTGTCGATTTGGAGGCGGATCGCAAGGCGCCGCGATGAGCGCGACCTATTCCTGGACCTCACTCCCGTCCGCCGCGATGCCAGGGATTTTGAGGGGAGTGATGCTGCCGGTGAACGGCGAATCGCGGCCCATCTGCAAGGGGGCAGCCTCCCAGACGACCGCATTGTCGAGGGTCAGCACGACCACCTGCGCCCCCGTCATCCGTCCCGCCGCGTACTTCCATTCCTTGCCGTCCGACTCGATCAGCAGCACAACCTCCGGATTGGTGCCGAACGTGAAGAAGAAGATCGCTCCGTCGGCCCGGTCGGTATTCGACGGCGTATAGCGATCGACCGGCGCGGGGAGCAGGCGCAATTCACATCGTTCTTTCTTGACTTCTTCGCGGGACGCGAACCGCCTCGCAAACTCTCGCAGTTGTCGCAGCCGGCGCGGGGGCGATTCTTCCGGGGCGGGGGCTTTGGGAAGGGGCTTGAACTCAAACAGTGTCGCGGACGGTGACCAGCGCATATCGTCCGACGCCAGCGAGAAGGGAACGCTCGTCAGCGAGACGTATTCATAGGAAATGCAGGGCGGCCCGTGATCCTTGCGATCGAGCTCCGACGTGAGAAGCGCTCTCGGCCGCCCTTCGTCGCCAAGCTTCCAGACGGCTGCGGCCACGTAGCCGCGCGCTGGGTCGCTGTACCTGAAGATCGGTTTCGCCGCGAATTGCGTGGGAAAGCCCGGCTCATTCGATTGGACCTTCGCGGTGGCCACTCGCGTCTGCATCAGTTCGAACCGGCGCGTCGCTAGCGCTTCCTCGCGGCTTTGGCCGGTCGAATCCGTTTCGTCCGCAGGCACAAAGCAGGTCATTGTGCCGATTACAACAAAAACGCCGCCAACGAGGCAGTTCCGCCGAGCGATCGGCACGTCCGACCTGGGGTTCGCGTCAAGCAATTCAATCATGTATTCCCTTATCGGCTGCGAGGGTCCAAAGGATTTGCCGGTAGGAATCCGAGCGCAATCGGTGCGGCAGCGTCGAATGTGATCTTATCGCGCCGGCGATCGTAGAGCATGGTTGTTTTCGGCTGCGCGGGAGGGGGGCAACCGCCGTTCGCCCTTCGACGAAAGGCACTCTGGCCGCGTGTTGAAGCCGGCGTTCGAAAACAACGGGGACGGCGCGAAACAACCCACCTTCCATTTTTTGTATCTCACGCCCAGGCACCGTGATGCAACGGCGCCAACGGGGGTGAAGTACCCACTTGCTGCAGCATATAAGGGTAAGGGGACATCGGCGACTCCCACCTCTCGACGGAGGGCGCGTTCGTGGAGGAGGGAGGGCTGTGGGGAGACTTCGTTGTGTGGGACAGCACGCTACGGCTCAACGACCGGTCCTTCGCGTTCTGTTCCGCAGCGGTCGACGCGCCTCCGCGACCGGTGGGCGGCCGACCGTAGCGAGAAGCCCACCCAAAGGTCTACAAATTATACAAGAATTACAAGAAAATCGAAATAGTCAGTCCGGATAACCACTTACGTCCGCCTTGAGAACGCAAAAAATTACCGAGAAAAGCGTGCCCCCGTGGGAGTCGTTGCCGTCGAGCCGGAACCTGGAGCCGGCCGCTCGCTGGCGCTCCCTGTGTGTCTGGGCGCCGGGTGATCTCACGAAGCGCGGGCGTGGTCGACACGAGGCACGTCGAAAGGTCGGGGCGGTCCGACTGGCATGGTGATTCGCATGCGCCATCGCATAGAATACGGCCCGAGGGGGTCCGTCGCGTCGCAGGACGCCCCCCGAGTCTTAACCGCCACCCGAGCCGTTCGTACCATCATGCCGAGCACGACCGCCCAGCCTCCAAGGCACGTCTACGACCGTCTGGAAAAAGAGACGAGCGCCGAAGTCTACCGCGACCACGGCACGCGCCTGCTCTACGCGACCGACGCCAGCCTCTACCAGATCGAGCCGCTGGGGGTCGTCGTTCCCAGGACGGTGGACGACGTTGTGGCGACCGTGCGGATCGCGGTCGAAGAGAACGTCCCCGTCCTTCCCCGAGGGGCGGCGACGAGCCTGTCGGGGCAGACCGTCGGACCGGCGATCGTGATCGACTTCTCCAAGTACTTGAACCGGATCGGGATCGTCGACCGCGATCGGATGACCGTCCGCGTGGAGCCGGGCGTGGTGCTCGACCGCCTGAGCGCGCACCTGAAGCCGCTCGGGCTGATGTTCGGCCCCGACGTTTCAACGAGTGACCGCGCGACGCTCGGCGGAATGATCGGGAATAACTCGGCCGGCGCACGGTCGCTGCGGTACGGTAAGACCGTCCATCACGTACGCACGCTTGATGTCGTGCTGGGTGATGGCACGGCGACCACCCTCGGCCCCCTCTCCGAGGCCGACCTGGACGCCGCATGCGCGCGGACCGACCGCGTCGGCTTGGTTCACCGGACGGTGCGCGCGACGGTGGCGGAACATCGGGCGGCCATCGCCGCGAAGTTCCCCAAGATCCTGCGCAGGGTGAGCGGGTACAACCTTGATGAGTTCGTCCCGGGCCTCCCTGCGCGGCCCGAGGGGTGGGTTGATGAACCTTGGCGATTCAACCTCGCGCGGCTGGTGACCGGGGCCGAGGGTACGCTCGGAGTTGTCACGGGGGCCGAGTTGAAGGTCATGCCGCTCCCGCCGGCGCAGGGGTTGGTCGTGCTCTCGTTCGCGACCATTCCCGCGGCCCTGGAGCGACTCCTGGAGATCGTCGCGACGGGGCCGGTCGCCGTCGAGATGCTCGACCGGATGATCCTGGAGCTGGCCGGGCGGCACCCGTCGTACTCGCACTATTTGAATTTCGCGGAGGGGTTGCCCGCCGCGGTCCTGGCAGCCCAGTTTTATGCGAACTCGCAGGAAGAACTGGAGGAACGCGCCCACGACCTGGCCCGCCGCTTCGAGGGGCGTCCGGGCGTGCTCGACGTCCGCCTGCGCCTGTCGGCCGCCGACAAGGACGACTTCTGGAAGGTGCGGAAGGCGGGCTTCTCGCTGCTGATGGCGATGGTCGGGGACGCGAAGCCGGTCGCGTTCGTCGAGGACACCGCCGTCGCGCCTGACCGCCTTCCGGAGTTCTACGAACGGTTCCGGCAAATCGTGGCGCGGCAAGGAGTCGAAGCCGCGTGCTACGGGCATGCGGACGTCGGCTGTCTCCACATCCGGCCGATCCTGAACGTGAAGGAACAGGAAGGGGTCGACTCCCTGCGCGCGATCGCGCGCGAAGTGTCGGACCTGGTCGTCGAGTTCGGTGGGGCCATGAGCGGCGAGCACGGTGATGGGCTGGCGCGCAGCCTCTGGAACGCCAACCTGTTCGGGCCGGAGGTGTATTCGTGCTTCGAGACCGTCAAGCGGGCTTTCGACCCCGGGAACCTGCTGAACCCGGGCAAGGTCGTCGCGGCTCCGGACCCGGGCGACAACTTGCGGATCGGTCCCGACTACCATCCCGAGGAGCCGGCCGCGACCGCGTTCGATTTCTCGAACCAAGGGGGGTTTGCGCGCGCGGTCGAGATGTGCTCGGGGGTGGGGGCGTGCCGTAAAACAGGCACGGGGACGATGTGTCCCAGCTACATGGTCACGCGTGACGAAGAGCACACGACGCGAGGCCGGGCCAACGCCCTGCGGCTGGTGATGACGGGCGCGTTGCCCGGCGGCTGGGACAACGACACGCTCCACGAAGCGCTCGACTTGTGCCTCCAGTGTAAGGCGTGCAAGTCCGAGTGTCCGTCGAACGTTGACATGGCCAAACTCAAAGCCGAGGTACTCCACCAGCGCTATAAAGATCGGTTGCCGCCGCTGGGTTCGCTGTTGATGGGTCATATCCACCGGCTCAATCCGCTCGGCGCGGCGGCCGCGCCGCTGGCGAACTGGACGTTGCAGCAAGGGTGGTTCAAGGCGCTCCTGGAACAGGTCGCCGGGATCGAGCGGAGGCGGACGTTACCGCTCTTCGAGGCGAACCACCTCAGGAAGTGGTTCCGCCGGCACCCGGTGGACCCGCGGGCGGGGGGGCGCGGAATGGTCGTCCTCCTCGACGATTGCTTCACGACCTACAACAACCCCGAAGTCGGCCGTGCGGCCGTGCGACTGCTGGAGGCGGCCGGCTACCGGGTCGAGCTCGCGGGTTTGCCGTGCTGCGGACGTCCCGCGATCTCGAAGGGGCTGCTCACTCAGGGACGCGACCTGGCCCGGGAGAACGTGCGCAGGCTGGCCGGCCATGCCCGGCGAGGAACGCCGATTCTCGGCTGCGAGCCGAGCTGCATTTTGACCCTCGTCGACGAGTATCGTGACTTCCGGCTCGGGCCGGATGCGGATCTGGTTGCATCCCGAGCGCTGCTGGTCGACACGTTTCTCGGGGACCCCGCGCGCGTTCCCGAACTCCCGTTGAAGCCGCATGAGGGTCGCGTCCTGCTCCACGGTCACTGTCAGCAGAAAGCCCTCGTGGGAACCGCGGGGACCGTGGCGGCGCTGAAGCGAGTCCCCGGCCTGGAGGTGAAGGAGCTCGATTCCGGGTGTTGTGGCATGGCCGGTTCGTTTGGTTACGAGCGCGGACACTACGATGTGAGTGTCGCGCTCGCGAATCGCGTCCTCTTACCCGCCGTCGCCGCCGACCCTGAGGCGACGCTGGTGGCCCCCGGCTTCTCCTGTCGTAGCCAGGTCCACGGGCTGGCCGGTGTCACGGCGAAGCATCCGCTCGAGATCCTGGTCGAGCACCTGGTTTGAAAGACGGCCGGCACCGGCAAGGAGATCAGGCGCGCGATCCGGAGTCGCTGCCGGCATCCCAGGCCATCAGGGCGGCCGCAATCCGGTCGAGCGGGAGGATCTGCTGCGCGGCCCGCCGCCGGATCGCTTCGCGAGGCATGCCGAAGACGGTGCAGGTCGCCTGGTTCTGGGCGATCGTGAGGGCCCCGGCCTCGCGCATTTCCAGGAGGCCCCCTGCTCCGTCATCTCCCATGCCGGTCATGATCACGCCGGCGGCGTTCGGACCGGCCGCCTGGGCCGTCGAGCGGAAGAGGACCTCGACGCTCGGCCGCTGGATGCAGACCTTTGGACCGTCGACCAGCTCGATGCGGTAACCCGAACCCGTGCGCCTGACGAGACCGTGCACGTCCGAGGGAACCAAGAGCGCTCGCCCGCGGCGGATGGGGTCCAGGTGCTTTCCCTCGGCCACTTCGAGGGCGATCTTCGGGTCCTTGTCGAGACGCGCGGCCAGCGCGCCGAGGAAGCCCAGAGGCATGTGTTGGACGATCACCAGGCCGGGGGCGTCGGCCGGGAACAGCGGGAGAAGTTGCTGGAGGGCCTGTACGCCTCCGGTGCTCACGCCGATCGCGATCACGCGGTCGGTCAGCACCGTCCCGCGGGGGGTGTAAGGGACTCTGGGAAGCACCGCGTCGGCCGTGGGCCGCGCGTCGGTTGGGGAGGGGGCCGGATCCTCTCGGAGGGGCAAATGCCCAGCGCGGGCGGCCGTTCGAATGCTCTCCATGAGCGTGTTCGACCAGGCTGACATCTTGGCCGGGTCGCGCCAGTCGGGCTTGGCGATCACCTCCAGCGCGCCGATTTCGAGCGCGGTCACAGCGCGCTCCGCCTGGTCCGTGCAGAGAACGACGGGCATCGGGTGCTGGCTCATCAACTTCCGCAGGAACGTCAGCCCGTCCATCCGGGGCATCTCGACGTCGAGCAGGATCAACCCCGGGACCGACTTGGCCAGGACGGCGACGGCTTCGTACGGGTCGGCCGCCGTGACCACCCGGAACCGAGAGTCCGACTCGATGATGGACTTCAGCCGCTGGCGAGTGACGGCGCTGTCGTCAACCACCAAGACTTCGATCGGTCCGTGGGGTGAGGGCCGGCTGGGCGAGGACATCGACCGTCACGACTCCTTCCGGTAGATCGATGGCGAGTGTTTGCGCAAGGAGCTCGGAATCGTCGGCAGGATCTCGCCGTTGCCCATCGCGAGCCAGCCGCCCGGGCGTAACTGCTGGGCGAGTCGGTTGAGCAGCGCCATCCGCTCTTCATCCGCAAAATAGATGGAGACGTTGCGGCAAAAAATGATGTGGAAATCACCCGGCAGGGGCCAGGGGTTGCTTCGCAGATCGACATGGCGAAACTTCACGAGGTCCCGAATTTCGGGGACGATCCGGTACGACCCCTCTCGCGGTCCCTTGCCAAGCAGAAAATAACGGCGCAGGCGCGCTGGGGAGACCCCCTGCACGTCCCGCGCGTTGTATATCGCCCGCGCGGCCGCGTTCAACATTTCGAGGGAGAGGTCGCTCGCCCAGATTTCCACGCGCTGAGGGCTGAGCGCGGGGAGCGTCTCCGCGAGTACCATCGCCATGCTGTAGGGTTCTTGGCCCGACGAGCAACCGGCTGACCAGATACGTACGGGAACGTTCGGCGCTTCTTTCAGGAACGTCGACACGCGCTCGGCCATGAACGTGAAGTGGGCCGGCTCGCGAAAGAAGGCCGTATGGTTGACCGTACTCAGGTCGATCAGAAGCTGCATGCCGGGCCCGGTCGGGTCGGGCTTGAGGATGCGCTCGTGAAATTGCGTAAAACTGGCGAAGCCCTGCGATTGGAGTCGCGACCGGAGGCGAGCCTGAAGCAGCCCCATGCGGTGCGGCTCCAGCGTGATGCCGATCTGGGTGCGCAGAAACAGGATGATCGGGGCAAAATCATGCTCCGACCACGGTTCCGGCGATGAGGGCCCCAGGTTCTCGGGTAACATCACGTCACAATTCCCCCGCCATCGAGCCCGCCAAGGGCGCCGAAGACCCGGTCCAGGTCCAGTACGAGCAGGAACCCCTCCTGGTGACGAATCAGGCCACGGACGAACGGAGTCGCTTTGCCAAGCCCAAGTTGTGGCGCGGGCTGGACGTCCTCGTGGCGAAACTCCAGGACGTCCGACACGCGGTCCACCAGCAGGCCGGTGACCCGCGTCTCGTTTCCGACCTCTGACTCGACCATCAAGACGCTCGGCGCCCGTGCCGGCTTGGGATCGATCACCAGCTCGAACGGGACCCGAAGGTCATAGACCGGGACCACGTGCCCCCGCAGGTTCAGGACCCCGCGCAGCGACCTGGGACCGCCGGGCACTTTTGTTAGCATACCCACATCCAGCACTTCTTGCACGCGCATGACTTCCAAAGCGTAGCCCTCGCCCCCGAGCCGGAAGATGACGTACGACTGAGCTCGGTCGTGCTCACCGTTCGAGTCGTTCGCAATATCGACCATCGCCGTCCCTTTCACTCTGCGCGGAGAGGCGTTGCGGCGAGCCGCTCAGAACCGTTCAAAGTTGTCGTCGTCGTCCAGGTTGACGACGACCCCACCGCCGTGCTGAGTGCCGCCAAGGTGCCCCCCCAGGGCCCCCGCGTTGGCGCCACCCCCCCCATGGTTCGGCTGGTGCGGGGGCAGATGCGCCGGCGACGGCCCATGGCTGTCCGGCCCGAGCCCCCCCCCGCCCGGCCGGTTGGGGGGAGGCAATCGCCTCCCGTGACCGTGCGACGGGGGCCGAGGAGACGGTAGCGGCGGCCCATGATGGGGAGCCATCTGGCCGTTGCTCTCGGGGTCGACCTGGAAGAACTGGACGTGGTGCTGAAGCGTCGAGGCCTGGAACGCCAGGTCACTCGACGTCGCCGCGAGCTCGTGGCTCGCCGCGGCGTTCTGCTGCACAACCTCGTCGAGCTGGCTGACCCCGACGTTGATCTCCCGGATTGCGTTCATCTGCTCCTGGCTGGCTGCGGCGATCTCCGAGACGAGCGTCGACGTATCGCGGATCATCGGCACGGTCCGTTCCAGAAGCTGGCCCGCGTTCTCGGCGACCGCGACGCTCTTACTGGCGAGCTCGCCGATCTGCTGCGCGGCGGCCTGACTGCGCTCGGCAAGTTTGCGGACCTCGCCCGCGACCACCGCGAACCCCTTCCCCTGGGCTCCCGCACGCGCGGCTTCAATCGCTGCGTTCAGGGCCAAGAGGTTCGTCTGGTACGCGATATCTTCGACGACCGTGATCTTTTGCGCGATCTCCCGCATCGCCGCGACGGTTTCCTGGACCGCCTCGCCTCCGCGCTCGGCCTGGGCGCTGGCCTGGTTGGCCGTCCGGGCCGTGTCTTTCGCGTGCTGTGCGTTGCGGGCGACCGACGCGTCTACTCCTTGCAGGCTCGACGCAATCTCCTGAAGCGTCCCGGCCTGTTCCGCGGCTCCCTGGGCCAATTGCTGGGCGCTTGAGTTGAGCTCGCCGCTCGCTGTTGACACGGAGCTGGTCGCGCCGCGGATCTGGCTAACAACGGTACCCAGTTTATCCACCACGGAATCGACCTGGTCGGCGAGCTGGCCCAATTCGTCGGATCGCTTGAGGTTCGTTTTCAGGGTGAGCACGCCCTGGTGGAGCTGATGCGTGACGTCCATGACCTGATAGAGCGGGCTGACGAACCAGCGTCCCATCCATAAACCGAGTGCGCCCGTGATGGCGCCACACGCGACGAGCACGGCTACGATGAGCGTGTAGTCTTCGTAGACTGTTTTGTAAGCATCGGCAATCGGGACGATGACGAGGACCGCATAGCTTGCACTACCCGGCGGATGGCTCAAGCCGACCGGTGCATATCCGACGATTTCCGGCACCTCACCATCCTGCTCGGCGGACACCACCGTGCGATGGGACTCACCCTTGAGATTGCCGCTCGACGCACCACTGGCGCGTTGCCAGGCGGGAATATACCGGGGTGGGAGGGACTTCCATGATTGATCCTGCTCGCCTTTTGGAGACCGTTTGAGGAGAACCTGCTCGCTCGGATCGGTGAGAACGATCTGGGCATTGCGAAGCGCAAAATCCGACGGGATGAAGGCCAGAATCCTGGCGAGTTCGTCTTTCACCGCGGGGGAGTTGACCCACTCCGGCGGAGTCTTTCCCTTGTTGTCATTGGCAAGGGCGATATAAATCCGGTCACTCGCTGCATGAGCAGCCTGGGTGATCAGGAGCTTCTCCTTCTCCTTTGCGTCGTCGGTCGAGCGGTAGGCGACCCAGGCGACGATGAGGGCAGGGACGATTCCGAAAATGACAAGGGCGGACGTCAGCCGCCAGCGCAATGAAAGTTTCATCTAAAAACCCTCCGGCCGCACGCCGGGAGGCGTGGTATGAGAATCGGCGGCCCGAGATTCGCTGACCAGGGCCGCCAGATCGAGGATCAAGGAGACGGAGCCGTCGCCCAGGATGGTGGCCCCGGAAAAGCGGTTGATGCCGTGCAGTCCTTCGCCCAGCGATTGAATGACGGCCTGGACGCGGCCCAGCAACCGATCCACTGCGACGCCGACGCGTTGGCCGGCGTGGCTCGTCAACAGCAGCTCCTGGCGGAGCGGTGGTTCGCCGTTCGTGTGGAACACCTTGCGCAGGGGGACCATCGGCACGAGCTCGCCCCGCACCGCGACGCACGGCCGCCCGCGCGACAGGGCCGGCTTCGTGCCGTTGAGCGCAACACACTCCTCGACCTGCGCCAGCGGCACGACGTACCGGCTGCCGCCGGTCTCGACGAGCAATCCATCGATGAGCGCCAGTGTCAGCGGTAGCCGGAAGATGAATGTCGTTCCCTTGCCCGGCGTACTGTCCACCGCCAGGCTCCCGCGCAGCCCGCGTACGGCGTCGCGCACGACATCCAGTCCCACCCCGCGCCCTGAGAGCTCGGTCGCCTGGTCGCGCGTCGAGAAGCCCGGCTCAAAGATCAACGTATCGACGCGGGGATCGTCGGGTGAGGTCCCCATCGGCACCAGGCCGAGCCGGATTCCCTTGCTGACGATGCGGTCCCGATCGAGACCCCGGCCGTCGTCGGTGACCCTGATCGTCACCCGGTCCCCTTCGTGGCCCGCCGAGAGCGTGATTCGCCCTGCACGGGGCTTCCCCATTGCCAGGCGTTCGTGGGGCGTCTCGAGCGCGTGATCGACCGCGTTGCGGATCAAGTGAATCATCGGGTCGCTCAGCCGCTCGACGATCGTGCGGTCAAGGCGCGTCTCCTGGCCGATGATTCGCAGGTCGATTTCCTTGCCCGATCGGTCGGCCAGGTCGCGCACGACGCGCGGGAAGCGCGAGAAGAGCTCGTCTACGGGGACCATCCGGAGATCGAGCGTCGTATCGCGGATCTGCCGGCTCACGCGCTCGAGCGCTTCCAGCGTGTGGACCCACGGCTGGGCGCCGTGCAGGTCGCGAATCGTCTGGAGATTGTCGGACAAGACCGCGAGCTCGCCGGCGAGGCCGACGAGGTCGTCGAGTTGGCCGGCGTCGACGCGAATCCGCGCGGGGGGGCGAGGGGCCGTGCCCCCCGGCGTCGACACTGCCGTCCGGGTCGATGGAGCCGGCGGAGCGCCGGTCCCGCCGAGGGTCAACGGTTCCAGTTTGGGCTGCAGCGGAGCCAGCGGCGGCTCCTCGGGAAACGGCACAACCGGGGACGACGCGGGGGCGGCCTGCGAAGCGCTCAACGGCAGGGGCGAGGGGAGGGGTTCCGGAGTCCCGCCCGGACCGAGCCGCTCGATCGTGACCGCGCTGTCCTCTGCGACAAACAGGAAGACGTCGTTGAGCCGCTCGGCCGGCACCGCGGTGTCCAGCTCGATCCGCCAGGTCAAGTAGCACCGCTCCGGGTCAATTTCGTTGAGTGGCGGGATCAGGTCCGGGTCTGTCGTGACGCGCGTTTCTCCCAGCTCCCGCAGTTCGTCAAGGACGCCCAGCGGATTCACCCCGCGCCTCAACACGTCGGGACCCGGCTTGAGCGTGATCCGATAAGTGGTCATGCCCGGCGCCCGGGCGGTGTCCGGCCGCTCGCCGTTTTTGCGAGGCGAGCGCGGCTTGGCCTTCGAGGGGGCTGGAGTACCCGTCTCGTCCGGTCCTTTGCGGCTCCGGCCTTTCGGCTTCGGGTGGGGAGCGGGCGCACCTGCCGGAGTCGCGGCAGGCGGTGCCGGCGAAGGAGGAGCCGGGGACGCGGGCGCTGCCGTGGCCGGCCGCGGCTGGCTCGGGTCGCGCAACAGCGCGGACATTCGCTGAACCAGGTCGGAGGAAGCGGGGATCGGCGACTTCGCGGCTTCCGACTCGACCATCGCCGCCAGGTGGTCGCGCGCCTCGAGCAAGGTCGTGATGATGTCCGAGTCGACCGGCAGCGTGCCGGCCCGAATGCGCTCGAGCACGGCCTCGATGTGGTGCGTGAACTCGGCCAGCGCGCGGAGGCCGACCATCGCCGCCGCCCCCTTGATGCTGTGCGCTGCCCGAAAGGTCTTGTCGAGGTGCGCGCGGTCCCCCTGGCGGCGCTCCAGCTCCATCAGGCCTTCTTCCAGCCCGATCAGGAGCTCCCGCGCTTCCTCGTAGAACATCGCCCGGAAGCGATCGTCGTCGGCCTCCAAATCCGCGCCCCCGCCCTCGTCGGAAAGGCTCCCCGATACAACAATTGAGCCTCGAAGCGTGCATGGGTGCGAGCCCGGCACCCCATGACATACCCCACGCCCACCCTGGTGCGTTTCGCGCCCCCACGTGGAAACCTGCCCGGCATCAAGTCTACCTGACCCCTTACGAGAATCCCCTCAATTCGTGAAAGTCAGCCGCTTTTCAAACAAAGGTTGCACCCAACGCACGGTAACCCGACCCACTGCGCCGGCTTGTTGAATTAACGCGGGAGGGAACGCCGGACCCAACGCCTGAGGTGCTCCGGATCGATCGGTTTGACGATCCACCCCGTAATCCCTTGCCGTCGCTCGGGTTCGATTTCCGTCGGGCGACGCGACGACAGGACCAGGACTGGCAGGAAACGGTACATCGGGAGCTCGCGCACGGCGGCGACCAGGGCAAGCCCGTCGAGCTTAGGCATTTCCAGGTCCGTCAACAGCAAGTCGTAAGACGCTTCGCGCAACGCTTGGAGAGCCGCCGCGCCGTCGGAGACCGAGACAACCCTGACGTCGAGCCCTTGGAGTTGCTCCGCGACCCAGCGACGGACTGACGGGCTGTCGTCGGCGTGGAGGATCGTCTTGCTCATGACGTCGCGAGCCCGACCCGTGCTGTCGGCCTTTCCCCTTCAAGGTCTTCGTCTACAGAAAGGACTCCGCCGCGCCTTTCAGCCATTCGGACAACCCCGAGCGCGTCGCGATCTCGGCACAGACGCGGGGCACATTCACGAGGCGCACCGTCTGGCCTGTCAGTCGCGCCGAGGTCAGTGCGGACACGAGCAACTGCAGTCCGGCGATGTCCCACGGCCCCGATGTCTCCAGGTCGATGCGTAGGGGCTTGTCCTCGAAGACGGCCGCCAGCAACGTCTCGCGCAGCTCGGCCGACTCATAGAGAGTCGCCGGCCCGGACAGAACGACGGTGTTGATGGCCGCTTCATCCCCGATCGACACGCCACCTTCACTCCCTGCCGCCATATCAACACCACGCACGTGTTCGCCGTGCGCTGAGCAACGCTTGACTCAGCCCTTTAGTCTATCACGCCGCTGCCGCAGTGAGGAACAGGGACTACACGGGATATTGGAGCACCACGATGTTGATGTCGTCAGACGGGCGCCCCGGCGCCGTGTGTTTCGTGACGGCCTGCTCGACAAGGTCGAGAATCTCATTGGGATTGGCGCCGTGGTGGGCCTGCAGCATCGTCGTCAGACGCTCCTCGCCGAAGAGGACATCGGAGGGATCCATCGCGTCGGGCAACCCGTCGGTGTAGAGGATCAGCGACTCGCCGGGTGCGAGCCGGTCGCTGCCGCCCGCCGTCCCGTCCACCATTCCGACACCAAGCAGCCCCGGGTTCGACTGGAGTGTCCGGGTCCCGCTGGGACCGACAATGATTCCCGGCGGGTGACCGACGCCCGCGTAGCGCAGGAGCCCCGTCTCCTCGTCGGCGATCAGATAGAACCCCGTACAGAAGTACCCCTCGGGGAAGAACTGCTCGCCGGCGACGTCCAGGCCCGCGAGCAGTTCGCCCGGCTCCATCACCGCGATCGTCAACGGCGCGGCCAGGGCTTTGACCATCCCCGAGAGCATGGCCGAGTTCACCCCGTGCCCCGAGACATCGGCGACGAGAATGCCGAGACGATTGTTTTCCAGGCGGTAGATGTCGTAGACGTCCCCGCCGAGCTGGTTCGCCGGCGTGTAGCGCACGGCCATGCGCAGCACCCCCCGCGGCTTCGGCGGGCGCGGCATCAGGGCGAGCTGGACCTTGCGCGCGAGCTCGAGCTCGAAGTTGAGCTTCTTATGGGCGGCCTCGAGCAGGAAGTTCCGCTCGGCCAGCGCTGTCAGTAAGTCGGCGATCCGGAGGTGAGCCCGGATACGGGCAAACAGCTCCTTGATCTCGTCGGGACTCTTCGGTTTCTGAATATAGTCGTCGGCACCGGCGTCGAGGCCGGTCAGCTTGTTCTGTGTCTCGGCAAGCGTCGTCAAAAGGAGTACGGGCGTCGAGCGTAAGTCTTTATCTTCTTTGATCGCCCGGCAGAGCGTAGGGCCATCCATCTCGGGCATTTCGTAGTCGCTCAGAACCAGCTCCGGCCGCTGCTCCCGTGTCTTGGTTAACCCGTCCTTGCCGTCGACGGCCGTATCCACCTCGTACCCTTCATCCTTGAGAAGGGTCGAGATCATCCGACGCATCGTCGAGCTGTCTTCCACCAACAAGATGCGGCGCCCCGCCATCAGCCCTGTCTCCACAGCCGAACGCGGTTCGGAACGCGCGCACCAGCGCGCGACGAAATCCGGCGGGTTCGGTATCACCCGTGCAATCGCTCTCCACGATAAGGACGGAGAGCGGTCACTGTCTAGGAGCTTGTCGCCCGTAGCGGCCATCGACCGCGATCGTCACCAAGCACGGTCGAGCAGGCTCTCGAGATCCCCCTGGGTACACGGGCGCGGGTTCGTCCGGTGGCAATGGTCGAGCAGGGCCAGCCTCGCATATTCCGGGATCCGGTCATGCCGGAGCCCTTCCACCTTCCCTAACCGCCGAGGCAACGGCAGCCTGGCGAGCACGAGCTCGGTGAGGGTAATAAATGGGCCGGCCCGTCCCCCGCGCGTCCCAGACCGAGTCGGGCGGCCAAGTCGGCGAGCCGTGGTGTCGCGGCGTCGCGGTTGAAACGAAGCGCGTGGGGGAGCAGGATCGCGTTCAGGGTACCGTGGTGCGCCCGCCCCTCCGCGCCCAGCGCGTGTGACAGCGAGTGGACCACGCCGAGCCCCTTGTGGAAACTGATGCCCCCCAGCAAGGCTCCCATCATCAGCGCCTCTCGAGCCGCCACGGCCGCACCGTCCTGAACGGCCGTCTCCAGCCCGCGTGAAACGTAACGCAGGCCCTCCAGGGCGATCCCGTCGCAGATCGGGTGCGGCGTCGTCGACAGATAGCTCTCAATGCAATGAGTCAAGGCATCCATACCTGTGCCCGCCGTCAAGCCCGGGGGAAGTCCCAGCGTCAACTCCGGGTCGCAAAGGGCCACGCTCGGCAGCAAGTAAGGACTGAGCGCGATCGTCTTGCGCCCCGTCTGGGGAAGCTGGATCAGCGTCCCGCGGCCCGCCTCGCTGCCGGTCCCCGCCGTCGTCGGCAAGGCGGCCATCGGCGGCAAGTCGGCCGTGATGCGGTCGCCGCCCCCGGCTGTCAGGTCGTAGTCCGCGAGCGGGCCAGGGTGCGTCGTCAGCAGACGGATCGCCTTCGCTGCATCGAGAGCGCTGCCGCCGCCGAGGCCGACCAACCCGTCACAACCCTCCACCCTGTACCGTTCCAGGCCCCCGAGAACGTCCCCCTCCGTCGGGTTCGGCTGCACCCCCGTGTACACCTTCGCCGCGGGGAGTTCGCCCGTGACTTCGGCGACG
>JARLIH010000207.1 GCA_031291845.1 Isosphaeraceae bacterium | reverse complement strand
GGGGGGGCCCGGGGGGGGTCGCCTCGCAAACGCTGCGGGCAACTCCTCTCGTAAACGCGCTCCTACGCCCCTCTGCGTGGCGAGGGCCACTTGTGTGCTCGTTCTGGCGGCCGCTGTGGTGTGTTCAATGTCCCGGCCCGCCCTCGCGCAGGCGAAGCCGGCGCCGGCCAAGGCGGCCGGAGTCTTCGACGACGACAAGAAGGATTCCGGGACGAAGGTGCCGGGCACGGCCAAGGGCGAAACGGTATCCGACCGCGACGCGATCGGCTTCACGCAGGAGAACGTCGCGACCCAGATGACCGAGCTCGAGGAGCGCATGTTCCGCCTCTCCGAGGCCCTGCGCGGGCTCGAGCCGGAAAACGCGTCGCGCCTGCGCCTGGCCCTCAAGTTCTCGCGCGAGGAGCAGATCCTCGACCAGATGCGGGAGACCCGCAACCTTTTGAAGGACGCCCAGCTCGGTAAGGCGGAAACGGAGGTCCGTGAGCTGCTCGCGAAGCTCGAACATCTCCGCAACCTGCTCCTGGCCGAAGACCTCGACTTCCAGCTCAAGCTCGCGCGGCTCCGGCAGATGCGGGAGACGCTCGGCCAGCTCGAGCGGATCGTCAAGGAAGAAAAGCGCGAGCTGGGCTGGTCCCGCTTTGCGGTCGAGCAACGAAAGCGCCGGGAGCGGCTGACGGCTCGCCGGCCCGACCTGGAGTCGCTCCTCCGCGACCAGAAGGCCGTGGTCGCCGACACGAAGGGCGCGACGAAGGAGGCCCGGCCGGCGATTCGTGACCGTGAGGTCAAACTGCGGAAAGCGGCCGCCGCGCTGGCAACCGACCCGCTCTTCGCCGACCAGCAACCCCCGCACCTGCGGCGGGCCGACTCGCACCTGGGCGACGCCGTGACGGCGCTGGAGGGAACTGACGCCGGTGCCGCGCTCGCCTCGGAGGAGCGGGCCCTCGGCACGATCGCCGAGGAGCTGACCCGTCTGGACGAACAGACGGCCCAGGCGGAGCGGACCGTTGCGCCGCCCGAGTTCGGGCGGCGGGAAGTGGACCAAGCCAAGAACCGGGGCGTGACAGACACGCTGGCGGAGGTCTCGGCCCGGCTGGGCGACGCGGGGGTCGCGCTCCGCAAGGACCTGATCCGCGCGAGCGCGTCGATGCGGTCCGCCGAGCAAGGGCTGGCCAAGACCGCTGCGGAACCGGCGGCCGACGATCAGGCGGCGGCTTTGGAGACGCTGTCGAAGTCGCGCGATGGCCTGGCTCAGTCCGTCGAACGGCTGCTTGTGGAGCTTCGCACGGAGCTCCAGGCCCGGCTCATCGCGGAACTGACGGAGATGCACGACTTCCAGGCGTCGATCCGCGAATCGACGCAAACGCAGGCGCCCCGCGTCTTGCAGAAATCGCGGACGGCCCTGATCGCGGTGGCCGGCCTCTCGAAGAAAGAGGCTGAGCTCGGCCAGCGCACCGAGCACCTGCTGGCTCTGGTCGAGGAAACCGACTTCGGCATCGCGTTGCCGACGGCCCTGCGCGTCCTGTCGCGCGAGATGCGAAGCATCGAGGGATTGCTCAAGGAGGGCGATGTATCCGCCGGTACAATCGCGCTGGAGACCCGCGTGGAGGAGGACCTGCTCGGTCTGCTCCAGGCGGTCCGCCGGCTGCCGCCGACAACCCCACCCGCGCCGGGCTCGCCGCTCCCGTCGGACCTGAGGGAACGGGAGCGCGAGCTGAACCGGCTCGTCGCCGAGCTCAAGATGATCCGGTTGCTCCAGTCCCGGCTCAACGACGACACCGTCGGGGTCCACAAGTCCCGTCCCGAAACCGCCGCCTTGCCCCCCGCGCTCCGGCGCGAGGTCGAGGCCCTGGAGACCGCCCAGGATGAGATTCGCGACTCGCTCGCGAAGATCGCGGAACGCGTGGAGGCTTCCGAAGATAACCCATAGGGTGCATGTAACGCACCGGTGCATTTCATGCACCCTACAACTCACATTTCTCTGACCCCAAGACCACGAGGTGACGATGAGACAGAACCTTCGCATCTTCGGTGCCGCGGTCCTGATGTCGTGGCCTATCTCCGCCGCTTTCAGCGCGGAGCCCCCGGCTGCGGCGATCGCGGCCAAGATGGCCGACGTGACCGACGACCTGAACCGGACCGAGACCGGCAAGCCGGTCCAGGCCAAGCAGAAGGCGATCGTTCACGACCTGGACGAACTGATCGCCTCGTTGGAGAAACAGTGCCAGGCCTGCCGCGGCGGCATCAAGCGCAATAACCCGAACCGTGGCATGGCCGACTCGATGATCAGCGGCGGCACGGGCGGGATGGGAACGCTCCTGAACCCGAGCGATACGGGTAAGGATTGGGCCAAGCTCTCGGGCCGAGAGCGCGACCGCATCCTCCAATCGATGTCCGAAGGGTTCCCCCCCGAGTACCGCACGGTGCTCGAACGCTACTACCGTCGGCTCGCCGATGAGAAATCGGGGTCGTCGAAAGATGTCCAGGTGAAGGGGCAAAAGGGGACGGCAGAGACGCCTTGATGAGGTGAGGCTGCTCGGACCGCCCCCCCTTTGTTGAAGCCGCATCTGGTCCCCTCTCCCCGTCTTCGGGGAGAGGGTTTGGGGAGGAGTCCTGGCGCACGGCCTCTCTCTCGCGAGCCCCTTACCCGGCCGTTGCGCGGCTGACCTCTCCCGCAGGGGGAGAGGTGAACAGAGAGACGATCCACGACAAGACCAAGTGTGCTGGTTTGTTTGGGACGGCGAGGCTCCGTCCCAGGAACAAACGCACCGGCCGTCTTGCCTTGTCGTGGGCGATTGGTAAAGAAGAACCGGCCCCCACTGACGCGAGGAAAAGCGACCATCAGTCGCTCGCGGCAGACGAACCAAGAGCGCCAGTGGCCTTCACCGATCGAGGACATGCGATGCATCGCGTGGTGCTGCTGTGGGCGAGCCTTTGCGTCGGAGATGTCCACGACTACTCGCGGCGGCTTGACAGCAAGAAGCTCGACCAGGCGACGCTCGAGGCCGAGAAAGTCGGCGAGATAAAGGCCCTCAAGAGGGAGGACGAGGGCCTGCGGGTCACGCTCAGCCCGGGCGAGATCGAGTCCGGCTGGAAGACGCCGCAAGCGCTTCGGTTCGGCGGGGACTTTACCGTCACGGCGAACTTCGTCGTCCGGAAGCTCCCCAAGCCGGCGCAAGAGGATGGCGTCGCCGTGGGCCTGGCGATCGCGACGCAGAACCTCGACCAGCCCGACGCGACGCTCATCCGCCTGATCGAGACCAACGGCACAGACGTTTACCGTTCCCTCGAAAAGGCGAGCAACAACCCGCAGCAGGGCATGCCGGGGCCCCAGGGCATGCCTATGCGGTTCGGCGGCCCCGTTCAGCCCGGAGACAAGCCGCCAACACCTCCTCGGAAGACCTTCCGAGCCAAGGGGCAGGCGTTCCGCCTCGAACTGCGGCGCGAGGGGCAAACCGTCCGCTATTACGTACTCGATGGCGAGTCCAACACGCCCCGGTACGTCGGCCAAGCGCAGCTCGGTGCGAACGACGTCTCGGGCGTGAAGCTGTTCGCCTCGAACCGCAACGGCGCCGATGCGGTGGAGGTCGTTCTCGGTAGCCTCACCATCCACGCCGATCGCATCAGCGGTCTCGGGACCGAGGTCCGGACCGTCTTCGGCGAGGCCATCCACGGCGACCCGACGGCGATCGAGGATGGGAAGCTCGTCGTTGGGGGCGCAGCGAAAGCGGCCACACCTTCGGCTCCCGCAGCCGCGCCCGCGCC
>JARLIH010000206.1 GCA_031291845.1 Isosphaeraceae bacterium | reverse complement strand
GTTGTCCACTCCCAAACCCCCCGTGGTGCGGGGGGTTTTTTATACCCCCCCCCCCCCATAACCCGGGGGGGGCCGGGGGGGGTCGAACGGCCAACCAGTCCCCTTGTCCGCAACCCAGGTGTGAACCACTCTCATCGACCAAACGCCTCCGCAAAAGGACCGAACCCATGGCCGAGCACCCCACGCGCGACGACGGGCCGCCCGACATCACGCCGATCCGCCGGCTGGTCCACAAGACGATCCGACTGCTCCGTTCGAGCTGGGTGGCGACGGGCATGGGCCTGACCTTGGGGCTCGGCCTGGGAACGCTCGCCGTCCTCGCGCTGCTCGACCTGGCGCTGCCGCTGGCGGAGGGCCTGCGGGTGGCCGCCTTGGTGCTGGTGGTCGTGCCCGCGGCCTGGGCCTTCGCGACGGGGGTGGTGCGTCCGCTCTTCCGGCGCCTGCGCCCCGCGCAAGTCGCGCGGCGGATCGAGCAGCACATCCCGGGCATCCACAACCGGCTGGTGAGCTGCATCGACCTCGACGGCCGCGACACGCCCCGTAAGCTCTCGCCCGAGTTCCACAAGCGGCTCGTGCGCGAGGCCCTGGAACGCATCAAGGGGTTTCACCCGCGCGCCGTGGTCGACGGCCGCAGCCTGCGCAGGGCGTTGCTGCTGGCCGCGACCAGCGTGCTCGCCATGGGGCTGGCGCTTGGCCTGTTCGCCGACCGGCTCCCCACCGCGCTCGCGCGGATCTTCTCGCCGCTGTCGGACATCCCCCCGGCCTCGGGGGTGACGTACACCATCGAGCCGGGCGACGCCAAGGTGCTGAGGGGGGACGACGTCCCGTTCCTCGCACACGTCACGAAGGGGGAGCCCGACCGGCTGCAACTGGAGATCCAGCCCGACGGCAACGCTAAGACGCTGCGCTACGACCTCGAGAAAATGGGGCCGGAGCAGTGGTCGTTCACGCTCAGCGGGTTTGAAAAATCGTTCCACTACCGCGTGCGCGGCGGGGGGACGTGGAGCACACTCAAACGAGTCACGATGGTCGACCGGCCGACGCTCGTCGGGCTGCACACGGTGCTGCACTATCCCGAGTACATGGGGGTCCCCGAGCCTCGGGTCGGGCCGCCGCAGGTGGGCGACGTCACGGGGCCGGAGGGGAGCGCGGTCGAGGTCGTCGCGCAGGCCGAGGGGAACGTGGCCGAGGGGGAGATCCAGCTCCTCGCGACGCGGCCCAAGAAGGTCGAGGTGCTCGACCGCCCCGAGCGCATCTGGTTCCAGGAGCAACTGCCCGACGGGGCCGCGCCCGAGGGGACCTGGGCCTGGGACCTCCGCCTGCTGGCCCGCCCCGCGCACACCGAGCCGGCCTCCGCGGGAGTGCACGGTCACCGCTTCCACAGCGCGAAGGTGCCGTTCGAGATCCGGTCGGGTGAGCACCTCTTCGCCCTGGTTTACATCAAGCCGGACGCGAAGCCCGACGCGATCATGCTCTCGTGGCACGACGGCAAGGACTGGGAGCACCGGGCGTACTGGGGCGAGGACAAGTTCAGCGACGGCAAGCCCGACACGCCGAGCCGCCGCAAGCTGGGCCCGCTCCCAACCGCGGGCGAGTGGGTGCGGCTGGAGGTTCCCGCGGCCGTCGTCGGCCTGGAGCACGCTCAGGTGCGCGGGATGGGCTTCGCGCTCTCCGGCGGTCAGTGCTACTG
Source organism: Isosphaeraceae bacterium (assembly GCA_031291845.1). Classification (GTDB taxonomy): domain Bacteria; phylum Planctomycetota; class Planctomycetia; order Isosphaerales; family Isosphaeraceae; genus DAIDJG01. The sequence goes on along the minus strand of JARLIH010000206.1, from coordinate 17,757 downwards.
GCACCGCGCAGGAGCGCTGCCGCCGGGGTACGTCGAGCGGCCCGAGGAGTACGTCGCGGCGAAATTCCCGATGGCGTCGGCCGGCTCGGGGGCGTGGTCAGGCCGGTTCCCGCTGGAACGCGACGTGCTCTATCGCGTTGAGCTGCGCAACGAGCTCGGGCACCCGAGCAAGCCGATGAAGGCCGCCAAGGCGACCGCGGTCCCCGACAACCCGCCGCAGGTCGTGCTCGAACGGCCGGGGAGCGACCTCGTCCTGAGCACCCCCGCGAAGGTCCCCCTCTCAATCGCGGCATTCGACGACTTCGGACTGGCCGACATCGTCGTATCGATTCAGCGCGGTGATAGCGGCGGGTTCGTCGGCCGCCCGGTGCAGCACTACGACCGCCCCCAGCGGAGCGACAACGTGCTGGCCATTCTCGACCTGCCGGCCCTGGAACTGAAGGCGGGCGAGCACGTGCGCTACCGCGTCGAGGCCCGCGACCGCAAGGGGCAGAGCGCCCAGACGCAGGAGTTCATCGTCCGCATCGCGGCCGACGACAACGCGGCCGACAAGCAGCTCGCGAACTACGACAAGGGGCAGGACGCGTTCCGCGAGAACCTGGTCAAGCTGATCGCCGAGCAGGCTAAGGTGCAGGAGACGGTCAAAGCCCTGAGCGCCAAGTACGCCCCGCTGGAAGAGAAGCTCCAGGCCACCCGCGCGGAGGAGCGCCCCGCACCCGACGGCGCGCCCAAGCCGGCCGACGCCGCGAAGGTGCCGAAGCTCGACGCCGAGGCTACCAAACAGCTCGAAGCGCTGCGCCAGGAGCTGGCCCAGGTCGCGGCCCAGGAAGCGCAGAACGCGCAGCTCGGGCAGAACGTCGAAGCAGGCTTGAAGCAGGCGGCCGAGCAGGCGGCGAACCTCAAGATGCTTCCCTCCGAAATGCTCCAGCAGCTTCAAGGCTTGCCCCAGGCCTTCCAGGACCGCGCGCTCCAGCCGCTCCAGGACCTTGCGGCCGAGATGAAGCAAGGGGCCGACGCAAAGCAGGCGCCACCGGACCTCGCCGCCATGAACCGCGAAGCGAACCGGCTCCAGCGCGAGCTCGAAGCCGTGAAGGCTCAACTCGAGGCCGCGTCGAAGGCCCGCAAGGACCTGCCGCGCGACGCCGGCGATGCCGTCGCCGAGCTGCGCAGGGAGATGCTGCGGCAGAACGCCGACCTCTCCGCGCGGGAGCTCCAGGAACTGATGGACTTCCTCAAGGCCCGTGAGGACGAGCTGAAACGCCTCGAAGGACAGCAGCAGCAGCTCGCCGAGGCCACGCCCAAGGCTGCCGAGATGCTCCTGCCCGATATCGAGAAGCGCCAGGGAGAGCTTGATCCGATGGAGGACAAGGCCCTCGATGAGGCCCGCCAGCTCCTCGACGCCGAAAAACTCCGCCGCATGCGCAAGGACGATCCCGACTTCCCGATGGCCCCCTTCCGGCCGGAAGCCGACGAACAGATGGTCCCGCCCAAGGAAGAGGATCCCGACGAGCCAGCCGCCGACAAGGCGAAGGACGCGGCCAAGGCCCGCAAGAACGACGAAGCCAAGAAGAAGGACGTGACCGCGAAGGACGACGAAGACCCCCTCTTCATGCCGGCCCTCGGCGGCCCTCGGCCGAAGCTCGACCCGCGCTTTGCCGACAAGCTCCGACCCGTCCCCCCCAAGGCCGCGGCCAAGAAAGGGGACCACCCCCCCGACCTCGACGCCCGGCGCGAGGAGCTCGCCGCGCGGCAGCAGCAGCGACTGGCCGACCTCGACACCGCTCGGCAGGCGCTCGCCAGCGACGAGCACGCGCTCGACGCCCTGCTCGGACAGCTCCGCGAGGCGCTCAACCAGGAGGACGCCGCGAGGGCCGATCAGCTCCTGGGCGAGCTGCTGCACACGCCGGCACTCCAGCAGGCCCTCGCGATGGTCCAGCGCAGCCAGCGGGTCGCCCATAACCGCCAGGCCACGCCGGCGAACGCGGCCGCGACCCAGGAGCGACATCAGCCGACGACCGACCAGGTGGGGTCGCCCCTGAACGCACAACTGGCCGAGCTCGACATCGAGACGCGCACGGTCATCCTCAAGATGCAACCCCAGCTCCGCGAGGAACTGCTCCAGGGGCTGCGCGAAGAGGGGCCGGAGGGGTACAAGGCGTTTATCCGGGACTACTTCAAGAGGCTGACGAAGGTGAAGGGGAAATGAACCACCAAGGCACAGAGAAGAGAGATTAACCGCCAAGGCGCCAAGAACGCCAAGTTAATACAGAGATTAAGAGCGAGCGTTGAGAGAAAAAGAGGAAGTCAGGGAGCAATCAACTATGTAAATGCCGCAAAACCCTTTAACTGTTTTTAATCGAACCCTCTGATTTTCTCTGTCTTCCTCTCCGTCTTACCTTGGCGTTCTTGGCGCCTTGGCGGTTAATCCCTCTTCTTAGCGTCTTGGCGGTGAGCCTCATGCTCAAGTGGTTCTTGAAAACGATCGGTGTCGCCGACGACCTGCTTGTCCGCCTGGACCAGGCCGCGTTGGCCGTGCAGCGTCCCGGCCTGTTGTGGGTCGGTTTGGCGCTGTTGGTGCCGGTCGGTTGGTTCATCGTGCGCCGGCAGCGTCAGAACCTGGGAAGCGTTCCCGCGTCGCTCCGAGGCGCCCTGGGCGCGACGCGCATCGCCGTGGTCGCGCTCCTGGTGCTGGTCCTGGCCGGGCCATACCTGAAGGTCGATTACTCGGTCGACAAGCGGCCGGTCGTCGCGCTGCTGTTCGACCAGTCGCAGAGCATGCAACTCCCCGCCGGCCCGTTCGAGGACGACGCCGAGGCCATGAAGGTGGCCCAGGCCGCCGGCTACCAGACCTCGCCCGGCCAGACCGACGCCGAGACGCGCAAGGCCATCAACCAGGTGGGCCGCGCCAAGCTCGCGCAGGCGGTCGTGCAGGCCAGCGCCAAGACCCTGACGGAGCCGCTGGCCGAGCGGTTCGACGTGCGCTACTACACGTTCGCGCGCCAGCCGGAACCCCTGGGCGTCGACCCCGCGCACCCGAGCTTCCCCGACCCCCCGAACCCGGGCGGGCCGTCGACCCGGATCGGCGATGCGCTCGGCCGGGTGCTCGACGACGCGGCGGGGCGGCCGGTCGCCGGCATCTTCCTCTTCTCCGACGGCCAGAACACCGGCGGGCGCTCGCCGGCCGAAACGGCCGGTCTCGTCGCGCGGCTCGGTGCGCCGCTGTTCGCGGTGCCGACCGGCACTTCGGCCCGGCTCAAGGACGTGGCGATCGTCGACGTCTTCACCTCGGGCCTCGTCGCCGCAGGCGACACGGCCCGGGTTTCGGTCACGGTCGAGTCGGAAGGGTTCGACAGCCGGACGGTCAAGGTCGAGCTGCGCGACGGCGACAAAGTGCTCGCATCGAAGGACCTGACCCTGCGCGACGCCGAGCAGCAGAAGGTTGAGCTGGCGTTCGAGGCCAAGGAACCGGGGGCCAAGTACCTGACAGTCGCGATCCCGCCCCAGCCCGAGGAGCCCGAGCACCTGCGGCCGAACAACACCGACGTCGCGTTCGTGCGTGTGAGCGAGGAAAAGATCCGAGTCTTGCTGATCGACGGCCTGCCGCGGTGGGACTTCCGGTTCCTGAAGAACGCACTCCGGCGCGACCATGGCCTGGCCGGTCGCACGAACAAGGAACAGGTCGACGTCGTGCTCGAGGCCGAGCTGCGCAGGCAGCCGGCCGAGGCGCGGGCGAAGGCGCTGCCGGCCACCGTGCAGGAGCTGGCCGAATACCACACGGTCATCCTTGGCGATGCTTCGCCCGAGCTGGTCACTCCCGCGTTCGTCACGATGCTGGAGACCGCGGTGCGGGACCACGGGCTCGGCCTGATCGTCGCGGCGGGTCCACGGTTCATGCCGCAAGGGCTGGACGAGCGCCTGCGGGAGCTGCTCCCCGTGCGCTTGCGCCCGGGCGCAGGGGGCCTCGACGCGCCGGTGTATAAACCGTTTCAACTGGAGCTCAGCCCCGACGGCTCGGTCCACGAGGTGATGCGCCTGTACGACGACCCGGGCCGGGACCAGAACGCCTGGGCGCAGATGCACCCGTATTACTGGTGCGCTGCGGTCGAGCGCCCCGCGCCGGCGGCGTCGGTGCTGGCGTGGAACCCGAGCGTCGAGGGGCGCTACGGCAAGCTCCCCTTGATCGCGCACCACTACGCGGGGCGAGGAAAAGTCCTGTTCGTCGGCACCGACGCGACCTGGGCCTGGCGGCAGAACGTGGGGGACCGCTTCTTCTACAAGTTCTGGGGCCAGGGGGTCCGCTTCGTCGCCCGGCGTGACGACAAGGGAGCGCAGAAGAGCTGGATCGAGGTCCGGCCCGTCCGCGCGCAGCCGGGCGAAGAGGCGCAGGTCGAGCTGATGGCGGTCGCGGCCGACGGCACTCCGCGCACCGAGCGTACGCTGCCGGTCCAGGTCTCCGGGACCGGCGCGCCGGGCACGCTCGAGCTGTCGGCCGACCCCGCGACGCAGGGGCGCTTCACCGGCCGCTTCACGCCGCAGGCGGTGGGCGAATACCGGTTGGCCTACGAGCCTGGAGGGGGTTCGCCTGCGGTCGAGGCGAAGCTGCGCGTGATGGCCGCGCCCGAAGAGCTACGCCACCCGAACGTCAACCGCCCCGCGCTGGGGCTCCTGGCCGGTGCGACGAGTGGGCGCGTCGTCGAGCTGTCCGACCTGGCTGCGGTCCCGGCAACGCTCCAAGGCGAGTCGAAGCTGACCCAGGTCCATCGTGAGGCGACGCTGTGGGACAACTGGCTGATGCTGGTGGTGTTGATGTTCATCTATTCGCTCGACGTGGCGCTGCGGCGCCTGGCGGGGTTGTCATGAAGCAAGAGACCGCGATGCGCCTGGCACGAGTCATGCGCCCCCCCACCCTAACCCTCCCCCACAAGGGGGGAGGGGACAATAATACACCTCTCCCCTTGCGGGAGAGGTCGACCGCGCAGCGGGCGGGTGAGGGGTGCGTAGCGGGCAACGGTGGAAAACGGCGCGCTGAGACGTCGACCTGGACAGCACGCTGCGCCGGTTTGTTTTGCCTACTGGCACTCTTCCTCGCCGGCCCCGCCCGCGCGCAGGGCCTGTCGGTGGCCGAGCCCCTCACCGAAGCGAAGGTCGTTGAGCGCGTGACCGCGGCCGTCGACCGGGGCCTGGCGTACCTTGCCTCCAAGCAGCTTCCGGACGGGAGCTGGCACAAGAACAACGCGGTCAACGCGCTGGCGTTGCTCTCGTTCCTGGGACGAGGGCACACGCCGGGGCGCGGCCCGTACCGCGACGTGCTCGAGCGCGGCAAGAAGTTCGTGCTCGCCAGCGCCAAGGCCGACACCGGCTACCTCTCGTTCAGCTCCATGTACGAGCACGGCCTCGCCACGCTCGTCCTGGCCGAGCTATACGGGATGGACCCCGACGCCGAGCTCGAGGAGAAGCTGCGCAAGGCCGTCGACCTGATCGTCAAGTCGCAGTCCCCCTCGGGGGGCTGGCGCTACAACCCAACGCCGGGCGACCAGGACCTGAGCGTCACCGTGATGCAGATCGTCGCCCTCCGCGCGGCGAACAACGCGGAGATCCCCGTGCCCGCCCCGACGATCGAAAAGGCGATCGCTTACGTCCGCACATGTGCGCACGCCGCCGGCGGCTACGCCTACACGGCAGGCGGTGGGCCAGGGCCGCAGACGACGGCCGCGGGCATCTTATCGCTCCAACTGCTCGGCAAGTTCGACGACCCGAGCATCCCCAAATCGCTCGAATTGCTCCAGAAGTACCCCATCAAGTGGGACACCAGCGTCCAGTACTTCTACTACTTCCACTACTACGCCGTGCAGGCGAGCTACCAGACCGGCGGCCAGCACTGGAACGACTGGCACCCGAAGATCCGTGAGCTCTTGCTCGCGAAGCAGAACCCCGACGGAAGCTGGGACGTACCCCCGGGCTCGGCCGAGGCGAACGAGGGGGTCGTCGGACCGAACAAGGTGTACTGGACCGCGATGGGTTCGCTCATTCTTGAGATCTACATGCACTTTTTGCCGGCTTACCAGCGGTGAAGAGAGGAGGGCGCGGAATGCGAGCATCCTCGTACCATCGAGACCCTGGCCGAGCAAGGGTCCCGATAACCCCTCCCAGCCCCCCCTTCGTAAGCGGGGGAGTGATCATTCTTCCCCCCCTTACGAAGGGGGGGTCAGGGGGGGTCCGATGCGTCATTCAAGGCGGTACGCGCTTGGCCCTGGTCCTGCTCGTCGCGGCCGCTAATCCAACGCAGGCCGAAGCGGCCGCTGGCAAGATCGTAGGGCGCGTAGAGGCGCCGGACCGCGTCGCCGACATTGCCGCGGTGGATCGCACGACCGACAAGAAATACCCCGGCACGCTCGATCCCGCCTCGGGCCGCTTCACGGTCGACGGGCTGCCGCTCGTTGGCGCGTTCGACATCCTGATCGACGATCGAGAAGGCGCCCGGCTCGAAGGGATCAACCTCAAGGTCCCCCCCTCGGACTACGAGGAAGAGCAGCCGCTCGCCCCCGAAGATATCGCCACGATCAAGGAACAGGTCCGCCGGCTCAACCAGTTCGAGGACCGGGTCGACATCCTCGCGGTCGCAGGCAACGTCCAGCACGCGGCCGTGCTCATCAACAAGCTGCGCACCCGGCCGTTCGTGAACGCGAAGCCCGGCGAGGTCGTCTGGCGGTGCGAGCTCTGGCGCTTCGAGCGACCGGAGGAGACGTGGGTCAAGGTGCAGGACGAGCTGTTCCTCGTCCTCTACCGCCAGCGCATTCCGGTATCCGAGTATGAGAAGAAATCCGTCACGTTCGACCCGGCCCTGGGGGGGCTCTCGCCCACCCAGGAGGCGCCGGCGGTCGACGTGGGGCTCGTGAAGTTGCCGTCGGCGAAACCAGGCGTCTGCCTTCGACCCGCAAGGGAGGACTCGCGATGAAACGGTCCGTTCGCTGGATTCGGTTCTTGCCGGCGCTGCTCGTGGCGTGCACCTGGGCGTCTCCGCTGTTCGGCCAGGCCGCGCGCAAGCTCGGGACGTGCGGACCGCCCCCGCGCAAGAACCTCGAGCGCCAGACCTCGGCCGAGGGAATGCCGCCCCTGCCGCTTCCCGTCACCCCCTTGCGCCGGAGCGAGCCGAAGGCCGAGCCCGCGCCGCCGGTCATGATCGCCAAGCTCGAATACGGCACGAGCCAGGACTGGAACACCGACCCCGGCGACGTCGACAACCTGATGCGCCACTGCCGCTACGAGCTCGGCCTCTGGTACGGCTGGAAGACCTGGAACGTCAACGAGCTCGTCGGGCTGCACAAGGCGGGCAAGACTTCGAAGATCCCGATCCTCTACGTCAGCGGACACGAGGCGTTCACCTTCACGCCCGACCAGCGCGAGGCGATCCGCCAGTACGTCCTCGACGGCGGCACGCTCCTGGGCGACGCCTGCTGCGGCCGGCCCGAGTTCCTCGGCTCGTTCCGCAACGAAGTGCTCGCCATGTTCCCCCAGCGCAGCTTCGACCTGCTCGAGATCGACCACCCGATCTACCGCGCGTTCTATCCGTACAACAACGTTCACTCTCTCAGCTATGACGGCGGCGTCAAGCGGGAGACGCAAGGCCCGCCGCAGCTCCTGGGCGTCACGATCGGCTGCCGGACCGCCGTCTTGCTCAGCCCCTGGGACCTCTCGTGCGGCTGGGACGAGCACACCCACGAGCATGGTGCCCGTGTCATCCCGGGCGACGCGATCCGCCTGGGCATCAACATCGTGAGCTACGTCGCCGGCGAGAAGCAGCTCGGCGAAGTCCAGGCGGTGACGCGCGAAGTCCAGGCCCCGGTTACCCGCCCGCGCCAGCAGTTCACGCTCGCCCAGCTCAAGCACCAGGGGGACTGGGACCCCGACCCCAACAGCGTGTACCAGTGGTTGCGGCACGTCGCGATCGACTCGAGCCTGGCCGTCGGCTTTGCGCTCAAGGCCGTCGACGCCACCGAGGCCCAGCTCGCGAACTACCCGTTCGTCTACATGACGGGGCACCGCGACCCGAAGCTGACCGACGACGAAGTCAACGCTCTGCGCAGGCACTTGCAGTCGGGCGGATTCCTGTTCGTGAACAACTGCTGCGGCCGGAGCGCGTTCGACCAGCATGTGCGCGCGCTCGCGGGCCGGCTCTTCCCCGATCAGAAGCTCGCCGCCGTCCCCGCCGAGCACGCGCTGAACCACGCGTTTTTCCGCGTCGCCGAGGCCCACGACCGGACGAACGGTACCGCCCGTCCGGTCGAGCTCGAAGGGATCAGCATCAAGGACCGCCTCGTGTTCGTGTACTCGAAGAACGACGCCGTGACGCAGCTCAAGCAGGTCAGCGACCCGTTCGGCAACGGCTACGACGCCGAGACGTGCAAGCGGCTCGCGGTGAACGTGGTGGCCTATGCGTTGCAGAACTGAGGCGGGGGCCTTCGGTACAATCGAAACGGGATCGCGGAAGCATTTTGTCCCGTCTTTCGGCAAACCGGTTCGGGAGTGAACCCATGGCGACAGGGACTGAAAGAACGAAGGCCCTCACCCCGCCGATCACCGTCAAAGAATGGGGAGAGGTCGATGGATCGCCGCGCTACGACTTGGTGGACGGCCGGCTCCGGGAGAAACCGCCTGTGGCGTACTGGCATGAGATCTTGCTGGTCAGTCTCAGCAGCTTCGTTCTCACCTACGTCAAGGCGCGCGGGCTCGGCCACGTTGTGATCTCGAATGCGAAGCTGAAGATTTCCGAGACCGGCGGACGCGAGCCCGATCTTTTCTTTGTTCCGATCGACCAGTACCACCTCGTCGGCAAGAACTTGTTCAAGGGTGTTCCACCACTCGTTGCAGAGGTTCTTTCGCCATCGAAGGAGCGCGAGGATCGCGTGACGAAGTTTCGCGAGTACGCGCTACTTGGCATCGGCGAGTACTGGATCATCGACTTCGCCAACCGTCGCATCGAGATCTACAGGCTTCAACCGCAGCCTGACGGATCGAACGGTTACGCCCTCGCCGAAGCGGTCGAAGGCGAGACCGCTATTTTCCGCCCTTCCTTCTTCCCCGGCCTCGAAATCCCTCTGGCCGAGGTCTGGCCGACGGAGTTCGAGCACCGCACCGACGACTGACCGACAGGAAGTTCCCACTCGAACCATACCCCAGGAGACGTGCGATGTCGGCCCTCGGCAAGACGAACCCGCTGAAGACCAACCCGCTCAAAGCCGCACCAGCCGCGACGGCGGGGGACCTGGAGGCGATCGCGCGGCTAGGGGAGGCCCGCGCGCGGCTCAAGCAAGAGATCGCCAAGGTGATCATCGGCCAGGAGCCGATCGTCGACGACCTCCTCACGGCCCTGTTCGCGCGCGGGCACTGCCTGATGATCGGGGTGCCGGGGCTGGCCAAGACGTTGATGGTCCGCACGATCGCCCAGGCGATCGACCTCGGCTTCAACCGGGTCCAGTTCACGCCCGACCTCATGCCCTCGGACATCACGGGGACCGAGATCATCGAGGAAGACCGCGAGAGCGGCGGGCGCCGGTTCCGGTTCGTGGAGGGGCCGGTGTTCACGAACATCCTGCTCGCCGACGAGATCAACCGCACCCCGCCGAAGACCCAGGCCGCCCTGTTGCAGGCGATGCAGGAGCTGCAGGTCACGGTGGCAGGCCGCACGTATGAGCTGCCGCGGCCGTTCTTCGTCCTGGCGACGCAGAACCCGATCGAGCAGGAGGGGACGTACCCGCTCCCCGAAGCGCAGCTCGACCGGTTCATGTTCGACATCCGGATCGGCTACCCGAAGCCGGCGGATGAGCTGGAGATCGCCAAGCGCACGACGTCCGACGCCGCGGTCGAGGTCGCGAAGGTCCTGACCGGCCCCGAGATCAACCAGCTCCAGCAGGTCGTGCGGAAGCTGCCGGTGAGCGACCACGTCGCGCTTTACGCCGTGAACCTCGCCCGCTCGACCCGGCCCGACGACGAAATCGCCCCCGCCGTGACGCGCGAGTTCGTGCAGTGGGGCGCGGGCACGCGCGCGGTGCAGTACCTGGTGCTCGGGGCCAAGGCCCGGGCGGCGATCGCGGGGGAGTACAACGTCACCTGCGCCCACGTCCGCGCGGTCGCCCCGCTCGTGCTGCGTCACCGCGTGATCGTGAACTTCCACGGCGAGGCCGAAGGGATGGTCCCCGACCGGATCGTGGGCGAGCTGCTCAAGCACGTGCCCGAGCCAAGACCCGAAGATTACGCCTGACCCCCTCGGGGAGCAGCCGCCATGCCCAGCGCAGCACCGAACACCTACCTCGACCCCGAGGCGCTCGCGCGCCTGAAGAACCTCTCGCTGGCCGCGCGCCTCGCGGTCGAGGGGGCGTTCTCGGGCATGCACAAGAGCCCCCACCGCGGGTTCTCGGTCGAGTTCGCCGAGCACCGCGAGTACACGCCCGGCATCGACCCCCGCCACATCGACTGGCGCGTCTTCGGCCGGCGCGACAAGCTGTACGTCAAGCAGTACGAGGAAGAGACCTCGCTCCGCTGCTGCATCGTGCTCGACAAGTCCGCCTCGATGGGCTTCAAGTCGGGCGCGGCCCTCACCAAGCTCGAATACGGCGCGTTCCTCGCCGCGAGCCTCGCCTACCTGACGACCACCCAGCACGACGCCGTCGGCCTCACCACGTTCGACACAGCCGTGCGTGACAACCTCCCCGCCCGCCAGGGACCGGGCCACCTACGCAACGTCCTGGAAACGCTCGAGCGCACGCAGACCGGCGGCGAGTCGGGCCTGGCCGCGACGTTCCACCGCCTGGCCGAAACGCTCAAACGGCGCTCGCTGGTCGTGGTCATCTCGGACCTCTTCGACGACCCCGAAGCGCTCGTCGGGGCGCTCAAGCACTTCCGGCACAACAAGCACGACGTCATCGTCTTCCACACCCTCGACCCGCACGAGCTGACCTTCCCGTTCGACGACGTCACGAAGATCGAGGACCTGGAGACCCGCCGCGAGGTCATCAGCGACCCTCAGGCGTTCCGCAAGGCGTACCTCGAGGAGCTCGCCAAGTTCCTGGAGACGATCCGCGCCGGCTGCCGAGCGGCGCGGATCGATTACGCCCTGGCGCAGACCGACCAGCGGTTCGACGCGTTCCTGGGCACCTACCTGGCCCGAAGGCAGGGGATGAATGCGTAGCAGCGCGTTCGGCCACGATTGCAGGGACGTTGAATTGGGTGGCACGCCCGGAGTCTTCGACGGGCGTGGCGCCCGACCCTGGCGGCTCGACCACGCCCGTCGAAGACTCCCGGCGTGCCACCCAGCGGCCCATCGCGAGAGCTCCCTATGCTGACCTTCCTCAGCCCGTTCTTCCTCGTCGGCCTCCTGTCCGCGGCGGTCCCGCTGATCATCCACCTGAGCCGATCGCGGCGGACGAAGACGATGAAGTTCTCGACCACGCGCTTCTTCACCGACCAGTTCTTGCGGTCGTACCGCATGAGCCGCTTGAAGGAAGCGTGGCTGCTCCTCTGCCGGATGGCGCTGTGCGCCATCTTCGCGCTGGCCCTCGCACGGCCCTTGTTGCTGCCGAAAGGCCCGGCCTTGCTGGCGGGCGGATCGCGGGCGGTCGTCCTCGTGCTCGACGACTCGGCGAGCATGGGGTACACCGAAGAAGGCACGACGCTCTTCGAACGGGCCCGTGCCGCGGCTCGCTCTCTCGTCGAAGGACTGCGGCCGGGCGACACCGCCTCGGTCGTGCTGGCCGGGCGCAGGGCAGGGGGGCCCGTGGTGCTCTTCCCCGAGCCGACGCCGGCACTCGGCGACGTGCTCCAGGCGATCGACGGCGCGAGGGTCGGCACCCTCGGGACCGACCTCTCGGGGGCCGTCGCGCGGGCCGAGGCCATCGTGCGGGGAAGCGCCGCGTCGAGCAAGGAGGTGTACGTCCTGAGTGACCTTCAGGACAGCGGCTGGCAGCTCGCCGACGAGGCGGCGGCCGAGACGCCCCGCGGCGACGTCCTCTTCGTCTTCGTGCAGGCGCGGCCGCGGGCCAGGGCGGTGGAAAACCTCGCCGTCACCGCCGTGCAGTACGCGTCGGCCCGGCCGATGGCGGGCGTGCCGTTCTCGATCCGACCGCACCTGGTGCTCCAGGGGGAGGGGACCGCGGCGCGGACGGTGAGGCTCGTCGTGGATGGCAAGCCGGTGGCCGAGCGGCCCTTGAAAAAGCTTCAGAACGGGCGCTGGTCCGTTCCCCGGTTCGACTACACGTTCGCGAGCGGCGGCTGGCACACCGGGTATGTCGAGGTCTCGGATCCGACGCTGCCGCAGGACAACCGGCGCTACTTCGCGCTCGAGGCGCTCGACTCGGTCCGCGTGCTGGCGGTCGACGGCGCCCCGTCGCAGGTCGCGCGGCTCGACGAACTCTTCTTCCTCAGGCTCGCCCTGACTGCGAACCCCGACAACGCCGGCGCGATCGAGGTCGACGCCGTGAGCCCCTCGGCATTGACGGGGGCCGACTTCGGCAAGTACCCATTGATTGTCCTGGCCAACGTCGAATCGCTCCCGGCGCCCACCGTCGAGGCGCTGGAGGGGTACGTCGACCGCGGCGGGAGCCTGCTCGTCTTCCTGGGCGACCAGGTGAACGCCCCCTTCTACAACGCGAGCCTCGCCGCGCCGACGCGCCTACACGGCGGGCTCCTCCCCGGCCGGCTCCTGGGCCGCGAGGGGAACCCGGCGGGACCGGACGACTTCGCGCGGTTCGGCGAGACCGACGACGCACACGCGGCCATCTCGGCCTTCCGCGATCCCGAGTTCGCCAGCCTCGGCGGCGTCGGCTTCAAGGCGTTCTGGGGAATTGAGCCGAGCGCGGAAGCGTCGGTCCTGATGCGCGCGAACACCGGCGCTCCGCTGCTCGTGGAGAAGCCGTTCGGCAAGGGGCGCGTAGTCGCGTTCGCCAGCACGTGCGACCGCGGCTGGACCAACTTCCCGGTCCGGCCGGCGTTCCTGCCGTGGGTCCACCGGTTGGTCGGCTACCTGGCCCAGGAGCCACTCGGCCGCGCAGGGTTCTTCGCCACGGGCGAGGCGGTGCCAATCGCCGTCTCGGCCTCCGAGGGGCTCGCCCCCTTGGCCGTGAAGAGGCCCGACGGCACGTTCGGACGGGCCGTCGCCGCGAACGACCCCGCCCAGCCGCTCGCGTTCCACGACACGGCCGAGGCGGGCGTCTACACACTGCTCGACGCGAACGACAAGGATCACCCTCGCTCCTTCGCGGTGAACCTCGAAGGCTATGAGTCGGACCTGACGTACCTCGACGACGTCCTTGCCGACCGGCCGGAAGCGCAGGGGATCGCCGATCGGTCAGCACGGATCGAGGCGGGACTGAAGGGTCTCTTGCCCGGCCGCGCGCTCGTGACGTTCGTGGACGACCCCCGTCGCGCATCGGATGCCTCGCTGGCCGCCCGGCGCGGGTTCCCGCTCTGGGACGCGGCCCTGATCGTCGCGCTCCTTCTCGCGCTGGTCGAGCCGTGGCTCGCCAACCGCATCAGCCTGCGGCACTACGTGCGTGCCGCCACGGCCCGCACCAACTCTCGGGAGGCGGTCCTCCAATGAACCCTTTGTTCGCCAGCCTGCGGTTCGAGGGGGTCGCGCATCCCTGGCTCTGGCTCCTGCTGCTCGCCGCCGGCGCAGCGTTCGTGGCCTGGACCTACCACGAGATCGCCCAGCGCGCCGACCGCCGGCTGAGCCTGGGGCTGATGGCCCTCCGCGCGGCCGGGCTGCTCGCCCTGGTGCTGGCCCTGGCCAAGCCGACGTGGACGCGCGAGTCGGACCTCGTCGACCCTGGCCGGCTCGCCGTCGTGCTCGATAACTCCGCTTCGATGTCCCTGGCCGACCCGAGCGGCAAGCCGCGTTTCGCGCTGGCGCAGGAGGCCGTCGAGCGGCTTCGGACAGCGCTTGGCAGCAACACGGCGATCGACCTGTTCGACGTCGCGGGCGAGCCCGTCGCCGATGTCCGCACCCTCAAACCCACGATCGAGCGCACCGACCTCGCCCGCGCGGTTTCCGAGGCCGTGACCCGGCTCCGCTCGCGCCCTTTGGCGGGCGTGGTGCTGATCAGCGACGGCATGGACAACACCGGGAGCCCCGACCTCCGCGAGCTGGCCGACGCGCCGGTGCCGGTCCATACCGTCGGCTTCCGCGCCGACCCAGACGCCGGAACCCTCGACCTCGCCGTCCGCAACGTCCGCGCGCCGGTGCGAACGATGGTGCACAACCAGGTGAAGGTCGACGTCACCCTGTCCAAGACCGGCGGCCCCGCCACCGAGGCCGAGGTCGTCCTCAAGCGCGGACACGATGCGTTCGCCAACCAGAAGGTGACCCTCCCCGCCGGCAACGTCGAGCAGACCGTCAGCCTCAACCTTACTCCCAGCCAGGCCGGGGCGTTCGTCTTCACCGCGAGCGTCGCCGGCGCGACCGGCGAGCGCCTCCTGGCCAACAACGCCGCACACTTCCCCCTGCGCGTCGACACCGAACCGATCCGCGTGCTCTACCTCGAAGGCTTCCTCCGCTACGAATACAAGTTCCTCAAGAACCGCCTCGAAGACGATCCCGACGTGAGCCTCGTTTCCGTCGTCCGCCGCGCGAACCCGGAACGGCCCGAGGCGAAGAGCGACGATGGCCTGCTCGGCCCCGACCGGCTTAAGAACTTCGACGTCGTCATCCTCGGCGATATGGAGGCCAGCTACATCAGCGCTCCTGAATATCAAGCACTGCTCGAGTGGCTCGACGAGAAGGACCACGCGCTCCTGGTCCTCGGGGGCTACCGCTCGTTCGGCCCCGAGGGGTTCCGGACCACGCCGCTGGCCGAGGCCTTGCCCGTCGTGTTCGCCGAGACGTCTTCCCAGTCGGAGGAGCCCTTCACTTTGCAGCTCACCGAGGAGGGGCGCCGGCATCCCGTCTTCGAGATCACCGGCGACCGCGCCCAGGACGCCAGTGCCTGGGCCGCCGCGCCGCCGCTCCTGGGCACGTGCCTCGTGCAAGGGGCCAAGCCGGGTGCCGAGGTCCTGGCGGTCCACCCGGATTTGCAGGTGGCGGGAAAGCCCGCCGTCGTCGCGGCCGTTCAGCGCTTCGGAGCGGGGCACACGATGGTCCTCGCCGCCGACACCACCTGGCGCTGGAGCCGATTGGCCCGCGTGCTCGGCCGGGCCGACACCTTGTACGCCCGCTTCTGGAGCCAGACGCTCCGCTGGCTCTCCGGCCGCGGCACCGACGACCAGCGCCCGCCCCTGGTCGTCAGCACCGACCGGCCCGATTACGACGTCGGCAAGCCCGTGAACATCCAGGTCAGCCGCCAGCCGAAGCCCGGCGAAGACTTCGCCGCTTCGGAGATCGGACTGGAGGTCACCGGGCCTTCGGGACGGCCGGTCGCGGTGTCCTTGCGCGCGACGTCGGCCGACCCGAATTTGTTCAAAGGCTCGTACTACGCGTCGGCCGGCGGCCGTTACGAGGTCGCCGCGGCCTTGAGCGGCGGGGGCAAGCCGATCGCCAATCAGACGACCGAGTTCCTCGTCCACGGCGCCGACCTCGAACTGGCCGACCCCGGCACCAACCCCGGCGTCCTGCGCGCGCTGGCCGCCGCGACCGGGGGGGTGTATGTTGAGGTCGACGACGCCGCGAAGCTCGCCGCCAGGGTACCCCCCAAGGAGCGCCGGGTGGCGCGCGTTCAGCGCACCGAGTTATGGCACTCGCCGGGGCTGTTCCTGGGCTTCCTCGGGTTCGTCACGGCGGAGTGGTTCTTGAGGCGGAGGAACCACCTGGTTTGACAATCGGCGGTGGCCAGTGGGTTGGCGCCCTTGACGGGCTGACCCACCCTACAAGAAGAGAAGGAACCGACTCATGTCCACAGCCAATCCTCCCGACGCTGAAATGACATCCCCACCCATCGTCGAGCCGATTGGTCCGCATGTCCCCGACGCGCGGGTTGCCTCGCCCCTCGACCACCCCTACCACCTTACGGCGGAGCGATATTCCGAGATGATCGCGCTCGGGGCGTTCCGCAAGCGAGACCATCTTTATCTTTGGAAAGGACGGCTCGTCGCCAAGATTACCAAAGGACGCCCGCACGTCATCGCGCAGTCGAAGCTCACGAACCGGATGGTGCCGCTCGTGCCGATCGGCTGGCACGTCGAACAGGACCAGCCCATCGCGCTTGGCGACGACACCATGCCGGAGCCCGACCTGACCATCATCCGAGGGACGGCGAACGACTATTCAACCGCTCCTCCTTCCGCACGCGACATCGCGCTGGTCGTCGAGGTGTCCGACAGCAGCCTCGCGGAAGACCTCGGCGACGTCTTGCAGATCTACGCCGCCGAGGGAATCCCCATCTACTGGGTCGTGGGCCTCGCCGCGCGCGTGATTCTGGTCCATGGCGATCCGACGGGGCCGGCGGAGCGTCCCGGCTACCGCACGTGCCAGGAATATAGAGAGGGCGAAGAGATTCCCGTGGTGATTGACGGCCGCGAGGTCGGCCGGATCGCCGTCAGCGATATTCTACCATCCGCATAGACCGTCCCCGATGAGCGAGAGGTCACCGCGATGAGCACCGCCCACGCCTACCCCAAGCTGATCGACGCCATTGACGACCTGCGCCGGCGCTGGCGCGTCCAGAAGGTCGTCGAGGGGGGCCTCCTCACCCTGGCCGGCGTGCTGGGCACGCTCACACTCACCGTCGCCGCCGACAACGTACTCCAGCCCCACACGGCCGGTCGCTGGGCCCTGGCGATCGTCCTCTGGGGCACGTTCCTCGTCATGACCCTGCGCTGGGTCGTCCAGCGCTGGCTGGAGGATCGGCGCGACGACTTCTTCGCGGCCCTGGTCGAGCGCAGGCACCCCGAGCTCGGCGACCGCCTGATCAACGCCCTCCAGCTCGGCCGGGTGCCCCAGCCGGGGACGTCGCCCCAGTTCATCCAGGCGATCATCGACGATGCCGCCGGCGCAACGGCCGAGCTCGACCTGCCCGACAGCCTCGACCTACGCCCCACCCGCCGCGCGGGCGGGATCGCGGCCGTGTCTTTCACCGTCATCGCGCTCTACGCCGCGGTCCTGACCCCGCGCTTCGTGAACGGGATGGTCCGCGTGCTCTTGCCCGTGGCCGACATCCCGCCGTTCACCGCCACGCGCGTCGTCGACGCGTCGATCAAGCCGGGCGACACCCGCGTTCCCGAAGGCGCGACGGTCGCCGTCCGGGCGCAGGTCGAGGGAGCCATTCCCGCCTCGGCGCAGCTCCTCCGGCGCACGGGAAACGGCCCCTGGCAAGCGCTGCCGATGCTGCCCGACCCGAAGCATCCCGACCTTTTTGGATCCGTCGTGGCGCAGCCCGGTGAGTCGTTTGACTACCAGGTCGTCGCGGGAGACGGGCGCTCGCGCACGTTCCATGTGGAGGTCGTCAAACGCCCGCGCGTCGAAGCGCTCGCCCTCACGTACACGCCCCCCGCGTACACGGGTCTCCAGCCCCAGAATGTTGCTAGCTCCGACGGTGAGGTCGCGGGTCTCCCTGGCACCGCCGTCCGGTTCGAGCTCAAAGCCACGAAGCCGCTCAAGCAAGCTGTGCTCGTCACGGAGCAGGGAGTCGCGGTCGCGCTGATGAGAAGCAACAACGGCTCCTGGGCGGGCCGCTTTAGCATCGCTAGCGCCGCACATTCGCATGCGGCGGACGCCCAACACGGCGCGACCCCCCCCGGGGGGGGGGGGCGGGGGGGGGTGGGGGGGGGGGGGTG
>JARLIH010000205.1 GCA_031291845.1 Isosphaeraceae bacterium | reverse complement strand
TCAGTACGAGGTGCGCGGCCCCGCCTGTTGGATGCGGGCAGATTGGCACCCGGGAGGTAGGCCACCCCACCGCCCCTCGTGGATAACCGGCACGGAGCGGCGCTGAGCGGCACCAAGCGGCGCCAAGATTGCTGCAGAGATTGCTACACGGACGTTGCCGCATCGGCGGGCCGAGGTGGCAGAAGTCAGGGCGCGGCAGTGCCGAGTACCGACCCCCGGGCGCCCGGGGCTAGCGGCGGCACGGTGAGACGGGCAAGCCGCCCGGAGAACCCGAGTGGCTTGCGGTACTCGGGCCGTCACGGATTCAGGGTTGCAGTCACCGACTTCGGGCCGTCCATGGCGACGCCCGCATGACCGTCCACGCCCACTTCCATGTCCCCGGTCCAAGACACGGGTGCGGGTGCCTGCGGGCTCAAGGAGACGTAGTCGTTTTCGGGGAGCCCATACCGACACGTGCTGGTGGTTCCGGGTGACGTCATGCAGAGTCCCGTCAACAAGCCGAACCTGTCGTTAGCACTGATCCCGAAACCCGTCCCGCCTGCCGGGCTGACGACCGTCAGCGTCAAGACGTACGCCGGGACGAACGTCGCCGTGAACGCCGCGGCCCCCACGACCGTGAGACTGCCGTCCCAGTCCCGGCCACCGGGCACCCAACCGCCGAAGGCCCACCCGGTGGAGGGGATGGGCATCAGGTTGACAGTTGACCCGTACGCAAACGAGTACGTGCACGTGCTGCCGCAGTCGATGCCCGCCGGAAACGAGACCACGTGGCCACTGCCCGAGGAAATCGTGACGGAGATGGGGTACATGAGCGGCCTGCAAACGAGACTCACGGCCCCAGTCGCACCGTCGACGTTGACCACCACAGTCGCTGCCCCGCCGTTGACCGTGCAGGGCGTTCCGTTGAGTGAGTCGAGTGACGGCATCCCCGCCGGTCCTTGCGGGCCTGTCGCGCCCGTTGCACCCGTGTCGCCTTTGTCGCCCTTCGCCCCCGGTGCGCCGTTGCAGGCGTAGACGGTGTGGGTCGCGTCGGTGACTGCGTAGCCCCCGTTGATGCAGTTCACTCCTGCTGGCTCGACCGCAACCGTCGGCGAGACGCCGTCCTTGCCGTCCGCGCCCGGAGCACCAGCCTTCCCATCCGCTCCGGTTGCGCCGGTCGCCCCAGTCAGGCCGGTGGTACCGGCTGCTCCCGTGGCCCCGGTTTCCCCCTTCTCGCCTTGGGATCCGGCGGGTCCCACAGAGCCGGTGTCGCCCTTCGCCCCGGTCGCTCCCGTGGCGCCGGTGGCTCCGGTATCACCCTTGGGTCCCACCGCCCCGGCTGTACCTGTGGTCCCGGTGTCGCCCTTGGGTCCGGCAGGTCCCGCCGCCCCGGTCGCTCCGGCCGCCCCTGTGGCACCCTTGGGTCCGGCAGGCCCGACTGGCCCCGTTGGCCCGGTTGCTCCGCTTGCCCCGGTCGCACCCTTCGGCCCCGCCGGTCCCGTCGCACCTGTGGCGCCGCTGGCGCCCTGCACTCCCTGAGGGCCGATGTTGTTCCACGAGATGCCGGGGTCGCTGCCCAGACACGCGTGCAGCGGCTGGGAGCCGACCGCGACGTTGTAGGGGATGCCGGTGGTCTTGTTGAGACAGCCGGTGTAGGTCACCGGCGTGGTGGCAGCGGACAGGATGCCCGTGCCACACAGCAGCAGGAAGCCCGTCGCCCCCAAGACGGCAAGGCGCAGATGGGCGCGTGGGTTCGCGAGCACAGCGAAAACCCTCCCTCTCTGGGACGCGTCCTCGCGGGTCGGTATCGCCAGTGGCTCGGCGCGGTCATGGGCGGCCGTGGGCATGGGCCGCGTGTCAGAGCCTCCCGCGTATGGGCGGATTATCCCGCCGAGCGCAAGGGTATCGGCGGAGGTCGCAGTTGCCGCTACTGCTGTCTTGGCGTGATGGCGAGCCCTACGAAATCGGCGACGCGGGTGACCGCCACGGACGGGCCCGGGAAGTCCTGATGGACCCGACCATCGACGCGATGCTCATCGTGTACGCTGCCGCTCTGCGGCGGCGCCAGCAGCACCTCGAAGATGGCTGCGACCGGCACAGATGGCACGTGCTCGCCCGCAACCTCATCGAGCGTGCGGTGGGGTTGGCGAACAGCACCGAGGAGGCGGTTCGCGATGGTCGGCCGCTGTGGTTCAACCCCACCCTGCCCAATCCGTTGGGCTGCATCTTACGGCCCATGACTCCCGGCTCTGCACCGGGCCCGTGAGCTAACGTTGTTCCCATCGGGGTCCGAACCCTATCGCTCACTCAACGGCCAAGATGAGGAACGGGTGGTAAGCCGAGCGCGATTCGAAGCTCATTCGACGCAGCGGACGCCTGCCTGTTGGAGGTGTCGGCCTGGCCCCAGTCGACGTCGAAGTCGTCCCACGTCCCGGACACCATCGC
Source organism: Isosphaeraceae bacterium (assembly GCA_031291845.1). Classification (GTDB taxonomy): domain Bacteria; phylum Planctomycetota; class Planctomycetia; order Isosphaerales; family Isosphaeraceae; genus DAIDJG01. Next base: position 6,061 of record JARLIH010000205.1, on the reverse strand, counting down.
TGACCGGCAGGAGACGTATCGCTGGTTGTCGTGCGTGAGGACCCTCCGCGCGAGGTTCCCGGAGTCGCCGGACCACGGGATCCGCTGCACAGCGCGGATGAACGTCAGCTCGGCGGCGCCACACGCCTTCGCCTGGCGCTTCGCGTCCATGAGGGTCCGCCCCGACTTCTCCCACGTGGCAATCGCCGCGTCGTTCGCCCGGTTGACCGACGTGGCGGCCCTGAGATACACCGCCGCGAGCTGCGGGACGGTCGGGGTCGGCGCAGGGGTTGCAGACGACATTAGCGTCGCAGTGGCCAGCGGGGCGGATGGCGGTGGCATCGCAACGGTGGACGGTGCGGGAGACGGCGCTGGCGTCGCTGTCGGGGCGGGCGTCGAAGTTTCGGCTGGGCCGGTCGGAGCGACGACCGGCGGGCCTGACGAATGGGACCACCAGCCAGCCGCCATCACTACCAGAAAGACCACGACGGTCACGGTGACGACCGCGTAGATGTTTCGGGGCCGCAGGAGATCGGTGACCGGTTTCGCCGGCGGCCGCCTCAAACGAGGGGGCGTCGGCGCGGCTCCTACTGCCAGCCCGCAACTCCCGCAGAAGGCTTGGCCGGAGGGGTTCGGCGCTTCGCACCGGGGGCAACGCGGACTACTCGGCCCGGTCATCGCCTTCCTCCCTGACAGTGGGCAACAGACCGCGTCGATCGCCGATTACGGTCCGTTGCGTCGAGACTACGCCCCGCGTGAGCTCTCGATGAGGGGCCCTTGCACCCTTCCCGACCGCCCCCGACTTCACACCGGCCGCTCCGCTCTCTGCGGAGGATGGGACGCCCACCGGGCGTTCGGGGACCGTTGCAAGAGTGCATACGCTATCGCTGATGGCCAGCGAGCCGCGCACCTACGCGAACACGGCCTGTCCGTACTGCTCGGTCGCGCTCAACCCGCTCCCCAAGGCGAAGAAGCGGTGCCCAGCGTGCGGGCAGTCGATCTATGTTCGGTCCGGACCCGACGGCCTCACCTATCTCCTTCAGGTTGGCGACCTGCCGGCACTCGAGGCGGCGTGGGCTGAGCATCTCGAGTCGAGAGATTACCGTGCGAAGGTTGCCGAGCTGGGGGTCGACTTCGACACGCTCGAAGCGGACATGCGGCGCCGGAACCCCGCCTCCAAGCCGCGCGACGTCTGGTGGTCGGCTGTGGATGCGCAGATTCTCGATGCCCTCAAGCGTTCCGACTGGCCCACCGCTCAAGCCGGGTACTTCGCGCATGCCCAGGACCTCGCCGAACACGACCAACCGTGGGCCGAGGTTGCGCGCGCTGGTTTCGCGATGATGCTGCGCCACTACCTCGGGGAGGCGGATCGCGTCGAGATCCTCGCCTGTGACTGCCGGATCTGTCTGCCGGGTCACGGCCGACTCCTGCCCATCGCGGCGGAGATACTGGCGCCGACGCTCCCGCACGCCGACTGCGAGAGAGGCTGGTGCGCCTGCAACTACCTCCCGTCTTTCGCCTGATCCTGATCGGATCCACCGCGGGCGCTCCGCTCCGCTCGCGGGATGGGACGCGCGCCGGGCGACCCGCGTCGCATCGTGACGAATGCCTCTTGGAGCAGGCGCTGGAGCGCGTCTACAGTGACCCGTTGACGGGAGGCTCTGACGCGCGGCCCATACTCAGGCCGCCGGGACCGCGCCGAGCCACTGGCGAGACCGACCGCGCCGTGCCGATGGACGCAGGTGACGAAATGCTCGGTTGGTCCGTGACCCGGATAACCACGATTACAACGCCAGAACGAGGTACGTTCGGGACGGCTTTCCAGTACATCTCCGACGCCAAGGACGCGCTCGACGGCCTCGAGGGAAGCCTGACGCTCCTCGAGCGCGGGCAGTACGTGCCCAACGAGGCCGAGCACACGCGCTGGATGTTGGATGATCTCGACGAGGCGGTGCGGGGGCTGCGCGAGCTCCTCGCGGCGCCGAGCCCATGAGGGTCCGGGCTACTTCCGTCGTGCGTTCGTCGCACAACCGCGCACCGGGCGTTGATGGGGAGACTGCGGCCCCTAAAGGTCACCCGTGTTGATCCCGGCGACACGGTCGCCGACCAGGGTAAGCGCAACACCGTTGTCGGCTGCCACGCCGTGACGGCAAGCGCTCCCAGACGTGCCGAGAGCCCCGGCGGTTGATGATCGCGGACTTGACGGTGATAGAGGCGACGGTCTCCACGTCGGGAATGCTCGAACGGCACCGCCTGCCCAGTGGTCAGAGAGCCGGAGAACCGTCCGGGGACGCCACCGTGACGAGTCCCGCCAGTCGCTCCTCGTCGACGATGCGGATGCCGCCGCCATGTTCGCGCTGCACGAGACCGTCCGCCTCAAGCTCGCGCAGGGCGCGGCCCATCATCACGCAGCTCGTACCGATCATGGCTGCGAGGTCCGCTCGCCGCGCAACCGGGTGCGGCGTGTCGAAGATCACCTTCCCGTACCGGATGAGGATGGAAGCCATCCGCTGGCGCGCGGTCTGGAAGGACCGTTCGTCGAGCCGCAGGTTGAGAATCGCCCTCGGGGAGATCGCCAGGCACTTGCGCAGCACGGCGCGCCGAACGGGCTGCCGACACGACAAGGCCCGTGGTCGCGCACTAGGATTGGTCACCGTGGCGCACCGGCTGACGCTCCTCGCCGTGCATGCCCATCCCGACGACGAGACCATCATGACCGGTGGCGTCATGGCCCGGTATGCGGCCGAAGGGCTTCGGGTCGCCTGTATCACCTGCACAGGGGGCGAGAATGGCGAGATCGCGATCCCGGAGCTCGACACGCCGGAGAACCGCGCTCGCCTTGGGGAGATCCGCGCCTCCGAGCTCGATCGCGCGCTCGACCACCTCGGGCTGATCGAGCACCACTGGCTGGGATATCGCGACTCGGGTGTGATGGGTGCCCCCGAGAACGACGACCCGCGCTGCCTGTGGCAGGCCGACCTCGGGGAGGCCACGGAGCGGATCGTCCGCCTCGTGCGGACGATCGAGCCCGACGTGATCGTGAGCTACAACGACTTCGGCGGCTACGGCCATCCCGACCACATCCGTGCCGCTCTGCTCGCGAAGGCCGCCTTCGAGCGAGCCGGCGATCCGGCTGCCTTCCCCGACCAGCTCAGCGGACCCGCGGCGCTGCGACCGTGGACCCCCCTCAAGCTCTACGAACTGGTGACGGTCACTGGTCATTCTCGTGGCCACAGGGTGATGCGGCTCGTGCGCGAGCAGGGACTCGCTGCCCTTCCGACCCTTGTCGGCGTCGCGGCGCGCTGGCGCCCGCGCGCGGAGCGCGCCAGGTCGCGAGTCGCGAGTGCTGAGGGAAGAACCACCACCCGGGTCGACATTGGTCCTTGGCTGGAACTCAAACACCGGGCTCTCGCGGAGCACCGCTCGCAGATTTCGCCAACCCATCCCTATCTGGCGCTCACCACGCGAGAGCGCCGCGCGGTCAGCCCGACCGAGGACTTCACGGTCCGCCTCTCGCGGATCGCGGTGCACCCGCCGGAGGACGATCTCTTCGCCGGTCTCCGCTGAGGCCAGTCACCTGCGATGACGTCGCCGCGGGATCGCGGCCGACGCGGGTCTCCGTGCTTCCCGCTGCTGAGCGAAGCGGGGACAGGCACGCGCTCGGGCGCCAGAGGATGCCCGTCCGCCCTCGACCCCGCGGATGGATGACCGCTAGCGCGAGCCGTTCGCCTCTGACCGATGTCCAGGCCCGCCCGAGCGCAGCCAGCCACCGGCTAGGTGTAGCCGGGCGTCCGCGAGGCCGAGCACCACGATCACGACGGCCGAACTGTGCCCGACGGCGAGGAGTGCGCATCCGAGGATGGCCACGGCGATTCCGATCAGTACGGAGAGACGAGGAGGTCCGCCACCGCCGATCCGGGGCATTGAGACTGCCGCAAGCAGACCAATCGCTGGAAAAACCAGGCCCACGATCGCGACCACCCCGCTCCGGCCGACAGGCCCAGCTGCAAGCTCGTCGAACCGTCCGGCGAACCCGATCCGGAGCAGCAGGGCGCCAACGGCGAGCCAGATGGCGGCGAGCAGCGTTGGTACGAGCGCGCGGCGGTCCGACAATCCTGTGAGCATCGATCGGACGGTAGCACGGTCGGCGCCCCACGGGGCCCCACACCGCTTCCGGAGGCGGGACGCGCTCCGACGTCCCGGGCCCTATTCCCCTCGGCGAGATAATCCGGCCATACGCGGGAGGCTCTGACACGCGGCCCATGCCCAGGCCGCCCAGGACCGCGCCGAGCCACTGGCGAGACCAACCCGCGAAAGACGCGTCCCCCGGAGGTTCGACCGATGGCCATCGAGATGCCCGAACCGACGCGGGCGAGCGTGTTCTTCCGAAGCCTCGATGCCAAAGATGAGAGGGCCCTCCGGGCGGCTTTCGCCGACGACTCTCAAGGCGTCGACGAACTCACCCGGGGCTGGATGCGCGGCAGAACGGCTCTGGAGGCGTACTTCAGCGACGCCCTGCCTCGCCTGAGTGAGATCCACTCGACCCTGGAGCAGGCCGAGGAGCGCCGCTGGGGCGACGTCGAAGTCGAGACCTTCGTGCTGCACCAGAGCTACGTCTTTGGCGGCACCCGCAGCCAGATCGAGGCCCCTACCACCATCATCTGGCGGCGTGAGCACGACGTTTGGAAGATTGCTCTGTTCCACTCGATCCCCCTGCCCCCCGCGTCGTGACTGTAGGCGAGTTGAATGGCGCGACCGACGCGGGAATTGCCGCGACGCCGGCTCTCGACCCGGCCTTGAGAACCTGATCGCGATGTTCTGCCCTAAGTGCGGCACGCGGCGGGTTGGCGCGTTCCGCTTCTGTCGGAGCTGTGGGTTCGACTTTGATATCGACTGGGCGGTCCACGCTCCCTTCCGGCCGGCAGTCAGCCAACCCGCGCCTGAAGCCGAGGCGATGCCGATCCCGGATCGCCAGGATGTGGCGATATCCGCGGCAAGGTCGAGCCTCGGTGGGGTGGTCAACGGCGTGTTGGTCATCGGCGGGGCGATCGGGGGCGCCGTCGGCGTGTCGACACTGGTCGGATGGAACGGCGACCCGCTTGAGACGATCACGGGGGTGTTCTTCATCGCTCCGGTCGCCGGCGGCTACCTCGGGCATTTCCTCTATAGGGCCCTCTGGGCGCCTGGATGATGACGGCACTCACGCCTCGGAGGATGGGGGGTGCACAGGGCGTCCGTGGGCCGCAATTTCGCTACCCCGTTTGCACGGTCGACGGCCGGGTCGTCCGGCCTGCTCCCCGTGGTGCCCTTCCCGGCGGGGCGCGCACTATGTCTGGTGGCCCACTCCGAGGGCGACCAGAACGAGGCCGACCACGCTTCCGATGATCACGAGGGTGGCGACGGCCAAGGCGAGCCAACGGAGCACGCCTAACTCGTAGCGCTCCGAGCAGACCCGACGCAGTACCCCGTGCGCTTCGCCACCCGCTTCGGGGTCCTCCACGTCCGGCCTGAGGGTGCGCGGCTCCTCCCGATCGTCGTCGACCGGGCCACGGTGGCCGCCTTCCTCGATGCGCGCCGCCTCTTCGGGTGGGACCAGGGGCCGGCGAAGAGCGTGATCGGGGAGCCGATCACGCGCGCCGCGCAGACAGCCGCGGCCTGACCCTCGCGAACGGGTCGAGCCAGGGGAGCGCAGGATCGATGCTCCGTCGGTATCCGTCCCAGCACCGGCGCGGCGATGCACGCTGGCCAGATCCGGTCCCGCCGGCCGTACGGGCGCACGTCCGGGCGCGCGACTGGGTCTGTGCCTTCACCCGACTCGGGATCCCCCACGAGTGCTTCGGTCGGCTTGAACTCGACCATGTGCGGGCCTCGGGTGGACTCGGGCTGCGCAGTCGCAGTACCCCCGACAACCTCGCGCTCCTGTGCCCGGTGGCCCATCGGATAGAGACGCTCGCAGGGCGCCGCTGGCGCCCCGTCCTTCTCGCGTGGATCGAGATCCCCGAGCGGGAGGACGACTGATCCGTTTGGGGCGGCAGCGCAGAACGGGCAACCTTGGGTGTTTCGGTGAGCTGGTCGTCGTGGC
>JARLIH010000204.1 GCA_031291845.1 Isosphaeraceae bacterium | reverse complement strand
GCTGACCGCGCCCGCCACCGTGGCGCCCGCGGTCCAACTCGCACCACCGGCTGCCCCGAGCACGACCACGACGCCGCCCGAACCCGGGACCGTCGACATCGAACTCCGTCCGACGTCCTATGGGTTTGTCGCGCCCACCCGATCGGCGGCCCCGATCCCTATGCCCGTTCCGGCCCCGGCGAAACCGTCGACCGTTCCAACGGATGTCAAGCCGGTCCCAGCGCCCCGCGCGGATCGTCCGGCCCCAACGGCACCGCGGGGCTCGCAGGCGAGCGCCATTCCGATGCCAATCCCGGCTCCCATCAAACCCCGGAGCGTGTCGAGCTCCACCAAGGCCGCGTCCATTCCGATGCCCATCCCGGTCGCACGACACCTCGCCGCCCCGGTGTCGGAACGCAGCCAGAACGCGACATCCGTCCCCGCCACGGACGCGAGGCTCCAGCGCCTCCCCTCGGCCGATTACTGACTCATCCGTCACGAGCTCGCGAAGTCGCGACGATTCGCGAGCTCGTGATCCCTTCTTCAGTTCATCGCGCAGATCGCAACCCAGACCCACCCGGCGACACCCGGTCACGGCGAACCCTCGCCGGCCGGCAATGCAAGGCGTACCGCTGCAACGGCAGGGACTTTCGCCTCACCGACCTGTTCGGTAACGTGGTCATCTCGCTACGGCGTAACAGGCCCCCAGCCCTCACCCCGTCCCACAACCGGAGATCCTGCGAATGCGCACCGTTGGCGTCGTCCTCGGCTTATTCCTGCTGGCGCCCGGCCTGGCACGGGCGGAGGGCAAGTTCTACCTCAAGAGCGGCGATCGGGTCGTCTTCTACGGCGACAGCATCACCGACCAGCGTCTCTACACGACGTTTACCGAGAGCTTCGTGCTCACGCGCTTCCCGAGCATGACGATCACGTTCGTGCACTCGGGATGGGGCGGTGATCGCGTTACCGGAGGGGGAGGCGGTCCGATCGACGTGCGCCTCAAGCGCGACGTCCTGGCATACCAGCCGACTGTGATGACGATCATGCTCGGCATGAACGACGCCGGCTACCAGCCTTTCAACAAGGGCATTTTCGAGACCTATGCCAAGGGCTACGAGCATATCGTTGCAACGATGAAGGCCCAGGCGCCCGGCCTCCGCCTCACCTTGATTGTTCCTTCGCCGTACGACGACGTCACCCGCGAACCGAAATTCGAGGGTGGGTATAACAACGTTCTCTTACGCTACGGCGAGTTCGTGAAGGAGCTCGCGAAGCGCGAAGGGGCAACCGTGGCCGACCTCAACACGTCGGTCGTCGACGCGACCAAGAAGGCCAAGGAGGTCGACCCGAAAGGTGCCGAGGGGCTGAACCCGGACCGCGTCCACCCGGGCACGGGGGGCCAGCTTCTCATGGCCGCCGCGCTGCTCAAAGCGTGGAACGCTCCGGCGATCGTTTCGGATGTGAGCATCGAGACCACTGGCGAGAAGGCGACGGCCAAGGCCGAGAACGCCACCGTCAGCGAACTTCAAGCGAGCGAGAGCAGCCTGTCGTGGACCGAGCAAGATCGGTCGCTGCCGTTCCCGCTCAACCTGAAGGACCAGGCCGTCGCGCTCGCGCTGAAGGCGTCGGACTTCGCCGACACGCTCGACCGCCAGGTGCTGGCCGTCAAGGGACTGAAGGAGGGCACGTACACGCTGAGCATCGACGGTGCGGCAGTCGGGACCTACAAGGACCAGGACCTGGCATCGGGAGTCAACCTCGCCACCGTCGAGACACCGATGCTCAAACAGGCGCTTCAAGTCCACGACTTGACCCTGCGACACAACAGCATCCATTTTGTCCGGTGGCGTCAGGTCCAAGTGCCCCTCCAGAGCGAGTCTTCACCGAACATTCCGCAAGCCCTCAACGCACTCGATGCCGTGGAAAACGATCTCGTGGTCGTGCAGCGCACCCAGACTCAGCCCTCCGCGCACCGGTTCGAGCTGCGGCGTAAGTGATTCGCGAACGGGCAACGCCCGGCCGATCCCTCCCAGCGTCCGGGTCAGCAACGCCGCCCCAGACTGACGCAGTTCCGAGTCGAACGGAGTGTTCCGGTTCGAGTTATCCGCCCTCGTTCGGGCGGACGATGACACCGTAAAAACCGGGCCGACGGTCGGCCATGCGGTCGATCTCGTGAAGACCCGGCACTCGCACCAGGCGCTTCTGCCGGGCGCGTGCCGGGTCAACGTCGGCGTAGAGGACTTCGGGCTCGTCCGGCCCGGCAGTCGCGATCTTTCGGCCGGCTGGGTCGACGATCGAGCTGGACCCGATGAACCGGAAACCACTCTCTTCGCCCACTCGGTTGACGGCCATCGCGTAGACGTTGTTTTCCATCGCTCGCGTGGCGATCATGTGCTCGGCCGCGCACTCGGAATGCGTGGGCCAGTTTGTCGGCAGGACGAGCAAGTCGGCTCCCAGAAGGGACAGGACGCGCCCCGATTCGGGGAATGAGCCGTCATAGCAAATATGCATTCCTATGCGAAGACCGTCCACTTCCTCGACGGCGAACGGACCGTCCCCCGGCGCCATGAATCGATCCACGCCGAGGTATGGCAGATGGATTTTGCGGTAACACGCGACGAGCCCTCCGGAGCCGACCAGTGCGCAGGCGTTGAAGATGCGGTCCCCGTCGCGCTCCAGCAGGCCGAAGACCGCGTGCACGTTCAGCCGCGCGCAATCCTCCGCGATTGACCGGGTGCTCGGACCGTCGATCGTTTCGGCGAACGGAAACGCGGCTTCCTTGCTCTCGAAGCCGTAGCCGGTCAAAGCGCACTCCGGGAACACGACCAAGCGCGCGCCGGCCTGGGCAGCGACCTGGAGGTAATGCGACATCGTTGCGCGGTTCTGCGTAACTGCGCCAAGTTTCGGGTCGAACTGCACCCCCGCGACGCGAATCGGACCCTGGCTGCTCATGGATGGAACGATGCCTCCACCAGGGGTTCGGGATCGAGCGGGAGGATGGGTCGTCGAATGCTGCGGTACTCATAGCGTGCGGGGTTCGCGGCCGTCAGGCCCGGGGTGTCCACGGGTATAATGGTACCGGCGATGGGCTCGTACGCGGCCTTGTAGGCCACCGCGGCCTTCACCACGATGGCGCGTGCGGATTCGGGCCGAAGGCCCAGGCTCGTCAGTTGGCCCAGGCTGAATGGGGGGTGGCGGAGGGAATTCACGACGATCGTGTTCCCTTCGGGCGTCTCGACGACCGCCGTTCGCCCCTGGTCGTTTTCCCGGATGCCCCCGTGCCGGGGCAGGTCTTCGACATAACGGCCGTCGTGCAGGACCCGCACGACACCGGTCACCGTGACCGGCTGGGCGTTGGTGTCGATCTTCCCCCCCACGGCCAACGTCACGGTCGTGCCAACGCCGGCCGCCGCACAGAGGGCAACGGCCGCCGGATCGTACAGAACGACGATCGCGCCGGTCGCGTGTTGCGCCAGCAGTTCCTGGAGCAGCACCGTACTGTCAGCCGCCGAGCCCCCACCGATGTTGTCGCCCAGGTCCACGAGCACCGCTGGGGTGTCGCGTGCCGCGAGCGCCTCGGCGACCGCCTCGCGTGGGCCGAGAGGGTTCGCCGTCAGTTCCTTGCGAAGCGACCAGAGCTTGGCGGCGAGCCACTGCGCCCGGGCCGCCGCGAGCCCGGGGTCGTTATTGGTCACGACCACGCACGAAGGACCGGCTTCGAGGACGTCCGCGTAGGGGAACCCCGCGAGAATGCTCGCATCCAGATAGCCGCTCGCCGGCCCGGCGTCGAGTTCTTCCATGAGCGAGCGTAACGGTTCGCGCCCCGTCTCCTGCGCCAGGAGATGAATGAGCAGGGGCGGCTTGGCGAGGGCTTGTGTCAGACGGACCTCGCCCCGCGCAGCCCTGAGCGCAAGCTTTGCAGCGTGTTTGCCGCGGACGCGTTGATCGACGTGGGGATAGGTGCGGTACGCCACCAGCGCGTCGGCGGACTCGGCCATGCGAGGCGAGACATTGGCGTGGAAGTCGAGCGTAGCGATCAATGGCCGCCGCGGGCCGATCAGGTCGCGGACCCGCGCGAGAATCGCGCCGTCGGCATCGGGTTCCCCTTCCGCGACCATCGCGCCGTGGAGCGCAAGCAACACGGCGTCGACCGGTTCCTGGGCTCGAAGCGATCCGACCAGCCGCCCGGTGAGTTCCTCGAACGCGTCCGAGGTCACGGGCCCCGCGGGGGTCGCCCAGCCCATCAGCGTGGGAACGGCGTCAAAGCCGAATTCCCGCGCGCCTTCCAGAAACCCGCCGACCTCGTGATGCGCGTCGCCCCAACGGGCGGCGATCCCCGAGCCGGTTTCGAGACCTCCGGACTCGAACGCCGTGAGGTCCGTCCGGGACGCGGCGAACGTGTTTGACTCGTGCATCAGGCCGCCGACGGCAATTCTCATGACGCGGGTTCCCCTGTGGTTGGGTCGCGCGGATCGTCAATCCGTAGGACCGGCCGACGCCGGTCCTACGGACGTCGTCCGACCTAAACCGTCGCCTTCAACTCGGGATGGAGGTCGAGCGTGGCCGGCGCGGGGGCATTCGGCGGCTGAGCGTCGAACAAGAGGGCAACGCGCGCTCGGTCCGGCGGCCGCGTTACCCAAGAGCCGACCAGGCCGCCCGCCAGCGAGCCGAGCAACCCCCAAACGCAAGGATCGAATCCGAGGAGATAGTACGGGCGAAGGCCCTTCGCTGGTCCGATCATCGACGTGTCGGGCAGAATTGCCCCGAGCCCGAGCCGCTCCGGACCGACCATACCGATCGCGTAGAGACCGACCGTCACGACCACGCCCGTGACCATCGCCGCAATCGCGCCCGCGGCCGTGGCGCGCCGCCAGAAGCAGCCGAGAACGGCCGGAACGAGGAACGCCGCGGCCATGCCCGTGCTCGAGAACACAACGATCAACTGCAGGTAGGTCGGCGGCTTCATGGCCACGACAGCGACGATGAGACCCACCGCGATGGTCGTCCCGTAGCTGGCCCAGGCGATCTCACGCTCCGTGGCGGTCGGCCGGAGGAACCGCTGGTACAGGTCGTGGACGAGTCCCGACGAAATGATCAAGAGCCACCCGCTGACCGTGCTCAGAACCGCGCCGTAAGGGGCAGCAAGGATCAAACCCGCCACATATGGATTTGCGAGCGTGATCACCAGGCTGGGCATCACGTCGTCCGACGACGCGAGGTGCGGAAGGATGCTCCGCGCCGCGACGAAGATGAAGATCAGCGGGATGTAGACGATCGCGTTGTAGATGGTCAGATAGATCATCGAATAGCGCAGCGTACGCGAGTCGCGGAAGGCCATCAAGCGCACGATCGTCGACGGTTGGCCCATGCCCGTGATCGCCCACATCACGAAGAACGAGAACGCCATCGCGAGTGGATGAAAGGCGCGTTCGGCCCCCGGCCCGAACGCGAAACCCGCATCCGTCTGCGCCATGCCCGTCAGCGTCGCCTGCCCCAGGCCCCCGGACGCCCTGAGCGCGAGCGGCAGCAGCAGCATGACGCCGATCGCCATGATCACGCTCTGAAAGACGTCGGTCCAGATCGCTGCCAGAAAACCGCCGTACGCCGTGTAGGCGACGACGGTCAAGGTGAAGATGGCCAAGCCGATCAGGTAGGCGCCGTCGGTGGCGACGACTAGATCGTCGCTGAAAACCCACTCCGTCGCTCCGGTGGGGATCACGATCTTCATGATGCGTGCGCCGGCCGAGAACTGCGCGACGAGGTTCGTACACAAGAAGAACATGACGAGCAGGCTCGTCAGCAGGCCCAAGCTGGGGCTGCCGAAGCGCTCGCGGAAAAAGTCGGGAAGCGTCACGGCCCCCGTCCTGCGCGAGAGCTGGCCGATCCGCTTTCCGAGCACCCCCAGGACCGTCAGCGGCGCGATCATGTAGGACGCGATCCAGAGGCCGACGACCCAACCAAAGGTGTAGACGAGCGATGGGAACCCCATGAACGTCCCGCCGCTCATCACCGCGGCGGTCAATGCGACCGCAAAAGCCCCGAGCGACCGGTTACCCAGGAAGTACTTCTCGAGAAAGGTCCCCTTACGCTGGGCAAGGTTGGCAACCACACCGAGGCCGAGCGAGATCAGCGTGAAGAGCGCCAGCGCAACAATCGTGGGAGGCTGGGCGTGCAGGGCAGCCGTTTTATTCATGAAGGCCCCCTTCGCGGATGTCTCGCTCCAGCTCAGGGGTGTGATCCATACCGAGGTCGTCGTCGGCCATCGCAAAGCCGGCAAACCAGAACGTGAACAAGGCGCACAACCCCCACGGGAACAGGACTCCCCAGAAGAACCACGAGGGGATGCCGAAAATCGGCTGAACGTCATCGACACCGAGCGGACGGCCGGGACGAATATAGCCGAACAGGTACGAATAGCCACACGAGTAGATCGTGCTTGCGAGCCAGGCCCCCGCAATGATCAGGCCCTCGCGTCTGGCGTTCTTCAGAACGGGATCCGTATCTCGGGACAAGGTGCGATCTCCGAAAGGAGGGGTGGCCGGCGGGAGAAACCGGCGCGAGGTAAGAGGCCGTCCGGGAGGCGCTGTTCCCGGAGGGCCATGCCGTTGTCGCACGTCCGGATCAAAAACGCAACCCGCTACTCAGGGCGCTGTTGCGTTCACTCCGCAGGCGTCGTACCGCCGAGTGCCCGTTCGAAGAACGTCGCGCTGCGCTCCGCGACGTATTTGCGATTATCTTCCCGCCGGGAGGAGTGTCGCGCATCGGGCAACGGCAGCAATTCGAAGGGCTTGCCGGCGTCGATCAGTGCCGCGGTTAGCCGGGCGGAATGGCGAAAGTGCACGTTTTCGTCGAGCATCCCGTGGATGATGAGCAGCGCGCCTTTGAGATTCTCGACGCGAGTCAACACGGACGAGCCCCGGTACCCCTCAGGATTGTTCTGCGGCGTCCCCATGTACCGCTCGGTGTAGCACGTGTCGTACCCGTCCCAGTCCGTCACCGGGGCCACCGACACGCCGGCGTGAAACACCTCGGGCGCTTCGGTCAGGCAGCGCAGGGTCATGTAGCCGCCGTAACTGCCGCCAGTGATGCCGACCCGCGCCGTGTCGACGTCGGGCCAGCTCGCGGCGACGAAGCGTACGCCGTCGACCTGGTCGTCCACCTCGACCGTTCCCATGTGGCGGTTCAACGCGGCTTCGAACGCGTGCCCCCGGCGCGCTGAGCCGCGGTTATCCAGCTTCCAGACCGCAAACCCGCGTTCCGCGAGGAACTGCGCGGTGAGATCGGCGGTGAGCTCCCAGTTGTCCACCACGCGCTGGACGTGCGGTCCCCCGTAGACGATCACCACCAGCGGTCGCCTCTCCCCCTGGGCTCGGCCGCGGGGCGCGTAGAAGGCACCGTAGAGAGTTGTTCCCGCACGATTCTTGAAGTGCGTGAGCTCAGGCGGGACGAGCCGAAGCTCCGCAAGGCGTGGGTCCGAGTCAGCCGACGCGAGCGTCTTGAGCGGCTTCCCGGCGCGGTCCCGGAGCGTCGTGATCGGCGGGGTGGCCCGCGACGAGAAGACGTCCACGAAGTGCGCTCCGTCCTGCGCCACGACGGTCCGATGCGTTCCCGCCTCCTGTGTGACCCGCTCGATCCCGCCGCCGTCGAGAGACACGCGGTAAAGATGGAGTTCCAACGGTCCCTCCCGCCCCGCCGCGAACCAAACCTCCCGACGCTTTTCGTCGAGCGCGACCACGCCGTCGACCGGCCACTCCCCCTCCGTCAAGATCCGCTCGAGCTTGCCTTGGCGATCGCGCAGCTCCAGGTGGCGATAGCCGGTCCGCTCGGACGACCAGACAAACTCGCCCGTCGACTCGATCACCCGCAGGTCGTTGTGCAAGTTAACCCAGGTTTCCGATCGCTCTTCAAGGAGCAGAGTGGACTGTCCCGACTCGACGTCGAAGCGCCGGAGTTTGAGCGACGTCTGCGCCCGGTCGAGGAGTTGAACGAGCAAACTCGTGGCAGAGTCCCATTGAACGCGGGCCACGTACACGTCCTCTCCCGGTTTCGTGAGGTCGAGCCAGTGCGTCTCTCCGCCACGAACCGGGACCACGCCGAGGCGGACCTTGGCGTTGACCTTGCCGGCAAAGGGATAACGATGTGTCTCCAGCGACACACGTTCGTTCCCCTGGTGAACAATCGTGTAAAGCGGGATATGACGCTCGTCCGTCTCCTGGTAGGCGATCTGCGCGCCGTCCGGCGACCACCAGTAACCGGTCGCGCGGTCCATTTCTTCCTGGGCGATGAATTCGGCCAGGCCGTGGGTCAACCCCTCCTCGGCGCCGCGAGACAGCCTCGTTTCCTGCTTGGAGCGCGCGTCGAGCACGTAGAGTTCGTTATCGCGCACAAACGCGACCTTCGTCCCGTCGCGGTTCAGCTTCGGGTCGAGCTCCGGACTTTCGGTTTCCGTGAGTCGTTCGAGCGGGCCATCCCCGCGCTGAAGGAAGAGATCGCCTCGTAACGGGAAGACGGCCACGTCGGCGTTCTCAGCGCGCACCACCTGCGTGATGCCGGTGTCTCGGAGTCGCTGGCGTTCCCGCCGCAGCTTCTCCGCCTCGGAAAGCGTGGCCTCGGTGTCCCCTTCGCCAGGCGGGCGCGCGACGACGCGTGCCTCGCCGGCAGGTAGCTCCATGCGCCAGAGCACGCGGCTCAAGCTGGCGGATTCCGACTTGAGAAACGTCAGCGACTTACCATCCGGCGAAAATCCGAAGGTGCCCGGCACGACCGATCCGGGCGCGGGAAGCTTCGCCACGTCGGCGGCCGTGGCGGGCCGAGGGGCCGGCCTGGCATTCTTCGTTGGCTCATTCGCTCGAGCGTGGAGCATTGAGGTACCAACCACAAGGAGCATACCGACCGAGAAACCCATCTTCATAGAACGCTCGCCTCTCGCACGCGGGGACAGTCAGTGCGATGGTGCCGTCAACTCGTCGGGCCGGGCGGTTTGCACCACCCGGCCCGGCGAGGGATCGACATCGTGGACATAACAATCAGCCGAGCTTGATCGTCACCGTCTTCGTCTCGGTGTAGTGCTCGATCGCCGCCTCGCCGTTCTCGCGTCCCTGGCCCGACATCTTGAAGCCGCCGAAGGGCGTGGTCGCGTCGACCACATGGTAGCAATTGACCCAGACCGTCCCGGCCTTCACGTTTTTGGCGAAGAGGTGGGCCTTGTCGATGTCCTTCGTCCAGATCGCGGCCGCCAACCCGTAGGTCGTATCGTTGGCCCGGGCAACGACTTCGTCCACCCCTGAGAACGGCAGGACGCTGACGACGGGCCCGAAGATCTCGTCGCGGGCGATGGCCATGTCGTCCTTCACGTTGTCGAAGATGGTCGGCTCGACGAAGAACCCTCGGTCGCCGAAGCGCTCACCGCCCGTGAGTAGCGTCGCACCCTGCTTCTGGCCGAGCTCAACGTAGTGCAGGATCTTATCCATCTGCTCCTGCGACACTTGCGGACCTTGCTGGGTCGAGGGGTCGAGGGGGTCGCCGATCTTGCGCGTCTTGGCCTTTTCGGCAAGGCGCTCGACGAACTCCTGATGGACCTTTTTCTCGATGAACAGGCGGCTGCCGGCCGTGCAGCACTGGCCGCCGTGGAAGTAGATGGCGTGGAACGCCCCTGCGACGGCGGCGTCCATGTCGGCGTCGGCGAAGACCACGTTGGGGCTCTTGCCGCCGAGCTCGAAGGTCGTCCGCTTGAGCGTGTCGGCAGCCTGCTTCTGGATGATCTTGGCCGTATCGACGTGCCCGGTGAAGGCGATCTTGTCGACCCCTGGGTGCGCGACGAGCGCGGCACCTGCGGTCTCGCCGAAGCCGTTGATCAGGTTGATGACGCCCGCCGGGAAGCCCGCTTCGATGGCCAACTCGCCGAGCCGGAGGGCGCTCAGCGGGGTCTGTTCCGCCGGCTTCATCACGATCGTGTTGCCGCAAGTGAGGGCGGGGCCCCACTTCCAGGCCAGCATCAGCAGCGGGAAGTTCCACGGAATGATCTGACCGACCACGCCGACCGGCTGGCGCAA
Source organism: Isosphaeraceae bacterium (assembly GCA_031291845.1). Classification (GTDB taxonomy): domain Bacteria; phylum Planctomycetota; class Planctomycetia; order Isosphaerales; family Isosphaeraceae; genus DAIDJG01. The sequence continues at coordinate 36,507 of JARLIH010000204.1, read as the reverse complement.
GGTGTAGGACAGGAAGCTGCCTCGCACCGGAATCGTGCGCCCCTCGACCTTATCGGCCCAGCCACCATAGTAGCGAAGGGTGTTGACGACACCTTCCATGTCCCCCTTCGAGTCAGAGATCGTCTTTCCGCAATTGAGCGACTCGAGCGCAGCCAGCTCATTGGCGTGCTTCTCGACAAGGTCCGCGAGCTTGTAGAGTAACCGGCCGCGATCGGCCGCATCCATCGTGCTCCAAGGCCCGGACTCGAGCGCCCGGCGGGCGGACTTCACGGCCTTGTCCACGTCCGCGGCCGATCCTTCGGCCACCTGCGCGATGACTTCACCCGTCGCGGGGTTGTACGTGCTAAACGACTTCCCGTCAGCCGCCTCGACCCACTGGTTGTCGATCAAGAGCTTCGTCTGCTGGACCTTCGGAGTCGACGCGCGCGCGGTCGCTGCCTGAGCCATGGGTGTACCTCATCAACGAGTTGTCACGGGGACCAAGAACAGGCATCGTCCGGCGCAGCACAAGCGGTGTCAAGGCCCCGCACGGCCCACCGATCGACTGGCTTATTTCCGCTCCGCCATGGGGAGATAGTTCGTCTCCCGCGGTCCCGTGTAGATCTGCCGCGGACGCGCGATGCGCATCCCCTCGGTTTCGTGCTGTTCCTTCCAGTGGGCGATCCAGCCGGGCATGCGGCCAATGGCGAAGATGACCGTGAACATGTTTGTCGGGATTCCCATCGCCCGCATGAGAATACCACTGTAGAAGTCGACGTTCGGGTAGAGCATACGTTCGACGAAGTACGAGTCGCTGAGCGCCAGCTCCTCGAGCCGGCGCGCGATGTCGAGCAGCGGGTCGTTGACGCCGAGCTGGCCCAGCACCTTGTCGGCCGAGCGCTTCAGGATCACCGCCCGGGGGTCGAAATTCTTGTAGACCCGGTGGCCGAAGCCCATCAGCTTGAAACCGCTCTTCTTATCCTTGGCCAGGGCCAGCGTCTGTTCGGCCGACATGCCCCCCTTGTGAATCGCCTCGAGCATCTCCAGTACCGCGACGTTCGCGCCCCCGTGCAGCGGACCCCAGAGCGCGGAGACGCCCGCCGCGCACGACGCAAACAGGTTCGCGCGGCTCGACCCCACGACCCGCACCGTTGAGGTGCTGCAGTTCTGCTCGTGGTCCGCGTGCAGCAGCAGGATCAGGTTCAGGGCCTCGATCACCTCGCGCGTCGCAACGTGCTGGTCGTAGGGCATCGAAAACATCATGTGGAGGAAATTCGCGACGTAGCGCAGCTTGGGGTCCGGGTAGATGAACGGCAGCCCCAGCGACCGGCGATACGAATAGGCGGCAATCGTCCGCACCTTGCTGACGAGCCGCGCGGCCTCCTCGAAGAAAGCGGCTTCGTCCAGGTCCTGCGCCTCGGGGTGGAAGCAGGACAGGGTGTTGATCATCGCCGAGAGCATCGCCATCGGCGGCGCGTTAACCGGGAAGCCTTCGAAGTGGTGCTTGAACGACTCGTGCAACGGAGCGTGCGCTGTGAGCTGCGCTGAGAACCGATCGAGCTCAGCGCGCGTCGGCAGCTTGCCAAAAATGAGCAGCCATGCCGTTTCAATGAAACTTGAGTGTTCGGCCAGTTGCTCGATCGGATATCCCCGGTAACGGAGGATCCCTTTCTCGCCGTCGATGTAGGTGATGGCGCTGGTACAGGCACCGGTGTTGCCGAACGCCGGGTCCAGAGTAATCAGTCCCATCTCAGCGCGGAGTTGGGTGATATCGACTGCGAGCTCGCCCTCACTTCCCTCAATGACAGGCAGCTCGATCGTCTTGTCCTCAAACGTCAGCTTCGCGGCACGTGTCATCCCCAACCCCCTCGCGTCTTCCAGTTCTCTCCCCAGCAGCCGCGATTATAACGCACTCCCAAGCGTGAGCGAACCGGTCCGAAATTTGAACGGGGCAGGTGACGCCGGTTATCATGCCTGCGCGTTCCGTACTCCACCCGGCGAAATTGCTTGAGACCGGCGCAGTGAGGACCCGCTCATGAACCGTGATACGCTCCGCGCGCTCCAGGCTCCCCTCAAGGAGCAATATCGAGAAGACCCCGCCGCCGCACGCGTTCAGCTCCGCGCGAGCGGCGCGCTCGATCCCGAACGTCTCGCCTGCCGGGTCGAGACGCCGGCGGGACCGGTCGAGGCCGGCCTTCACGCCGCCGCAGGCGGCGACGGCACGGGCGCTTGCTCGGGCGAGATGCTCCTGGAAGCCCTCGTGGCCTGCGGGGGCGTGACCGTGTCCGCCGTCGCAACGGCGCTGGGCCTCACCTTGCGCGGAGGGATCGTACGCGCGGAGGGGGACCTCGATTTCCGGGGCACGCTCGGCGTCAGCAAGGACGTGGCCGTCGGCTTCCATGCGATCCGCCTCACGTTCGAGCTCGACGTCGACGCCAACGAAGAACAGCGCGAGTCTCTCGCGCGCCTCACCGAGCGCTACTGCGTCGTCGCGCAAAGCCTCAAGCCACCTCCGGTTGTCAACGTGCTGCTGAGGACGTAAGTCGCCCGGTCGACTGCGCGCCCGTTGAGCTTGCCGGCAGACCTCAGTTTGACTATTGTCAGATGGTGTACGACAACAGTCGTTTGTTCTTGGCGGGCGAGTGGAGGACCAGCGATGATCGGGATCTCGCGCAAGCCGGATTACGTTGATGGGCGGGTCAGCGCAGGCCGAAGTGACGCGAGGAGGCGACGAAGGGGTGTGCGAATCGTGTGCTGGGTGATCGTCGCCTCGATCCCGGCAATCATCGTTTCACAGGCCGTTTCCGGGGTCCTGCGAGCCGAACGCAAAGCGCGATGCGTTACGAACCTGAAGGAACTGGGGCTGGGCCTCCACAATTACGAGTCCGAGCACGGTCATTTCCCGGCGGCGGCGATCGTGGGGACCGCCGGCAAGCCCCTGTTGAGCTGGCGTGTCGAGCTGCTGCCGTACCTCGGGGAACGCGACTTGTACGAGCAGTTCCACCGGGACGAGCCGTGGGACAGCCCGCACAACCTGGCTCTCATTTCGCGGATGCCCGCTGTCTACGCGTGCCCCAGCGAGCCCGACCGAACGCGTGGTGTGACCCGGTACCAGGGGATCGTCGGTCCCCGGGCGGGCCTGGGAGTGATCGGGGCCATGTTCGAGCCGGCGCGGGGAATCGACATTCGTGAAATTACCGATGGCGCGAGCAACACCGTGATGGTCGCCGAGGCCGGGGGGCCTGTCGTCTGGACGAAGCCCGAAGACTTGCGGTTCGAACAGGACGGCCTCCTGCCGTCGTTCGGCAGCCGCCATGGCACCGGCTGCAATGCCCTGTTCGCCGACGGCTCGGTGCGCCTTTTGCGATTCACGATTGGGCCCGCGGTCCTGCGCGGGATTCTCACGCGCGATGGTGGCGAGGTCCTCAGCGCCTGATAGCGCGGTCCTGCGCCGGGCGTGTCCCGGCCTCGCGTCTCGACGCTCTAGCGAGCTCCTTGGCCGTCGGGCGATGAGAATCCCCCCGCGCCGATGATGAAGTTCAGGAACTCGGTCCCAAAGTGCTCGATCTCGAGAAATGACGCATTTTCGTGCCGGCCCTTGTAGAGCCGGAACGTGCGCATGACGCCGAGGGTCGCCGCACTTTCGAGGGGACCGACGAAGCCCGTGTCGCGATCCAGGAAGAACGGCCGCTTGCTCCAGTGCTCCATCTGGGAGGCGTTCAGAAAATAGCATCCCGCGTGTGGGTTCTTCGCACGGTCGAAGCCGATCGGGACGTTTAAGAAGTCGGCGGAAAGGCTTGGTCTGTCGTTCAGGTCCTGGAACGACGCGGTGGCTTGCGCCCGGATGGGCCCGTCAATGTAGATTTTGTGTGTAACACCCAGGGGGCCCACCTCGTAGCGGTTCGGCTGCAAGAGCGAGTCGTCGCCGAAGGTGGACGTGAACCAGGCAAGCTTGCGGAACAACCAGGGGTCGCGCGTGATGAGGTCGTCTTCGAGGTAGGCGTAATAGTCATAATATCCCAGACAGTCGCGCAGTACCGCCTGGCACTCGAACCCCAGGAGGAGCGGTTCGGCCCTGGTGGCGTGATGCTGCACGGCGCCGATCGGCAGGGGCAGGCTGCCGAGAAGGTGCCGACCGCGCGTGGTGCAAACGACGATGTCGATCGTCGCTCCTCTCGTGCGGTTTGCATCGAGGCTAACATGTTGTTCAATGTCGAAGACGTGCTGGCGCGGCCCGTAGTTGCGCCAGAGTGCCTCGACACAGGCGGTCAGGGCGACACGTCGCGGCTCGGGATCAAGACCGGTAGAGCCGTGCTCACGACCGTCCTCGGTGGCGCGCCCTCGGGGTTCGTAATAGTGAGGAATCGTGACAACGACTCGCATGGAACAGTCCGCGGGCACCCGTTCAGGGCCTCGAATGGCAGAGAAATACCCGGCTGGAGGTCGACCGGCCACTCTGGCGACAGACGCTTCACGTGTCAAGGCGATGATGCCGATCGGATGGCCCTGAGTTCCCCCGGCGGATGGCGTGCCGCTGTCGCGATTCAGATAGGATGGGCGGGACTACCGTTCTTGGGATAAGCTCAACTCACGACTCGAGCCTCGCCGCGCAACGGACGACACCTCGACTCCGGCAGACCGATGAGCCTGGAATCGAGAATCGTGTCCTCAGGCTCTCGACCGTCGTACTCCCCAACCGGAAAAGGAGAGCGCTGTGAGCCGACCCTCCCCCGAGCCAATCGATCCCGCGCAGGTCCGCGACCTCGCGCTCGCCGTGATGAAGGCCGGCCGTTTTCCGCAGCTCGCGACGATCGACGGCGACCAGCCCCGCGTCCGCCCCGTTTCACCCGTGCGGACTGAGGGGTTTACCGTATTCGTCGCGAACCTGCGCTCCTACCACAAGACGGGCGAGATCGAGGCGAACCCGAACGTCGAGCTCTGCTATTTGAACGAGCAACACGACCAGGTTCGTATCACCGGCCGCGCATCGGCCGTGACGGACCGGAGCCTGCTCCAGTCGATCTGGGACGACAATCCGCTCCTCAGGCAGTACCTCGGGTCGATCGACAATCCGGAGCTCATCGTCTACCGGATCGAGCCGAGCCGCGTCCGCTACATGAAGGAATGGGCGCTCGAATATCACGAGGTCCCACTGTCGGGTGCTTGAAATGCAGCGATGCGTTTCACGCACCCGACAGGAATACGACTCGCTCCCCCTACGACGCTCGCCCCGGTGCCCGGCCGAGAATGCGATCGAGCGCGTCGGAGGTCTGGTAGACGAGCGCTTCGGGGTAGTGCTGGAACGGATGGAAGTACTCGAAGGTGAGGTAGCCGTGGTAGCCGATCGCTTCGAGCGCGTCCATCACCGCGGGCCAGTTAGTGGTGCCGTCGAGGAGCGTACGGAACGAGTCGAGCGAGTGGTCAGAGCCCTTCTTCGAGAATTCTTTGAAGTGGATGTTCTTGATCCGGTGGCCGAGCAGGGGAATCCAGTGCTCGGGAAACTGGAAGAGCATGATATTCCCCGTGTCGAAGTGAACATGGAGGAACTTGCTCTGGAAGTGATCGACGAACGCGTTCATCTCGGCGGGTGTGGTCAGGTAACCGTTGAAGAAGATGTTTTCGACGTTGAGGCTCACCCCTCGTTTCTCGGCCAGGTGCAGGAGCTTCCCGATCGCCTCCTTGGCCCTTCGGTCGCAGACATCGATGGGAACGGGCTCGCGCTCGGGCAGCCAGGGGATGTACGTCGAACCGGCGATGGTCAGCAGGTTGTCCGTCCCGAGGTCGTGCGCGGCCTCGATCATTTTCGCGGCGAGCTCCAGACCCCGTGCGCGTCGGGCGGGGTCGTTGTCGGTCAGGGAGTTCGGCCAGTAGAGGAACGAGCAGAGTCCACTGATGGCGATTCCGATTTCGTCGGCCCAGGCGCGGATCGCGTGGAACTCCTTGGTGCCTGACTTCGGAGAAAGGTCGCTTTCCAGGTCGTAGTTCAACTCGATACCGTCGAACCCGGCGTCCTTGGCGAGCCTCAGGCACTCACGAAGGGTCATCCGGTCCGGGTAAGGGAAAGCCCAGAGGTTGATCGACTTCTTCATCGCATACGATTTCGGCGACCTCGTGCGCGCATCCGGTCCGGCGCTCGGGTCGGCTCCGAGCGCGGCCAGCCCACCGGCGAGGCCAACTGGCGACAGCAACGCGGCTCGGCGGGTTACCGACGGCGATTCGGCGCTGGGGTCTGTCGGCATGACGAAGCTCCTGTTCTCGGCGATGGTCGACACTGGGGACGGTTCGGCAACACGCATGGCGAAGCGCTGGCGATGATCGTCAGGGCTTCGTGGGACCAGATTGGCGTTCGCTCCACGCCCCGGACAGCTCGCGGTCGAGGCGCCCTGCGAACGTCTTGTCGAGCAGCGTCGAATGATCCTTACCCGGGATGATCTCGACCTGTGCGTCGCTACCGAGCTTGACCAGTGACGCCTGGAGCAGACGGACGGCTCCCTCCAGGAAGAAAGTGTCCTTCTCGCCGACGTATACGTGCAACTTCCCTTTCAGCTTGGGCCCGAGCGTGCGCCAATTTTGCTCGAGGATCAGGCGAATGTCATACGCCTTCCACGCGCTCGCGACATCCGGGTCGATAGCGCCCGTCGAACGGTCCCAAAGGCGCTTGGGCCTCCCGGTTTCGTCCAGGGGGCTGAAGACGGCCTCAAACGAACCCAGTTGACCGCCGTCGCCCAGGACGGCTTCCATCTTCGAAAAGTCATCGAGAAAGAGCGCGGGGGTCGATCCACGCCGGGCAATCAGCCGACGCTCTCCGCCTCGGTCGCGGAACATGTTCTCGCCGGCGGCGTAGAGGTCGATGCCGCTGAAATCGCGGAAGTCGACGGGATCGGGGCTGGTCGACCAGGCGCCCGCGAACGACTCGGGATACGCAACCTGTAGCCAGAGGCTGCTCCAACCTCCCGAGGAGTGTCCCGTCAGGAACCGCGCGTCTGCGTCCGGAATGACGGGGAAGTGCGCCTCGATATGAGGAACAAGCTCATCGAGCAAGGCGCGGCCGCGCGGGCCGTTCAGCGCGGAATCGGCGAAAGCGTGATGTCCCGTCGCGCAGTCGGGGTCGAGAACGATTCGGACGAACTCCTTTCCAAACGCCAACGGTTCATGCCGCATAAAGAGCCGTGCCATGTGGTGGTCGCCACCAAAGCCCGGAATGATATAGAGGGAGGGAAGTTTGCCGGCACGATCCCCCTTCGGCAAGAGGACGGCCGCACGGAGCCGTACCGGACGTCCGTGAAAACGAGAGAGCAGGGGGCTCGGAATGTCGACGAGCTTGATTCGGTGGGTCTCCTCGAACAGCCGGGGCGAAACGACTTGATTCACTTTGAGAGAGACAATCCCGCCCGTGCGCGCGTCGAGGGTTCCGCACACGGCCGGGCTAAAGGCGTTGCCTTCGCCATCTCCGATCCGATGGCTGTCGCGATTGAGTCGGATGACCGCCTGCGCTGAGTAAGGGCCGGCGGGTAACCGGCTGAGCGAACGCGGAAATCCGGAGGCGTGCCCGTCGATGCGCAGAGGTGCTCCCGGCTTCCAGTCCTTCGCGTCCACGGCAAAAAATGGCGCGGGGTGGAACCAATCCGGGCCGAGCCTGGGCTCCCTCGGTGGGCGATGGCCCTCCGCGAGAAAGACGTAGACGCGAGCCGAGACGGGACCCGGGCTCACGTCGGGAGTGTAGGAGACCTCGAAGGCCAGCGGCGCCGTATCGTCGGGGCTCGCTGGAGCCGGCTCGCAGCAAAGAATGAGCGCAAGCGCCCCAAGGCATCGCGACAAGGCCCGAGCGCGATTTGAATGCCCGTCGCGCACATGCAAGCCCGCTCGGTGATTCGGGGTCCCCCCGCCCCCCCCTTTGGAAGGGGGGGAGTGATGATATACTCCCCCCCTTCCGAAGGGGGGGCCGAGGGGGGTCGTTCCGCGAAAGACGTGCAAAACGCAAGTGTTCGCCGCTTCCAAGAACGGAATTCGAACCACGGCGTGTTCCTATCGGGAATGGGTGGTGAGCTCCGGGACGGGCAGCAACGGATATTGAATGAGCAGCTCGTCGCGGGACAAGCGGGGCCTGGGGATGAAGTGCCGCGCCGCGAGCTTGGCGGAGCCGAGGCTGCACTCTTTCTCCAGAACGTAATAACGATTATAATTCTCGATCATGCGATTGAGCGGATCGAGATCGAGCTCATCCAGCAGGTGCAGCCAGCGCCGGTTGAAACGGGTGATGGCGGCGATCAGGTCGCACGCGACCACGCGCTGCCGTCGGGGAGAGGCGTCTTGGCCGGCCCAATCGGGCGGCTGCGCACCGCTCGACTCCAAGAGTTGCTCGAACGAGCCGGAAAAAATCAAGCAGCTCCCGGTAGGGCTGCACGCGACAGAGGCCCATTGCCGGAGGCGAACGCGCACCATTTCGAGCCGCTCTTCGCGCTCGCGCGCACAACGCAGGTGGAGCCGGCCGAGCGCATACTCGAGGTCTTGGCCCCGGCGTACGAAGGCCGGCGCGTCGAAAAGCCCGAGCAACTGGTTCAGCTCGGAGTCGACGCTCGTCAGCGGTGCGTCCTGGTCCTCACCCGTCTCTTCCATTGGGGCGGTCCGGTGGCGGTCAGCGCGGCGGCTCGGGCGTCGTGACGATGCTGTTGAGGCTGCGCTGGTAGTGCCAGGCCTGACAGGCTGTACCCAGGCGCTGTGTGCGTTCCTGCCATGCGCGGGCGACCTTTTCGAGCGCGACCTTGGGGGGCTCCCCCTTCAGGGCCGCTGCGCGGCCGGAGGCGAGGTCGGATAGGTAGCCGTCCGCGCCGGGGATGCGCAGGCCCGGGATCACGCGTTGCGCGGCGAGCGTTCGACCGACCGCGTCCGCCCATTGGCGGGCGTCGACGGCGTTCGCGCTCGTAGGGCCTTGGCCCAGTGTAGTACTGCGCACGGGGAGCATCGGAAATTCGGAGTTCGTACGGACCTGGTTCGCGAGCTCGGGGCTCGTGATGTACTTGGCGAAGTCGATCGCGGCGTCGCGCTTCGGGCCTTTGCTGCTCGCGCTGATGCCCACCAGCCAGCCACCGCCGCGCGGCAGGTAGCTCGGCCGGTTCGGCGTCGCGAGGTCTTCCCAGCGTTCGCGAAGCGGGTCGAAGACGTGCTCCGCCCCCGGCAGGGCCGCGACCCCGACGGCCTTCTTCTTCGTCCAGCTCTCCGATCGCTCGGCCAGGTCGATGAGCAGAGCGACCTCCCCCTCCGCAAAAGCGCGCCGGGCCCGCTCGCCGTCAAAGCTCTCCAGCGCCGGCGGGCCACACTTCCGGAGCGCGAGGAGGCCGTCGAGCGCTTCCACGAACGGGGGCGTTGCGACCCGAGGCGCCATTGAATCCGAGTCGAAGCAGAACGAATACTGGTCCTTGTGTTGACCGAGGCTCGCCGCCCGCGCGAGGAACAGCGAGTTACCCAGTCCCTCTTCGTCCGCCCCCAGGACGACCGCGATACCGTGCTCCGGTTTGCCGTCGCCGTTCCAATCGCGTCCCTCGAAGAAGTTTGCCAGCTCGTCAAGTTCTTTCCAGGTCGTCGGTGGCGAGAGCCGCACATGGCCCTTCTCGGCCGCCTCGCGGTTCTGCGGTCGGTCGAATGCCCCCTTGTCATAAACGAGCACCAGTCCCGTGCCGCCGAGCGGCAGCGCGATCCGGTCCGCGCCGTACTTGCTGACCTGGTCGCGGTAGGTCTGGACGACGTCCGCGAACTGGAACGGGTCGTTGGGCTTCTCCGCGCTCGACGGTTCGCGCTCGCCCGCCACGCTGTCGGCGGCAACGGCCGGCAGGACGAGCTTCTCGGGCCAGGTCATGAGCGCTTTCGCGTCGACCAGTTCGCCCAGGTGGTCCCCGGGGAACAGGATCACGTCGAACCGCGCGGCTTCGATCGCGGCGACCGGCTCCTTCGAGAGGACGACCTTTGCTTTGCGCGTCGCTTCCCATTCCCCCACGAGCGGACTCGCGAGCACCTCAGCGACCTTCGGGTCCCCGACGACGCCGACGTTGACTTGCAGGCCAATGAAGGGGTAGGTCGGCGTCTCCGACGTACCATCGCCGCGGTCGCACCCAACCAGAACCAGCAGGCACAGTCCGAGCCAGCAAACCTGAGCGCCACTGCGTCGCCAAACCATCAATCCGGTCCCCTGGGCCTTCGTTTGATCGCCTCTCGCGGTCTCCTTGGCCCTATCGTAAGGGAGCGCCATACTCAGGGTCAAACGCCCCCAAACAACAAGGGCCAGGCGTCCGGTCGAGCCGAACGCCTGGTCCTGGGGATGAAGCCGTTTTGAAGGGGAGGGAGCGGCCCCGCGAGCGGAAAGGCGGCGCGGGTGCTTAGTGGTCGATCCCAAGGCGATAACGCAGCTCGTCGAATTGGTCGCGGTAAACGTCGTCCGTCGAATGGAGGTGCTCGGCCTCGGAGATGAACTTGAGCGTGTCGTCGCGCTTCAGGCCATGCCCGAGGAGGACCGCCTCAAACGGCTCGAGGTCGTGGGCGTAGACGAAGAGCAGCTTGTGCTCGTCGAACTGCACTTCCATCGGTCCGCTTGGGTTGAGCGCGGCGAGCCCCGTGCAGCCGTCGTGCAGGAGCAGCGGCTCGAAATCGTACAGTGTGCTCTTCAGGATGACGGTGTCCATGTGCTCGCGGTAAAGGTCGGCATGAGCCCCCGGCTCGCTCTCGTGGCTCGACTCCATGACGACGTCCACTTCCTCGCCAAGCGGGTCGAGGAGGTCCATCATGACCTCAAAGAGCCGTTCCGCGGACACGGAGGCCGCGAGGACGGGCATCTTGTTACCGGACTCGGGGTCCGAATACACGTCGCGCCGATACCCTTCGCGGGGGATCACCTCCAGCCCAAACGAAGGCCGGACCGCGTCGGTCAGCGTGAAGTTTCCGTAGCGGCCAACCTTCAGATGCGCGTCGAGCTCCTCCTGGCTCAGGTCGTCGAACGTCGTACGAGGCATACGGGCCGTGTTGTTGCGCAACACCCGCTCCAAGAAGCGTTGAAGGAAGCTCATAAGAAAGGGTCTCCCCCCTTACAGATCGCGGCCGACACTGGAAACGAATCGTGTTTGAACCTCGGTCACTGCGTCGAGCGAACTCGGGGCCTACCCCGAAAAACGCCATCCCGGGCGCTCGCTCGACACCGCGCCCAAGGGAGCCGAGACCCACCCCGGGGACGGTTGCCTTTCCGTGGGCACCGCTTCACTGCCGTTCTACTATATATACCACGTTTGGCGCCGAAATCCCGTCCTCCGCATCATTCGCGATCAAGTGAATCCGACCGCCGAACCGATGCGGTCACGCTCACATCAACCGAAAAAGCAAGCTCCGGGGCCTCGGCGAACGTTCCTCTTGTTCCGGTCGTGCTGCTCGTTCGCAGATTGCAAATCCAATACCACTCACGAAGACCTGGCCCTGGATCGAGCTTGCCCGGCAGGATTGGGCCTAAACTTGAGGAGCGATCGCCAAAACTATGGAGTGTAGTTCCGGGAAGTCAACCAGGCTTTCGTGCGATTGGTTTTGTAACCTTTACCCCCCGTATCTACAAGCCTCCCATCGCTTCGACGCAACGCGTGATTCGGGAAGGCAACAGTCGGTTAACGATCGCCCCGAAAACCGGCGCGCCCGCGCGATCTGGCATCCTCGCTCCGACCCGGACGGAGACGTCGCTCGACCGTCGCCCCTTCGGGATCGGGCTGCTATACTGAGTCGAGCCGCACGCGGGGCGGAGGGTCTCGGCGCGCCTTTGATAGTTCTCCGGGGACACGGCACTCATGGCGATCGAGCAAGTGGATGCATACTTGGACTCACACCGCGAGGTCTTCGAGGAGCAACTCAAGACGCTCCTCCGGATCCCGAGCATCAGCGCACAGCCGGCCCACAACGACGATACGCTGCGCGCTGCGACGTTCGTGCGGGACGACCTAGTAGCGATGGGGTGTGAGGCCGAGCTGGTCCCGACGAAAGGACACCCGATCATCTACGCCGAGCGGCACGACGCGCCCGGAGGCCCCACGCTTCTGATCTACGGGCACTACGACGTTCAGCCGCCGGAGCCTCTCGAGCCCTGGCTCTCTCCGCCGTTTGAGCCGACGGTTCGCGACGGGAACATTTACGCTCGAGGCGCGACCGACGACAAGGGGCAGATGCTGACCCACCTGAAAGCGATCGAGGCCTGGCTCAAGACGGCCGGTTCCCTCCCCGTCAACGTCAAGGTCTTGATCGAGGGGGAGGAAGAGGTGGGAGGCGCGGGGCTCGAGGCCTTCGTCGCCGAGCACCGCAAGCGCCTTGCGTGCGACTACGCGGTGATCTCCGACACGAGCCAGTTTGCCCCCGGAATTCCAGCGATCACGTACGGCCTGAAAGGGTTGTCGTATTTCGAGCTCAAAATCCAGGGCGCGAAGACCGACCTCCACTCCGGAACGTTCGGCGGCGCGGTGGCCAACCCGTGTAACGCGCTCGCCGCGATCCTGGCGAGCCTGAAAGGGGCCGACGGCCGCATACTCATCCCGGGCTTTTACGACGCGGTCCGGCCGCTCGAAGACTGGGAGCGCGCGGCGTTCGCCAAGCTTCCCTTCTCCGAGTCCGAGTTCCAGGCGAGCGTTGGTGCGCCTGAGTTGGTTGGCGAGGCGGGCTATTCCACGCTGGAGCGCAAGTGGGCCCGCCCGACGTGTGACGTCAACGGCCTGTACGGCGGCTACCAAGGCCCCGGCCCGAAGACGGTCCTCCCGGCCAGGGCAGGCGCGAAGCTGAGCTTCCGGCTCGTACCCGACCAGGACCCCAAAACGATCAGCCAGCTTTTCCGCGCGCACGTCGAACGCGTCTGCCCGCCCGGAGTCACGTGCGAGGTCATCGAGTACCATGGTGCCCCCGCCGTGCGCGTCAACGTAGACACCCCGGGCGTGCGAGCCGCGGTGCGCGCCATCGAGGCGGGTTTCGGAACGCCCCCGGTCTTCATCCGTGAAGGCGGGTCCATCCCGGTCGTCGGCCTGCTCAAGGAGCAGCTCGGCGTGGATACGCTCTTGCTCGGGTGGGGCCAGTCCGATGATAACCTCCACGGTCCGAACGAAAAGTTCTCGCTGGCCGATTTCCACCGGGGCATCAAGACGAGCGCGCACTTACTGGCGGAACTGGCGCGGGCCTGAGCGTGCGGGCAAAGGTTGTGGTTTCTTCCTCGGATTGACGGGTTTCTTATGCTCGACCTGAAATTCATCCTCGCCAACTACGAGGCCGTACGCCAGAACTGCCGCGACCGGAATATGCCGGACGACGTGCTGGAAGACCTGGACAAGGCCGTTGCCCTCGAAACCGAGCGCAAGACGCTCCTGCAGGACGTCGAAACGGTCCGCCGGCGCCAAAACGAGGTGGCGCAGGCCACCGGCAAGGAGCGTGACCCGTCCCAGCGCGCGGAGCTGGTCGCGGAGGGGAAGCAGCTCAAGTCGGACGCGGCCGCAAACGAAGAGCGACTCAAGGGCCTCGAGGCCGAGATCAAGGCGCGAATCGGCCGCGTCCCGAACATGACCCACCCCGACGCCCCGATCGGCCGTACGGAGGATGAGAGCCGCGAGCTCCGGCGCGTGGGCACGCCGCGGACTTTCGATTTCGCGCCCAAGGATCACGTCGAGATCGGCAAGGCGCTCGACATCATCGACTTCGAGAGCGGCTCCAAAGTCTCCGGCCACGGGTTCTACTTCCTCAAGAATGACGCCGTGCTGCTGGACCTGGCCCTCCAGCAGTTCGCCTTGAGAACGCTCGTCGGGCGCGGGTTTCGCCCGATCGTCACCCCCGACCTCGCTCGCAGCAGCATTTTGGAAGGGATCGGCTACAGCCCGCGCGGCCCCGAGACGCAGATCTACTCGGTCGAAAACTCCGACCTGTGCCTGATCGGTACCGCGGAGATCACGCTCGGCGGGATGCACGCCGACGAGGTTCTGGACGAAGCCGACCTGCCGCTCAAGTACGTCGGCATCTCGCATTGCTTCCGAACGGAAGCGGGGGCCGCGGGCCGCGCGAGCAAGGGCCTCTACCGGGTACACCAATTCACCAAGGTCGAGATGTTCGCGTTCACCGCGGGAACGGTCGAAGCGTCGGGCGCGTTGCACGCGGAGATCCTCTCCATCGAAGAGGAGATCTTCACGTCGCTGGGCATCCCCTATCGCGTGCTCGATATCTGCTCCGGCGACCTCGGCGGGCCGGCGTACCGCAAGTTCGACCTCGAGGCGTGGATGCCGGGACGCGGTGAACACGGTGAGTACGGCGAGGTCACCAGCGCATCCGATTGCACCGATTACCAGTCGCGCCGACTGAATATCCGGTACCGTCCGACCGGGCAGAAGGGGACCCGCTTCGTCTACACGCTCAACGGCACCGCCGTCGCCCTGAGCCGCGCGCTGATCGTCATTCTCGAGAATTATCAACGGGCCGACGGCCGGGTCGATGTGCCCGAGGCCCTCCGGCCCTATATCGGCAAGCACATCCTCGGCGGCTGACCGGCGCGAGAGTGGGTGGCACATTCACGCTTTCGCCCAAGATGGTGCATTGAATCGTCCGCGACATCAGCTCGGTCGCAAAGGGGTGCCGAATGCGTAACCCGCTTCTGGTGCCTGATTTGCGTGAGCTGATCCGCGCCGGCGAGGCCGCCGCGCTGGGCGACTTCTTCAACGAGCACCACCCCGCGCAGATTGCCGAGATTATCGAGGACCTCGAGCCCGAGGAGGGAGACGAGATCCTCGGCGTCCTTCCCCCGCGCGGGCGGGCCGACGTATTGAGCTACCTGGGCGACGATCGGCAAATCCGCTACGTCGAAAAAATCGCGCCCGAAGACGCCGCCGCGCTGCTGCACATGATGTCGCACGATGAGCGGGCCAACCTCGTCAAGCGCCTCGACGAGGAGCACGTCGACCGGATCCTGCCGCACCTGGCCCAGGCTGAGCGCGAAGACATCCGGCGACTGGCGAGCTACGAGCCGGGGACCGCCGGAGCGGTCATGACGACCGACTATGTCACGCTGCCCCCGCACAACACCGTCCGCGAGGCCCTCGATCGCCTGCGGCACGAAGCCCCGGACCGAGAGACGATCTACTACTGCTACGTGGTCGACTCCGACCGCAAGCTCATCGGTTTCGTCTCCCTCAAGAAGCTGATCCTCTCCCGCCCGCAAGCGCGGATCGAAGACATCATGCAGCGCGACGTGATCTTCGCCCGGGTGGACGAGGACCAGGAAGGGGTCGCCCGGCAGATCGACAAGTACGACCTGATCGCCCTGCCGGTCGTCGATGCGCAAGACATGCTCCTCGGCATCATCACCCACGACGACGCGATGGACATCCTTCGCCAGGAGCAAACGGAGGACATGCTGGCCTTCGGCGGCGTCTCGCGGGAGACCCCGGGCGATGAGGAGCCCTACTGGCAGGGCCGGCTCAGCGAGGCCGTCCGCCGGCGGATCGGGTGGTTGCTGCTCCTCTTCCTCGCCGGACTCATCACGCGTTTTGTCAGCCGCTCGTTCGACTGGGTCGACAAGCGTTTCCCCTACATTGACTTCGACGCGTTCGTCCCGCTGCTGATCGGCACGGGCGGGAACGCCGGCAGCCAGGCGGTCGGCACGATCATTCGGGCGCTGGCGCTCGGCGAGATCCAGCCCCACGACATGGGCCGCGTGGTCGCGCGCGAGGCGATCACAGGTCTTTCCCTCGGCCTGATTCTCGGGCCGGTCGGGTTCCTGTTCACCTGGGGGTTGCTCGGGCACCCGCCGATCTTCGGCGCGGTGATGGGACTGGCCATCTTGGGTATCTGCGTTTGGGCCAACGCCGTCGGTGCGCTCGTGCCCCTCCTGGCGAAGCGCGTGGGAATCGATCCCGCGCTGGTCTCAGCCCCCCTGATCAGTACGGTCGTCGATGCGACGGGCCTCTGCGTGTTTTACACGGTCGCCATCGCCCTGCTGATCAAGCTCGCGCCCGCCCCTCCTGCTCAATCGCCCCAGGGTCGAATCACGCCCGCCGCGGTCAAGGTCTCGTCGTCATCGGCCGCGAGCTGGAACCTGAGCCCGGGCTCAACCGGGACGGGGAGCGTTAGCTTGATGCTCAGGCAGGTGCAAGTGCGCTCATCGATCGTGCCGAGCGGTTTCCGTCTCAATACCGTGGCGAGGAGCTCGGCCGTACGGATGCGGACCATCCACGAGGAGCGAGGAACACACCGGCGCAGGAATTCCTCCGCGCGGGCCGCGTCGTTGACGGTGACCACCGCCTCGATGCGGTCGACTTC
The DNA here is from genome assembly GCA_031291845.1 of Isosphaeraceae bacterium. Classification (GTDB taxonomy): domain Bacteria; phylum Planctomycetota; class Planctomycetia; order Isosphaerales; family Isosphaeraceae; genus DAIDJG01. The sequence goes on along the minus strand of JARLIH010000204.1, from coordinate 20,229 downwards.
TCGGGCGTCGGGGGCAGGGCGGGGTGCGGGCATGTGCGGGCTCGGCAATTCGCGTAGGGGGTTCCACCAGGGTCAGAGAGACTTGATCTTCAGCTTCCGCCATTCGAATTGACCGTTCTCCCCTTGAATCCCGATGCACCCTTCGGGAAGGCTGACCGAGTCCGACACGGTAATTCGGGCGCCGTTCAGCGAGACCTCGACCCGCCGGCCGACGACGCGCAGATGGATCGTCTGCCACTCCCCCGGGCCTTTCAGCACCTTGGCGAGCTCGTCGGCCTTCCTGTCGTAGGTCGGCGGCGCAGTCCCGTGTCCAAAAATCTTGAGGTGGCTGTCGACGCTGTCGATGACCTGGAGCTGGTATCCCTTCTCGGGCCAGAAAGGGGGCTGCGACGAGCTTGCCGAACTGGCCCGAAAGAAGATTCCGCTATCGGCCCCCTTTTTGAGCGCACGGTACTCGGCCTCGAACTCAAAATCCTTATAAGGCTTGGCCGATCGAAGCCAACCGGTCCCGCCGTCCTGGACGACGACCCCATCGCGCACGGCGAAGCGGTCCGTGCGCTCCGCAATCCATCCGCTCAGGGTCTTGCCGTCGAAGAGCGCGGTGTATCCCGAATCGTCGGCCCAAACGAGGGGGGCGGCGAGGACGAGGAGGGTCCCAATCGTGCGTTTGTCGATGAATCGCATTCCCGTGTCGAGCTCCGAACCGCGGCTAGGCAACGTGGCGCTGCGGCGTTCGATCAGGAAGGCAGACGTTCGGGCACACCGTTTTGCAGGATTGCGGCCGCGTAGTTCACGAGGTCACCGTGCTCCCTGGCGATGTGGGCCAACCGGTCCGGCTGGCCCGCCCTCTGGCAGAGTTGCGCGACGCTCGGACACATGAGGGCCGACTCGGGCAACAACGCCAGGTGCTCGGCGGCGACGTCGATCGCCTCGTCCAGCCGGTTCAGCCGCACGAGCAGGCCGACAAGGACCTGCGCCGCGTAGCTCTCCGCGGGCCCCCCATTGTCCCCCTGCGCGATTTTGGCCCGGAAGTGCGCGATCGCCGCGTCAACGTCTTGCCCGAGCACTGCGCGCAGGTAAACCGCGTGATCTTCGTACGTCCGCTCAAACGGCGGCTCCCCCTCATAGCGATGCCGCTCCGAGAGGCACCGGCCGTAATCCGTCAGCTCCACCGCGAGCGCGATAATCGAGTGGTCCGCCAGGATCGGCGCAAGCCGGACCGTCGCTCCGAGGTGTGAGACGTCGATATGGTACGCCTCGTCGCTGAAGAGCCAATCTCGTCCCGCGAGCAGGCCCTGAATCGGTGTTCCCTCAGGTGGCAGCGGTTGGCCACGCTGGGCGATCTCGGCCCGAAGGTTGGCGACCAGGTGCGAATGGAGCTGCCGCACCAGCAAGCCCGCGCACGCCGTACGCGTGGTCTCGTCCTGGGGTAGGTGCTCGAACGCGGTGATGGCCGAGCACGTGCCGTAGTTCTCGAGAATCAGCTCGAACCCCCTCCGCGGGTTCGCCCCCTGGTTGAACGCGACTTCAATGATCGTGCCCAGCCGCTCGTCCCCACTCTCGGGCACGTACTCGCTCAATGCCTTCGATACCGGCTCGGGCTCTCCGATCGCCCGAAAGTACGACCAGGCCGAAGGCAGGTCGCCGGAGGCGAGCAACTTGGAACCGACCGACCGAATCGCGTCGACGTAACGGTCCTCGTAGCGCGTGCGCGCCGGCTCGGGCAAGTTGGAAAGCGGCCCGACGGGCACGAGCGGCAGCCCCAGCTCGTGGCGGGCCTTCAGCAGCAGCGCGTCGAGGAGCGCCCGGTACTCACGAGTTTGCTCGAGATGCTGCACCAACTGGTCGATCGCCGCCTCGGCGCCGGCGCCGCGGAGCGTGGCGTCCAGGTCGTCGAACGTGGCGGTTTGTATCTCTTCTTGCTGGCTCGATTCCATGGACAATGCTCGCCACCCTCGTCCGATCGGCGTGGTCGCCGGTATCTCCCTCGGCACACAACTTCAGAATAGCAGTTCCCCCACGTGGTACAAGTCTTGCGCAGGCCCCAGGTGATCTATGACGCTATTGAGCGTCGAACTTTCCCGGGTCGGGGGCCGTCGCCGGCGCGCCCGGCGGGTCCGAATCCAGATGTGCGCCCTCCGACCGCTTCCAGGTCGTCCAGCAGCGCGTGTTGTAGCAGTCCACCATCACGTCGCGGGCTTCCTCGAGCGAGTCGGTCACGACCAGCAGGTTCAGGTCTTCGGGCGAAATCGTTCCCGCGGTGAGCTGTGTGCCTTTGACCCAATCGAGCAATCCCTTCCAGTACGCCGAATCATACAAAACGATCGGGAAGCGCTGGATCTTGCGCGTCTGAACGAGGGTCAAAGCCTCGAACAGCTCATCGAGCGTGCCGAACCCGCCGGGAAAGATCACGAATCCATTCGAGTACTTGACGAACATCGTCTTCCGCACGAAAAAGTAGCGGAAATTCAGCGATAGATGGATGTAGCTATTTGTCTTCTGTTCGAACGGGAGCTCGATATTACATCCGACGGACAGTCCACGCGACTCGAAAGCCCCCCGGTTCGCGGCTTCCATGACGCCCGGTCCGCCGCCCGTAATCACGGCAAACCCCGCCTCGGCCAGCATGCGGCCGAGACGCATGGCCTGCGCGTACGACTCGGACTGCGGGTGAACGCGGGCCGAGCCGAAGACCGCGATCGCCGCGCCGACTTCGGCGAGGGCGTTGATCCCGTAGACGAACTCGGATTGGATCCGAAGCACGCGCCAGGGGTCGGTGTGGACGAAGTCGCCGAGCTCGGGGGCCCTCGGCTGGATGACCGAGGGAGTGGGACGGTTCAGCAGGCCTTCATCAGCCGTGCGGCGCCGATCGGGCCCCTTGGATGATCGCTCCGGTTCGAGAATCCGGCGCGACAAAGACGGCGTCACGGATCCGGAAGAGTGTGACTCCGCCGCCTCGACACCGTTCCTCACTTCTTTCTCACTCATCGGTCCATCGCTCCGACAAACAACAATCGTATGGCAGACGGAGGGCGCCGGCGATCTCCGTACGCAGCCCTTTCCGCGCCGCGTCACCCCGACGCGGCCAGCGCAGTCTCTCGAGCCCCAACCGGCGCAGGCGTGAGCCTGGCCCGGCGACCGTGAAGTTTGCGGCGCACACGGGCCGCGTCGCTTCGTGCTGTCGAAAAGAACGACGCCGCCGGGCGCAACCCAGGGCTTTCGGCCCGTCCGTGGCGCTCACCGGGGATCTTTGATGGGCACATGCGAAGAACTGGCTCACACTGAGGATTCTACGCCTGCGGGCGAGCCAAGCCTACCCCGGAAACACGCCGCTTTGGTCCGGAGACTTTTCCCGACGCTGCCGAGTCGCGTACACTACGCGTTTTACGGCCGCTCACTGTCCAACCCGGATCATTGATGACAACGACTGCTCCCGCTCCGCCTTGGTATGACAGCCCGTTCCTGAAAGCGTGCCGTCGTGAGCCGACTGCGGTAACACCCATCTGGCTGATGCGTCAGGCGGGTCGTTATATGCCCGAATACCGGGAGGTTCGAGCCAAGGTATCGTTCCTCGAACTGTGCAAGAACCCGGACTTGGCGACCGAAGTCACGGTCACGGCCGCGGAACGCCTCGGTGTCGACGCGGCGATCCTGTTCGCCGACATCCTCTTGATCTTGCAGCCCCTCGGGTTCGACCTCGAGTTCGCGAAAGGCGAGGGGCCCGTCATTCACAACCCGGTTCGGGAGGCTGCGGACGTCGATCGGGTGAGACCGCTGGCGGATCCGTCTCCGCTCGCGTACGTGTTCGAGGCGGTACGTTCCATCCGCGCAGCGCTACGCCCCGAAACGCCGTTGATCGGGTTCGCCGGCGCCCCGTTCACGCTGGCCTGCTATGCGATCGAGGGGGGTGGGTCACGCCATTACGAGCAAGCCAAGGCTTTCATGTACCGCGATCCCGGCGCGTGGAACGCCCTGCTCGAGCGGCTCGTCGACGCGACAGCAGGCTACCTGAACGCTCAGGCGGCGGCAGGCGCCCAGGCCTTGCAGCTTTTTGATAGCTGGGTCGGCAACCTGAGCCCGTCGGACTACGCGCGCTTCGTGCAGCCGCACATGCGCCGGCTCTTTGCTCGGCTCACTCCGGACGTCCCGGTGATCCACTTCGGGACCGACACGGGCTCGCTCCTCGAGCTGCAACGCGACGCCGGAGGGGACGTCATCGGGCTCGACTGGCGGGTGCCGGTCGACGCCGCGCGCCGGCGGCTGGGTGACGGTGTCGCGCTGCAGGGAAACCTCGACCCCGTCGTCCTGTTCGCCCCGCGGGACGAGATCGCTCGCCAGACGCGCCGGGTGCTCGAGGAGGCGGCGGGCCGCCCCGGCCATATCTTCAACCTCGGGCACGGGATCCTTCCTCACACCCCGGTTGATCACGTGCTGGCGCTGGTGGACCTCGTGCACGACTATCGTCGTCCGGTATAGGCAAGTTCGCCAAGTCGCGGGCGGGGCGCGGCCGCGTTATAATCGACTACGGTCCGGCCCGGCCTCAGGGCCGCGACGTTCCTCTGTTTTTTCTTGAGTTCCGCCGAGCACCCGGATATGCCGTAGGCTCGCGGACGCGCTCGCTGCGGAGACCGTAGCGGCACCCCACGGTGGCATTGAGGAGCGAGACTCTTGGGAGAGCGAGCCGCGGGACACGATCGTGTCGTCATCATCGGAGGCGGCCTCTCGGGCCTCACCATCGCGCGCCGCATCGTCGAGCGCGCGGGGCTTCACCGGCGGCCGATCGAAGTGGTCGTGCTGGAAGCGAAGGACCGCGTCGGAGGCGTGATTTCGACGCGTCGAGTCGACGGGTTCACGATCGAAGGGGGCCCGGACTCGTTCATCACGAACAAGCCCTGGGGCGTCGACCTGTGCCGGTCGCTGGGAATCGAAGACCAGCTCATCGGCACCGACCCCGCGCACCGGCGGTCGTTCGTGGTCCGGCAAGGACGGCTCGTGCCCGTGCCGGAGGGGTTCGTGCTGATGTCGCCCCATCGGATCGGCCCGATCCTCATTACGCCGATCCTGTCCTTTCGCGGCAAGCTGCGGATGTTGATGGACCTCGTCCTCCCGCGCAAGGACGACGAGGCCGACGAAAGCCTCGCCTCGTTCGTCAAGCGCAGGCTCGGCCGCGAAGCGCTCGATCGCCTGGTTCAGCCGCTCGTCGGCGGCATCTACACGGCCGATCCCGCCGAGCTCAGCATGGAGGCGACCCTGCCTCAGTTTCAAGAGATGGAACGCACCCACGGCAGCCTGATCCGCGCGGCGTGGCGGCTGCGAAAACAGTTGCGTTCGACCGAGGCGAACGCCTCCGGCGCGAGGTATGGGCTGTTCGTGACGCTGGCCGACGGCATGGACGGCTTGCCGCGCGCCCTTGTTTCGTCGTTGCCCCCGGGAACCGTGCGCACCAACGCGGTCGTCCGGCGCGTGAGCCGTCCCGACCCGGTCTCTCCCTGGCACATCGAGCTGCTCGACGGTCCTCCGCTCCACGCCAATGCGGTCGTCCTTGCGACCGAAACCCACGCCTCCGCGCGCCTGCTCGACGCCTTCGACCCCGACCTCGCGCTGAAGCTGCGCTCGATCCCTTACGCATCGTCGGCCATCGTGAACATCGCCTACCGCCGCGACCAGGTCGCTCACCCGCTCGACGGGTTCGGCGTGGTCGTTCCCGCGATCGAGGGGCGTGCGATCCTCGCCGTCTCCTTCCTGAGCATCAAGTTCCCCCGCCGCGCTCCCGCCGGCACGGTTTTGATGCGCGTGTTTCTCGGCGGCGCGACGCAGCCCGAGGTTTTTGACTACGACGACGAGATGCTCAAGGTGATCGTCCGCGACGAACTCGGCTCACTGCTCGGCGCCCGCGGTGAGCCGCTTCTCACCGAAGTCGGCCGCCACGCGCGTGCGATGCCCCAGTACACCCTGGGCCACACCGCCCGCGTTGCCGCGATCAGGCTGCACGCGGCACGACACTCCCGGCTGCTCCTGGCGGGGATCGGCTATGACGGCGTGGGCATTCCCGATTGCATCCGAGCCGCGCAAGCGACGGCCGACGCGACGCTCGTGACCCTGGCCGACCCCGCCGCCCCGGCCGCGGCGTAGGGAAGGCACGACAACCCATGGACCAGGCCTTTTCGCCGCCGGAGCGTGCCGCCGTCTACCGTGCAATCTTCGAACGGCGCGACTGTCGTCACTTCCTGCCCGATCCGCTGCCGGACGACGCGATCGCACGCCTTCTCGTGGCCGCCCATCACGCGCCGTCCGTTGGGTTCATGCAACCCTGGAATTTCCTGCTGATCCGCTCACAAGCGGTTCGCCTCGAGATCAGGCAGGCGTTTGACAGGGCGAACACTCAGGCCGCCCAGCTTTTCCCCGAGGCCCGGGGCGAGCTGTACGGTCGATTGAAGCTCGAAGGGATCCTGGAATCCCCCCTCAACCTGTGCGTGACTTGCGACCGTTCGCGACATGGACCCGTGGTCCTGGGGCGCACCGTGCAACCCGAGATGGACCTCTACAGCACCGTCTGCGCCGTGCAGAACCTTTGGCTGGCGGCCCGGGCCGAGGGCATCGGCGTGGGTTGGGTCAGCATCATCGATCCCTGCGACCTGCGTACGATTTTGGGAATTCCCGAAGCGGTTGTGCCGATAGCCTATTTATGCCTCGGTCGTGTGGCCGACTTCGCGCCGACCCCCGAGCTTCAAAGTCTCGGATGGCTCGACCGGATCGACCTTAGACCGCTGGTCTACGAGGACCACTGGGGGCGCCCCCCCACGAGTTTCATCCTGGACGCGACCGCCGTTTTTCCCAGCGCCAACTCGAAAACCGCCACGTAGGTTGTTGCGTCACGCCCGAGTGGATGGTATGAATCTTTGATAGGCCATTCGCACCACGATGTCTCACCCCAGAGCAATCGATGGAGGGTCCAGTGGATCACTTCGTCACCCTGGACAGACTTCCCCCCGAGCTGCAATTTCCCCCCGACCTGAACGACCGAATTCAGTTTGACGCGGATTCCCGCCGGCTCTATTTCCGCGGTTTCATGAGTAAGGCGGACTTCGACAGGCTGTGCCATTTGAGCGACGACTGGAGCTACCGTCGGCCGCTCGAAGACTTGTTCCGCAAGTGCATGACGCCCCCAGCACGCCCCAAGGGCGTGCGCGGGCTGATCGCCGCGCTCACGAGCATCGGGTTCTAAACCGCGATGCGATCCTGGTTCGGCGAACGTCGTACTCGACTGCCGCGTGTCCATCTCCCCCAGAGCGAACGCCATGACTTGGCTCGCTGATCTCCGCCACGGCTGGCGGCTTCGGCTCCAACCGTTGCGTGAGAACGGTCCTGAGTGCCGCGCCCGCATCTTCGCGGGCATGCGCTCTGCCACCGGCTCGGCACGCGGCCCCCAAACCCACGCGCGAAGTGTCGGACGAAGGACGGTGAGGAGTGTCTCGCGTTCCGTCCTTTTCTCTCTCGCGGCGTCCCGCATTCGTCCCCTGGGCGGCCCGCCAGGATTAGGGGCCTTGGCGATCGATCGACGAGGGCGCCGGTGTGGCCGGCTCCGAGCTCCCGGGCTGTTTTCGTCGGAGCACGATCAGGCGCCGCCCCGAGCCGGGCTTCGTGTCGAACTCGGTCGGCCGGCCCCTCCCGCCGATGTCGAGACAGAGCAGCAGCACCGCGCCGTCGACCCGGTAGATCCCCATGAACCCCGGCTTCTGCCGTTCTTTGGCCGCGCCGCTGATGACGATCGAGGGTGGCTCTGTGGCCCTAACGATTGAGAAAGTCTCGATCCGAACGTCGTCGGCCCCGGCCGTCGGGTCGCACGTGACGATCGTGTTGCCGGCGATCCGAACCGTGGCCTGAGGGCCGTCCGGGAGACCCACGCCGTTCTCCTCGCGCGCGATGACCGTCCAGGTTCCCTCGAGCTGGCCAAACTCATCATTGGCTGGAGCCGCCGCGGACGAACGGGACGGGACCGCCGGCGCGGATGGGCCGGTCCCAAAGTCCTTCGGCGAGAGGCCGTCCGTCCCGGTCGCCGGGCCGCCGGGCCCCGGAGCACCCGTCGGGCCGGGTTCGCGGACCAGTTCGAGAATCAACAGGGACTCGCCGCCGTCGTTGTCGTCGAAGCCGCGCGGCCGCCTCGTGTCATCAAGCGACAGCCAGGCCGCCGTGCGCAGCTTGTCTCCGCGAAGCTCATAGAGCCACCATCTCGGGTTGGCCCCCTCGCGGACGGTCCGGAGCGCCCGTGGCTCCCCCTCCGGGTCAACGCGGAACCGGTAGCGGTTTTTCACGGGAGGGTTGCCGAACGGGCCGAACTCGACCGTGTCGTCCTTGAACGTCATCGGCGCCAGCAGCACGTTGGGCGCGGCAAGCTCCCGGCCATTGACCGTCGCCTTGATCACCGACCACGTCCCCTGGAGACGGTCGTGGTCCGACCGGGCCGCGGCCGGTACCGGCACAGCCGGATTTACGCCGTCGTTCGGTGTGCCGGCGCCGGCTTTCCGCGCGGCAACCGAGACGCTCAGCTTGGGCTTGTCCTCCAGGCCCGGCCGGTCGTCGGAACCCTTGCCGACCAGTCCGCCAAGACCGGCGACGAGCCCGAGCACGAGTGCCGCCGTCGCGATGCTCTTCATGCACATGGCGAGCCGCCCCCCCTTTACAAGCCACGCGAGTGAGGTCGGGACCGCGCCGGCCCGGCACCACTCGACGGCCAACGCAACGGTGGATTCCGCCAGCACGGTCGGGACAGTGGCGGCCGATGTGGACGCCGTCGCCAATGCCGCTCCCACGGCCGCCGGCGCGAGCCCGCGCCGAAGGAGCCTGGCACGCAGCCGGTCGCGACCCCGGTGGAGACGGCTTCGGACCGTCCCCACCGGCGTCCCGAGATGCTCGGCCGCCTGGTCGGTGGTCAGGCCCTCCAGGTCGCAAAGGATCACGGCCTCGCGGAACCCAGCAGGGAGCCGGTTGACTTCTTCATAGAGCAGGACGTCGGCGTCCCCCTGGGGAAGGCTCTCCTCGACCCAACGCGGAGCCATCCCGGCGGCCCTCCGCTCGTGACGACGCCGCCTCGCGTTCGCCGCACGGACGCGCGACGCGACCCGCCAGGCGACTCCGTACAGCCACGGCCCAACCGTTTCGCAAGTCCGGACGGTCCGAGCCTTCCGGGCCAGCACGAGGAAGACGGCCTGGAACGCGTCGCGCGCCTCGTGCTCGTCGCCGAGTGCCGCGTTGCAGACCCGCAGGACCATCGGCCCGTGCCGCTCTACCACGGCCGCGAAAGCAGCCTCGGCGGTCGCATCCCTCCGGGCAAGAAACCGGTCGAGCAGCGCTCCATCGTCCCAACCCCCGAGCGAACCCTCCTCGAACAGTACCCCGAACTGCCGTCGCACCGCCCCTTGGGTCTTCCAGATCACGGCCCCGTCTCCCCGGCACATCAGGCGTCATAGTCTGCCTGTTAATGTACCGTAACGGCCCGGCTTATCCCGAAAACCGAAAAAGATGTAGAAAAGGAGACACTCCTCGCTGATCCCCACCGGTCATCCCTTGCGCGAAGCCGGTGGTCTGGGTGCCATGCCCACGTCTTCGTGGGCAAGTTCCACGGGCCGAGCCGGCAGCTGGGTGCATGCCCACCAAAGACGTGGGCATGGTACCCAACGCCGTTCCTGGTCGGCCGTTTGAGCCGAAACCGCGAGTCGTGATGGAGATCGCGGACGCCCTTGATCATGTCCTCGCTCCCATCCTGATGGTTGGCCACGTCCCGGATGGTCGTGCGGCGTCCTTGTTCCAAGGCGTATCCCTAGAACGTGGAGGCATCGCTGCATCGCGGGTCGGCGAAGGGGACTTTGGACTGCCGCATGACGCCACAGGCCGAGCATTCGACGCGAGGAATCGGCAGGACTACGAAGGTGGGGCGGCTGCCGATGGAAAGGGATCGGAAGCGCCGCTCGACCCGTTCACGCGGTTGGGTTTGGGCGCAGTCGCTGGCGGAGCGACGGTAGCTCCCGGGTTCCCGCTCGAGGGTAAAGATGGCCTGTCCACCCTGGTATTCGGTGCGGATGTATTTGTAGCCGCGTACGGCGAATCCGTGGCACAACGCACTCGTGAACATGCTTACCTACCGGCTTGCGGCTCTTTTTCGCAACACCAAGTGGAATCAGCATGTACGCCTTTTCCAACCCCCGTGCCCTTCCGCCGGATGAACCAAACACATCGATCTGGAACGTTGAAAATCGAGCGCGTGTGACACGTTCCACTTACCTAAGAAAACACTTGCAATCCCACTCTGGGCTGTGTAACTCTTAGCAAGTACGGATTCGGCCGAAGTTCCTCCCCCCGAGTGAAGCCGCCGAGCCAAATAGGGCACGGTAGGGTTTGCCCTTTTGAACATGGCTGAATTCAGTAACTCGTCCGGATGTAGTACATCTCGTGTGCTGAGTCGGCGAACGCGGCATTGAGGGTGCGCGCTTCGCTTGGGCACGCGAGCGTCGGCGGTGCGCAATTCGGACCAATACAAGAGAAGACTCGTCGCCCACCTCGGTCTCGCTGGGCGAGGCTCGAGATCGGCTAGCCCCCACGTCCACGATGGCGCAACGTTTAAGAAGGCGGGCTGCCTTCTTTTGCCAGGACCCCCCTATGGAACCTTCCGATTTCGTGTTGTTTCGGCGCACGCAAATCTACCTGTGCGACCCCCGCGCACGGTGCAACCGCGAACTCGCGGACGCGTGGGAGTGGTTCCACCAGACGCGGGCGCCCCGTGTGGCCGCGCTGGTCCTCCGGACTTGTGGAACCGGCGATCACCTCGGCGACCTGACGCAGGAGATCTGGCTCCGGCTGGTCGCCATCCTTCCGCGATTGGTGTACGACCCGGCGCGCGCGTCGCTCAACGACTGGCTCGACGCGATCGTGCGGCGCATCGCCGCGTCGCGCCTGCGCCGCCGGACCCGCCAACCGTTCATGACCCAACTGGACGACGCGAGTGCGGCCGCGCTCGTCGACCAGGGCGTGAACCCGGCCGTGCTCTACGAACGAGACCGCCGCCGCCGGGCGCTCCACGCCGCGCTTGAAGCGTTTCGCGAGCGCGTGCCGGATGCCAACCACCGCGTGCTCTCGCTACGGTTTCTTGAGGGCCAAAGCCAGGAAGAGATTGCGAAGCGCCTCATGCTAACAACGAATGAAGTTAAGTGCCGTCAGTATCGCACGCTACGTAAGTTACGAGGCTTCCTTACTCATCACGCCGAGAGAGATTGCCTTGTTGAACCGTTAGGTTTCGGAAACTAAAAAATCGAAATCTCATCCGGAATGCGCGACCCCTGGGAGCTACAGGGGGACAATCTTAATCAGTAGAGAGGCGAGAAACCTCGCACACATTCAAGGTGATGCTGCTGCATGACCTTGGCTGCGCGGTGCTGAGCCCCCCTTCGAAGCCACGGCTTATCCGCGGGATGGGCTTGGCTCCGTGATCCGTCCGCGCTCGATCGTTCACACGATGACCATCATCGGGTGACTCCGGTCGTTGTGCGCAGTTCGCTGGCGATTGTAACGCACACCTGGGAAGGAACACCTGATGACTCGCCAGACCTCTACCGAAGGTCGCCGCGCGCGCTTGGCACGTCGCATTGACGCGCTGGATGGACTGGAACCGCGGTCGATGATCACGGAGAGCTTTGGGCTGATGATCATGGGCCTTGGACTGCACGCCTCGGCCCAGGCGGCGACGGCTCACCCTAGCGCGGAGCGCGATGCAACACGGCCGTCGAAGACGGAGCGTCCGACCCCTACAGCGGGCGTCGTGCCGATCCGGGCGGGCCGGTCAGCGCGCGGAACAGGAGGCAACTCGGGGCCGGGGCCCCATACGCGCGAGACGACCTCACCTCCGTCCCGAACGGCGAAGGAGAGCGACTGGATCACGCTCTTGCGTCCGAAATCCCAGGCGCCGGAGTCGTCGCTTCACCACGGTCGGGAGCCCATCAAGGGGAAGACGAACCAGGGGGGTGCGGCCGCGAGCCGGAACCGTTCATCGGGGCAAGGCGCGATCACGCCGTTGCGCCTGGCGCCGCCGAAGCCGTCCAGTTCCTCGAATGGCGCGACCAATCCGGGCGTCTTGGTGGGCTCGCTGTTGCCGCTGGGCCGTGGCTCGTCAACCGCGTCGGGTCTCATCAACAACGCGCCGGCCAGCAACGCGCCTCCGACTGTGACTCGGCCCTCGTTGGCGCAGCCCGATTCCAGCCCGACGGTGACGGTCGTCGCGACGACGCCGAGCGCGTCGGACCTGGGGCCGGTCCCGGGCGTCTTCACGTTCACACGAACGGGCGCTACGTCAGCGCCTTTGGTCGTCAATTACGTGCTTTCCGGTACGGGAATCTGGGGAAGCGACTATCTGCTCTCTCCGTCGTCCCCCCTGGTTAACGGGGCGGCCGGCATTTGCCGCACGATCACGATTCCGGCGGGTTCGGCTTCGACCACGCTGACAGTCAACCCCGTCATCAACACGCTAGACGACGGAACACCGACCGTAGAAGCGAATTTAAACTTCCCCTTCGCGTCGTTCGGCGACAGCTTTACCATCGGTTCACCGTCCTCGGCAACGGTTACCATCACGAATCCGAACGCCAGCGCCACGGCATCGGCGCAACCGTACTTCCCGCTCTACACACTCGACGTCATCAACGGTGTCACGCTCAACCCGAATGCCACACAACTCGCGACGCTCGGCGGCAATGGCGATCTGCTGGCTCAAGTGGGCGGCGACTCGATTAGCTCCTTCTCCTGGAATACGTCAAACCTCACCCATGCCACGAGCATTACGGGGACGAGCACCTCGGAGCTCAAGTTCCAGTGGGACAGCACCAACTCCGCGCCCGCCTATGACTCGGCCACGCTGACCGTGACCGACACATCGGCGCATCAGGAGTCGGTGACGTATTACTTCTTCGTCCCGGCCGGGACCGGCTCAGGCGGCGGGTCGACCGGCTACTCGGTGAGCACCGATAACGCGATCGATCCGCAGGCGCTTCCGGGAACCCCGACCGTGGCCAGCCAGAACGCGGCGGTCTCGTCGCTCAGCGGTTCACTCGACACCACGCTCACCCTGCCGGCCTACAGTCCCAATATCGCCCCCGTCGCGCTGACGTATGATTCGCTGACAGCCGACCCCCGCCCCATCATTGAATTCACCGAACAGGTCGGTTCTGGCATGACAGCGGTAGGCGAAACGATCTCCTCGTTCGACGGAAACTCCGCAATCAACGCGTCGAATCTATACAATACCAGCAACTTGATCACGGGCGACGTCGTCTTGTCGGCGCTCCAGGTCAATGCCTCGAGTCTGCCGACTGGCGTCTATACGTATAACTCATCGGTTCAATACCAGATCTCATCCTGGCCGGGGTCGACCTGGACCACCGGTTGGGCCAGCCCCACGGCGGCGCTCGACAACGAGTCCAGCAACCCCATCGGCTCCGGATGGACTGTCTCGGGGTTGGAACGCATTTATAGCGCATCGGGGGGCGTCCTCCTGACACTGGGCTCTCAGGGAGGTCTCTTGAGCTTCAGTGGGCCGGCTTCAGGCGGCGCGTTCACCGCGCCGGCCGGTGACTTCTCGACGCTCGTTCAAAATAGCGGTGGCTCCTACACCCGCACGCTCAAGGACGGCACGCAGATCAATTTCAATTCCGCCGGTTATGAAACGGCCTCGGTCGACCGCAACGGCCTGCACACGACCTACTCGTACAATTCCGGCGGCGCGTTGACCTCGATCGAAGACCCGTACGGCCGCTTCACGACATTCTCCTACAACGGCAGCGGACTGCTCCAGTCAATCACCGATCCCGCGGGACGCGTTGCGACGTTCACGCACGCCGGGTCAAATCTCAGCGGCGTGACCTTGCCCGACTCGAGTTCGTGGGGCTACAGCTACAGTTCAACCGGCGAGATGACGTCGATCGTCGACCCGCGTTCGAAAGCCGTAACGATCGCGTACGATAGCGCGGATCGCGTCGGGACCATTGCGCGCCCCGACGGCACGTCGCAGGAATTCTCGTCGTACGAGGAACAAGGCTGGTATCCGTCCGGGACCGGAACAACAACGACTCCAGCGTCTGCGACGCTGCTCGCCCAGGCGGCCGCGACCTACACCGACCCGCGAGGCAATGCCACTTACCAAGGCTTCGACTGGCTCGGACACGGCGTCAACAACGAGCTGACGCAGAACAATATCGTCAGCATCGCCAACGTGAACGCGAATGGCTTGACGATCGCCACCAGCAACCAGATCGGCTGGATCGTCCGTTCGACCTACGACTCGAAGGGCAACCTGCTCACGTCCACCAACCCGCTCGGCCAGACGGATGCCTACACATACAACAGCTTCTCCGAGGTCACGACCCACACGGATCCGGACGGCAACACGACGACGTACACGTATGACTCGCACGGTAACGAGACGGGCGTGCAAGACCCGCTCGGCAACCGGACAACGATGACCTACACCACCGACGGCAAACTCGCTACCTCGCAAGATGCCCGCGGCAACGTGGCGTCGTACAGTTACGACAGCCAGGACCGCCTGACGACGATCGCCTATCCGGACGGCACGACCAAAGTCACCGCTTACGACAACCAGGGAGATGTCGCCTCGGTGACGGACGGGCGAGGATTCGCGACGACCTACAGTTACGACGCGATGGATCGAGTGACGGGGACGACGGCGGGCGTGACCACAACACCCGTGCTTGCGATCAATGCGGGTGGGTCGGCCGCCGGGTCGTTCCTCGCCGACACGGACTTCAGCAGTGGCAGCAACACGTACAGCACAACAAACACGATCGATACCAGCGGCGTCACGAACCCGGCCCCTCAGGCCGTCTACCAGACGGAGCGGTGGTCGGGCGGAACCTTCACGTACACCTTACCTGGCCTCGCGCCTGGTGGGGCGTACAGCGTTCGGTTGGACTTTGCGGAAAACTACTTCACGGGGTCGGGCCAGCGCGAGTTCAACGTCACGATCAACGGCACGCAGGTCCTGACCAACTTCGATATCTTCGCCACCGCAGGCGCTGCGAACAAGGCGGTGGCCGAGACGTTCAGCGCGGCGGCCGATAGTAGCGGCGATATCACGATCGCGTTCACGAACGTGACGGGAGGTTCGAAGGTCGACGGTGTCGAGATCACGCCCGTCACGGGCCAGCGGACGACGTACACCTATGACGCGGCCGGGAACCAGACGTCGGCGCAGCAACCACTGTCGAGAACGACGAGCTACGCGTACGACGCGATGGACCGCCTGACGACGACGACTGACGCGCTGGGGCATACGACGGTTTTTGGCTATGACGGCAACGGCAATAAGATCACCGTCACCGACCCACTCGGGCGGACCACAACGACGGCCTACGACAGCCTGGACCGGCCAATCTCGGTGACCGATCCGACCGGCGCCGTCACGACGAGCGCCTACGACCTGCTGAGCGACGTGGCAGGCACGACCGACGCCGAGGGGAATCAGGCCACGTACACCTACGATCCCCAAGGGCAACTGACGGCCGTCAGCAAGGCCAACGGCACCACGGTCACCGCCTACGGCTATGACGCCGCTGGTAACCAGGTCACGGTCTCGGATTACGTGGGACACGTCCAGACGACACACTACGACCAGGACAATCGGCCCGTCACCGTCACCGACCCGACCGGCGCGACGACCACGACGACCTACGATGCCGTCGGCAACGCACGGACCACCACGAACGCCGACGGTGCGACGACGACGAATACGTATGATTCCCGGAATCGCCTGATCGCGACGACCGACGCGCTGGGGCACACGACGAGCTACACCTACGACGCGTCGGGGAACCAGGCGACGGTCACCGATGCGCTCGGTCATACGACGACCACTGTGTACGACTTCCTCAACCGCGCCACGACGGTGACCGACCCGGTCGGGAACGTGACGGTCACGGGATTTGATGCGGCCGGCCGCAAGGCGTTTGAGGTCGACCCAGCGGGCAACCGTACGACGTATGCCTACGACGCCGCGGATCGCCTGACGACGATCACGAGCCCGCTGGGGACCACGACGACGTACGTGTACGACGCGGCGGGCGAAGTCGTGGATCAGACCGACGGGGACGGGCGCCGAACGACGTTTTCTTATGACGGCGATGGTCACCAGACCGGTGAGACCTGGCTGACGTCGTCGGGGGGCGTTCTTCAGACGACGACCACGAGCTACAACGCGGTCGGGCAGATGACGAGTATCGCCAACCCGCAGACCGACCTGACCTTTGCCTATGACCCGTTTGGGAACGTGGCGCAGGTCGACAACAACAGTTGGACGACGGTCGCCACCGCGTCGTCTTCGACGTCGGCGCTCGTGGACGGGGGCCTGCAGCCGGGAACCGCCTACAGCTATCGCGTCGCTGCAGTCACATCGTCAGGCACCTATTCGACATTCACGCCCGTCGCCACGGCGCCCACGAATTCCACTTCAGCCGATCAGACGTTGTCCGACAACTTCGATACCCTCAGCAACGCGTCGTCCCAGGGTTCGAACGTTAGCTGGCTATGGTCAAACGGTTATTCCACGCAAAACGGTGTCATCAGCCAGGCAGTGGGCTGGTACGGCATGTACGACGCGATCGCAGGGTCGGGCTACTCCGACGGCGATCAAGAAGTGGTCGCGAAGGTCAGAGTCGATTCGTGGTCGGCCGGCGACTCGGCGCAGGTTGGCATCGGACTCCACGTCGACCAGTCCGCGGGTACCGGCTACGAGCTGACTTTTAGTGACAGCGGTGGCTCGAACAAGGTCGAGCTGCTCAACAACCAGAGCGGTGGCGGGCAAAACCTGGGCGCTTCGGCCTCGTTTGCGTGGAACGTGGGCCAGTGGTACTGGTTCGACATCCGCATCCAGGGCTCGACGTTGTCTGGCAAGGTGTGGGCCGACGGGAGCGACGAGCCCTCATCGTGGACGGTCACGCAAACCGTGGGCGGGTCGTTCGGCACCGCGGCGAGCGGCCAGCCGGCACTCTACAGTGGCACGATGTCGTCAAGCGGCTCCGCGGCGGCATCCTTCGATGACCTGAGCGCCACGGACACGTTGACGTCGTCCTATTCTCTGGTGGCGACGCCCACGCCTCAGCCGGGCCAGGTGCGGTTGACGTGGGCACCGATCACGGGCGCCACCGGCTACCTGGTCGAGCGGAGCCCCAACGGTTCGACCGGTTGGACGCAGATCGCCAGCGCTCCATCCACGGCGCTCGACTTGGTCGATTCCGATCTGAGTGCCAACTCAACTTACTACTATCGCGTCCGCGCCACGCTCAGCAGCGGTTATTCGTCCTACACGTCGATTGCGAACGCGACAACCAGCGCGCAGGCGATTCCGTCGCTTCAGTTCAACGACAACTTCGACTCCGGGACGATTGGGTCCTCATGGAGTTTCGTCAACGGCTCCTGGAGCGAGTCGGGAGGCGTGCTCAGCCAGACCGCCGCAGATTCGTCGGACCCGAGGAAGGCGATCGTCGACACGTCGGGCGCCTACGCAACGGGGGACCAGGAGATTCTCGCCAAGGTGCGCGTAGATTCGTGGACCAACGGCGATGCGGCGCGGGCCGGGGTGGGGCTCTATACCAACGCCAGCACGGGGGCCGGTTACAACCTGGTCTTCCACTACACGAGCGGCTCGGCGGACTACCTGCAATTCCTCAACGACGGCGTCGCCTGGGGAACCGCGGTTGCGTTCACCTGGACCCCCGGGACATGGTACTGGTTCCGGATGGAGTTGCAAGGTTCGACGCTGTACGGGAAGGTCTGGGCTGATGGCACGGACGAGCCCTCGGCGTGGACCATTACGCAGTCCGTCGGCGGGTCATTCGGCAGTCTGTCGGGCGGCTACCCGTCATTGAACGGCGGGACGGGCCTGTGGGGCGGCAATGCCACCGACTCGTTCGACGACGTGCAGGTTGGCACGCCCACGAACCTGAATCCTTCGCTCGCCATGACGGCGGCGTCCGACGGCGCCGGGCAGATCCGCCTGTCCTGGGCGCCGATCTCCGGGGCGACGAGCTATATCATCCAGCGCACCACGACGCCGGCCAACGAACAGCCCGAAACCGTCATCAGCAGCACGTACGACTTCGTGGCGAGCGGCGAATTCTGGACCGGCGGTGGCTCCTTCGTGGCGTATCTTGGCGATGACCTCGGGCAGTATCTTGGCCAGACCAGGTTGGTTCACACGAACGCCTGGATGCCGGATTCGACGAACGGAACGGGCGCCGGCAACAGCGATATCTATGACTCGTATGACCAAGCGGGTCGCCTTGCAACGGAGTGGCAGTCGGGGACGGCGGGTTTTGACAACGAAATCACTGTGACCTACGCTTACGACCCTGCGGGGCTCATGACTGCGGAAAATCGCTATATCTTGAATGCCGAGACCGGGACTACCACAGGCGCAACAATCAGCACCAGTTTCACCTATGACGCGGCCGAGCGTCTCACGAGCATGACCCACCAGGTGGTAGGCGGCTCATCGCTGGACAGCGAGCTCTACGGGTACGACGCGGCGAACCGGCTTATCGGCGAGACCAACGCCGAAGGCGCGGTGTCGTACACCTACGACGCGGCCGATGAGCTGACGGGCGTCTCCGGCGCCCGAAGCGAGTCGTACTCGTACAGTTCGGGAGGCAACCGGTCGGGGACTGGCTACACAACCGGCACGGACAACGAGCAAACCGCCGGGGCAGGGTACACCTACGCGTACGACGGCGTCGGCAACATGACGTCCGAGACGCAGACATCGACGGGGAACGTGACGACGTTCTCCTACGACTATCACAATGAGCTCACCGGCGAGACGCAGCGTAATTCGGGTGGCACGGTTCTGTCGCAGGCGACGTATACGTACGATGCGTTGGGTCGGAGGATTGCGACCAACGTCAACGGAGTGCAGACGTGGACGGTCTACAACGGAAGCACTCCGTACGCCGACTTCGATGCGTCGGGAAATCTCGAGCATACTTATCTATACGGGCAAACGGCGGGCGCTCCCGCGGCTCGGACGGACGCGAGCGGCAATACGAATTGGTATCTTACGGACCGGCTAGGCTCGGTGCGTGACGTCGTGAACACGTCCGGCACGGTGGTGGACCACCTCGCCTACGACAGCTTCGGCAACGTGACATCGGAGAGCAGCCCGTCGAACGGCGACCGGTTCAAGTTCGCCGGGATGCAATTCGACTCCGCCAGCGGACAGTACTACGACGCGGCGCGTTACTACGATGAAGCCATCGGGCGGTTCATGGAGCAGGACCCGAGCGGCTTCTCCGGTGGAAGCGCGAATCTCTACGAGTACGTGGACGACGACCCGACGAACGCGATCGACCTTACGGGTCTCGTTCCCGCACGCATTCAACGCTTGGTGAACAATTCGGGCAACCGGGCCGCGGCAAGTGCCGCTTGGGCGGCCACCGCGGCGTTTGCAAACAATTTGATTATCAATAATCGCAACTCCGAGCAGGCACACAGTGCAGCGACTGGCTGGGGCAACGTCCAGAGCGTCATCGAGCTCGGCGACAAGGCCAAGACAGGGTACGACGCCTACGACGAAATCGTCGAGCCGTTGATTAACGAAGGTCTCGACGCGGCTTTTGGCGGGGTCGGCGGGTTTGTGGTCGGGGTCGTTAAAGACGAAATTATTGTCAAAGGCGTCGGCGCCGTGATTGACAATATTATCAAGACCCAAGACGCAAATGCGGCGAAATATCGGGCGTTGGCCGATCATGACTATCAAGAGTTCATCGCAAACCTCGCAAAGTTCGACTCGATCACCCGGGCTTCAATCACCGTCAATGACGTCAGGCGCGCCCTAGGCATGCCGGCGCGTGCCGACGGCAACATCGAATAGCGCCTCCTGGAACCGTTGTGCGCTCTCGCGCGGAGGCTTGCCGTCGCCGCGAGGCGTTTGTCGTCCGCGTTGGCGCGGTTGCGCCTCATGCCGGGGGAATCGCGGTACGAACCGTCGAAGAAACGTGGCCGCAGAATGTTGTACGTGTCGTTGCAGAGCCGCACGCCGGAGGAAGGCCATGCGACAAACCGATTGATCCGGCGCAGCAGCGTGTCTGGGAGGGTGGTCATGGAGAGCAGACTGGTGAGGCGGGAGCCGGGTTCACCTCCCAGAGCCAACCCAATTGCACCATGGGCTTGCCGGAGTCG
>JARLIH010000203.1 GCA_031291845.1 Isosphaeraceae bacterium | reverse complement strand
GGTGCTGAAACCGCATAGCGTCCGCAGCGCGAGCGCGACGCGGGATTCGGCCGGCACCGCTTCGTGGCAGCACACGAACAGTAGGCGAAGCGATTCGTCGCCGATCTCGTCGGCGAAGCGCGCTTCGAGTGGCAATGATTCCCGCTCGTGGTCTTCGGCCAGGCGCGGCAATGCCAGGGCGTGGGTTCGCTCCCGCCGGAGCGCGTCGATCGCCAGGTTGCGGGCGGTGCGGTAGAGCCAGCCAGCCGGATCTTCCGGCACGCCGCGCCGGGACCAGGTTTCCAGGGCCTGCACGAGCGCGGCTTGAACGACGTCCTCGACGAGGTCGAGCCGGCGCACGCCGAGCGACCGGGTCAGCAGGGCGCCGACCCGGCCGAACTCGTGGCGAAAAAAGTGCTCTACAAGCGCGCTCGGTTCGCTCATGCGTAGCCTGCGAATTCGCGGATCTCGATCGTGTGGCCAGGCGGACACGCACGGGCGATCGCCAGCGCTGCGTCGTAGTCGTCGGCCTGAATGACCGCGAAGCTGACGATGATTTCTTTGGCTTCGACATAGGGACCGTCGGTCACGAGTCCAGCCTTCAGGACTCGGCCGGAATGCTTCAATCCGTCGCCGCCGGGCACAATCGCCGCGCTGAACTTTTGCATCCATGTGTACCAGGCCGCCTGCAAGGCCTGCATTTCCTCAGGAGACGGCTGAGGGCGGCTCTCCGTGGATTCGCGATAGATGAACAGAAACTTCGCCATGACGGTACTCCCGACGGTTTCGCATCCGGGGGCGGAGGCCTATCCCCCGCCTTGTGTGAGTACAACGAACGAGCTGCAACCGTTCGGACACCGGCGCGGGAAAAAACATCGATGCGCCCGATACGATTCGTAGAACTCGCTGAGCCAGTGCTGCCGTGGCTGAGGGCTCGGGGGGGGTGTGGGCACGTTCATCTGCGAGACGGTCGTCTGGGATATGTTGACCAGGGCGTCCGCCCCGACTTCCTGGGCCACTGCCACCATCGTCACGCTCGCCTCCAGGTAGTCCGACGAGACGGACATTCCGAAGTCGACACGCCGCCAGCCGCTGACAAGCCGCCAGACGTCGGCCGGTTCGAGTAATTCTCCGATCACCACCTCGGCATCGGCGGCGCGCAGGGCTGCCGCCCGATCGTCCCCGTGGCGGACCGTGGCGCGAACCGGAAATCCGCGATCGAGGAACCGCTCGGTCGCTGTTCGCCCGATCGGCCCGAGTTGACCGGCTGCCCTGGTTACGAGTATTCATCCGATCTCCGCGATGCGACCTCCCTTCCCCGTACTTGTGATGATCCAACAAGATCGCATCGATGCTACAGGACTGGCACCGACCAGACAACGACCGAATTCGCTGATATCCCAGCAACATGCGGCGAATTCGGGCGCGCGAACTCCCACTGCTAAGCTTGCGCCGCGGAACGATTTCCGACGATCCGAAAGTGCCGCCGGGATTTGAACCGGCCGGTCAGCTCCGCGGCCTCTGGATTTTCTTACCTGGACTGTCATGTTGGGCGTCGGTCCGACAAGACCGAAGGACGCCACGGCCAGCGAGCCCGACGAATTGGCAGACAGCAGGCCCAAACCGGCTGATGTCAGACAGCCAACGACGATCGTGGTGAACCTGGTGTGAGGTTCTTCATTCGATCGAAAGTGAGGAACAACCCTGGGGACTGCGTCGCTCCTCGGTGGAACGAAACAAGGGAGGAGGCGCGGGGACCAAAGGTGGCGGCTACCACGCATTCGCCGCACGGCGACGGGGGCCATCTGCAATTCTCGAAACAGCCTGCGCGGCGCTGGCGACCAATCTCAGCTCGCCCGTCTTGCACCGCTCGACGCTTTGGCGCAAGGAAACGGTGTGCTTGATCGACGATCAGGGGGGCCAAATCCTTCGCAGCGCCCGTTGCATGACAGGTCTGCAAAGGCAGAGAGCCCAACAGCCTTCGCTGGGATGCGCTGGTCGCAAGTGTTTGTGATGATTAGAATAACGAGCAGCGCTAAGCGATCGGTGTCTCTATACTCGGATAGAGCGCCAGCAATTCCAAAGGTACGCTAGCTCGCTGGAAGTTCTTCCTGATTTATTAATGGGTCGAATGGGCGATGCAGGACTTGAACCTGCGACCCCCAGCGTGTCGAGCTGGTGCTCTAGCCAACTGAGCTAATCGCCCGCGAGGAAAGACTAACTTAAGAAAACGTGTACGCCGGGTCAAGTAGAGATCGGGTTGGCCCGACCAGATTTCAGACCTCCAGGATCTCCTCCGACTTCTTCTCGGCAATCTCGTTGACCTTCGTCTCGTAGCGTTTCGTGAGGTCCTGGATCTCTTCCTTGCAACTCGCGAGGTCGTCCTCGGTCAGGATCTTATCGGCCTGCTGCTGGTCGGCCTGTTTGTTGGCGTCGCGACGGATGTTGCGGATCGAGACGCGGGCCTCCTCGGCAAGATCCTTCACGCGGCCTACGAGCTTCTTGCGCTGTTCGACGGAGAGAGAGGGAACGTTCAGGCGGATGACCTTGTTGTCGGAGTTCGGAGTGAGGCCGATGTCGCTTGCCTGAATCGCCTTTACGATGTCGCCGACGACCGACGGGTCAAAGGGGCGGATCAGGATCTGCTGAGGCTCGGGGGTGCTCAGGTTCGCGAGCTGCTTCAAAGGGGTCGGCGAACCGTAATACTCGACGCGGATCGAGTCGACGAGGCCCACGTTTGCCCGGCCGGTACGCACGCCGCGAAGCTGCTCGGTCAGCAGGGTCACGCTTTTTTCCATCCGTTCGTCCGCTTCCAGCACGATCTCTTCGATACCCATGGGACGGGCTCCCGGCGGTTGCTGTAGAATCGCCTCAGGATAGCGTATCCCGTGGCGCGGGGCAATTCCCTGGGGGGCTGTCGGGGACGAGCGCCAGGTCGACGTGGACCGATCTGATTGGCATGTCCGGCGCGCTCGACGGGCGGATGCCGCCGGGGACAAATCAGATGAGGTTGGCGGGTCGCGGGCGCGGTTTGCTGCTGATCCAGGTGCCGATCGGTTCGCCGGCGATAGCGCGCTCGATGTTGCCTTCCTTCTTGAAGTTGAACACGAGGATGGGCATCGTGTTTTCCATGCACATCCCGATGGCCGTCATGTCCATCACCTTGAGCTCGTCCCGGAGCACTTGTTCGTAGGTGAGGTGCTCGTAGCGGACGGCGTGGGGGTTCTTCTCCGGGTCGGCCGAGTAGACGCCGTCGACGCGGGTGGCCTTGAGCAGGACCTCCGCGCCCAGTTCCTTGCCGCGCAGGGCGGCGGCGGTGTCGGTGGTTACGAACGGGCTGCCGGTGCCGGTGGCGAGGACGATCACGCGACCCCGGCCGAGGTGCGACAAAGCGCGGCGCCGAATGAACGGTTCGGCGACCTCGTCCATGCGGATGGTGGTGAGCAGCCTGGTCTCGCAGCCCAGTCCCTCGAGCGCGTCCTGGAGCGCGAGGCCGTTGATGACGGTGGCGGTCATCCCCATGTAATGGGCGGTGGCCTCCTGGATGACGTTGGAGCCCCGCGTCAGCGTCGCGCCTCGGAGGATGTTGCCGCCCCCGACGACGATGGCCAGTTGCACCCCGCAGGCGGCGACGCGCGAGGCCTGGCGCGCGATCCGGCTGACTTCGTCGACGCTGATTCCCCCTTCACCGGGCCGGCAGAAGCTCTCGCCCGAGAGCTTGAGCAAGACGCGGCGGAACACCGGCGGTCCGTAGGGTGTGGCGACGTTCATCGGGAGTGCCTCGACGAGGAGAGTCTCGTGGGTTCGTGACGAGCCCCGGGGAGACCGTACAGTCGCGCCGGGGCTCGCCTTATTATTGCCGACGATCTGAGATCGTGTCAGCCCTCGGCCGGCTCGGCCTCGGCGCCGGCACTCTCGCCGATGACGAAGCGCGCGAACCGGGCGACCGAGATGTTCTCACCGGTCCGCGCGTTCACGGCCATGATGACGTCGCGGACGGACTTCGTATCGTCCTTGATGAACTTCTGATCAAGCAGGACGATCTCGCTGTACCAGGCGTTGAGCTTGCCCTCGGCGATCTTCTCGCGAATGTTCTCGGGCTTGTCGCCAGCCTGGGCGACGAAGATCCGCTTCTGCTCGGCCACGACCTCGGCCGGTACGTCCTCGCGCCGGACGTACTGCGGGCGGGAGGCCACGACGTGGAGAGCCAAGTCCTTGGCGAGCTGGCGGAACTCGTCGTTGCGGGCAACGAAGTCGGTCTCGCAGTTGACCTCGACCAGCGCGCCGGACTTGGCGTCGTGGTGGATATAGACCTCGACGCGCCCCGCGGTCGCCGCGCGGCTGGCTCGCTTCTCGGCGTTCTTCAGACCCCGCTCCTTGGCGAGGGTCTCGGCCTTCTTCAGGTCGCCGTCCGCTTCCTTCAGAAGCGTCTTGCACTCCATCAGGCCGAGCCCTGTCATTTTCCGGAACTCATTGACAGCCTGTGCCGTGATCTCGGCCATCGGCGTTTCTCCTCGCACTCGTGATCGAAGAAGACGGACCGGCGGCACGTTCGCCCCGGCCCCGTTGTCCCTGGATAGTGGTTAGAGGCCACCGGCGCGCTCGCGCCGGTGGCCCTGATGGGAATCGCAGTTGTCCGTGATCCGTGTGCCGGCTTACTCTGCCACGGCGGGCGGGGTGTCGGTCTGGCCTGCGGGAGCCTCTGGGGTCTCCGCGACCTGCGCGGCCGGTTCGGGCGCCAGTTCCTCGGGCGCTTCCTCGCTGGGCGCGCCCGTCGGCTCCGGCGCCTTGCCTCCCGCCGTCCGGGCGGTCGACCGGGTGACGCCGCCCCCCTGGCCACCGGGTCCGCCGCGC
>JARLIH010000202.1 GCA_031291845.1 Isosphaeraceae bacterium | reverse complement strand
CGGGGGGCGGCCCCCCCGACGCGCCGGGGGCGCGCGCTCTGCGACATTGCAATCGTCTCAGCGCCGCTCCAGTCGGCCTTGACGGCCGGAACCTCTTATTTTATATGATTGGTTGCCCCGACATATTTCGTGATCGTTCTTTGCCCACATCTACGGCTCTCCCGCCGTTTCACGGTTGCGGGAGGTCGCTGAGCAGAAGGGTCCGGGGCGCGGAGAGACGGGAATGACCCCCAACGCCTTGCGGGCGGCCGCAATCGGGCTGCTCTGGCTCCCCTTGGCTGGCTGCGCAATGCCGCCCGTGGCGCGCTACGTCTATCAGGACAACGAGTTCGGGGTCGTCGGCATCCCCGTCAACACGTTCCTAACCAAGGCCGACTTCCGCGCCCAGGCCGAGGAACTGATGACCCGCCACTTCCCCGAAGGCTTCGAGATCGTCCGCGCCGAGGAGGTCGACGAAGGGGAGCGGATCGTCAACGTCGGTCGAAAGACGGACTTCGAGACGAACCCAACCGTCACGGCCCTCAACCAGATGTTCAAGCTCGGTCGAATCGATCAATCCACGTCGTTCGAAGAAAAGGACATGGTCCACGTCCGCGAGTGCCGGATCATCTACAAGCGCAAGCCCCCCGGGACCGTCGGCGGGGCCGCCCAGTTCGCCGCCGTCTCGACGCTCGCCCCGACCCTCTACATCGACCCCAACGAGGTCGCGCGGCGCCAGCGGGCGGAGGCGCTCGCCAAGAACAGCACCGCCGCGCCGAAATCGGCCGACGCCAAGGTCCAGAAGGCATCCAACCCGCCGGCCAAGTGACCGTCACTCGCGGGCGACCAGCGCGCGCCCCCGGGTAGATCGGCGACAACCGCTCTAAATCACGGTAACGCCCGAGCGCGCGGCCACTCTTCGCGCGAGACAACTTTTCATCAACGGATATCGTTAATTGATATTAATTTCACGACTCACAAATTGAACCCAAATACTATCCGTTCTCCAGCATCCACTTCGTGGCGTAGTGGGCGAGCTCGGTGCCGTCGTTCAGGTCCAGTTTTTCCCGGATGCGGTCTCGATACGTCTCGATGGTCTTGACGCTGAGGTGCAGGCGTTCGGCGATCTCGGCGGTCTTCACGCCCCGGCCGATGAGACGAAAAACCTCCAGCTCGCGATTGGCCAGCGCGGCGAGCGGTGATTGCGCGACGTCCTCCCGCCCTGCGCCGATCGAGCGGTGCAACATCGTCTGGACCATCGGGTCGCTCAGGTAGACCTTGCTTTCCAGCACTCGCCGGATGCCCTCGACGATCTTGTCCGTGGCCTGGTCCTTGGTAATGTAGCCCAGCGCGCCCGCGCGGAGCGCGCGCTCGGCGTAGAGCGATTCACTGTGCGTCGACCAGACCAGCATGCGGACGGAATTGTTGCGGTCCTTGATTCGCTTGATCAAATCGATGCCGCAGCCGGTCTTGAGGGAGATGTCGACCACCGCGACGTCGGGCTGAGTCTCGGTGACCAGGCGCAGGGCCTCGCTCAGGTCGTCGGCCTCGCCGCAGACTTCCAGGTCGGATTGCCGCTCGATTCGCATCGCCAGCGCCTCGCGCACGGCGGGGTGGTCGTCGACGATCAGGACCCTAGCTCGTTTCTTGCGGCTGTTGTGGCTCAACGTTCGTCCTTTCCAGGGCACAAGTCAGCACGGTGCCCGTCGGTACCGCCGGCCCGATGGTCAAGGTCGCACGGATGATCGCGGCCCGGTTGCGCATGATCCGCAGGCCCATCCGGCCGTAGTTCTCGGTCGGCGGGCGTGAGATACCGACCCCGTCGTCTTGCACTCGGAGGACCAGGAGGTGGTTCGACTCCACGGAAATCCGGATGTTCCGGCAGTGGGCGTGCTTCACGGCGTTGTGGACCGCTTCCTGGGCAATGAGATAGAGGTGGGTCGCGATGAGATTGTCCTCGACGAGGACCGGCTTGGGACAGTCAAAGATGCATGTCACCGTGTCCTCCTGCTGGGTACGGTCGGCCAGGTCGGAGAGTGCGGCCATGAGTCCCTCGGCTTCAATCGAAACGGGAATCAGCCCGCGCATGACGGCCCGAAGCTCTTGCTGGCTGCGCTGGAGTCCCAGGACCAGCCGTTCGACCAAGTGCGGCCCTTTCGAGGGATCCGACCCGAGAACCTCAGTCAGGTCGCCGGCAAGCATGCTGAGGGCGGTCAGTTCCTGGCTCACGCTGTCGTGTAGGTCCTGACCGATGCGCCGCTGCTCCAGCGAAGCGATCTCCACGACGTCGCGTTCCAACTCCTTTCTCCGGCTAATGTCGCGAATCAGGCCGGTGAACAGTTTCAGGTGTCCCACCTCACTGACTGCCAGGTCCACCGGGAAGTTCGTTCCATCCTTGCGCCGACCTTCCGCTTCACGACCGATGCCGATGATCTGCTTTTCCCCGGTTTGCAGGTATCTCGCCAGGGCACGATCGTATTCGTCCCGGTACGGAACGGGCATGAGCATTTTCACATTCTGGCCAATCATCTCGGCGGCGGTATAGCCGAACATCCGTTCGGCCGTGGCATTGACCGATTGAATGGTGCCCCGAGCGTCAATTGTAACGATCGCATCGGCCGCGGTGTTCAAGATCGCTGCGAGGCGAGCTTCACCGTCGCGCGCGTGCTCGGCCATCTGCCGGAACTCCTCCTCGCTCCTCCGCAGCGCTTCGTCGGCCTGTTTGCGCTCGGTGATATCACGCACGATCACCGATCCGCTCAAGACCTTGCCGTTGCGGTCCAGGACCGGTGAAACCGTCAGCTCCACCTGGACACGCCGGCCGTCCTTGCGGACGCACTCCGTCTCGAGCTGCTCGACGGACTCGCCGCGCTTCAGCGTGGCCATGATCTTGGACCATTGGTCAGCGCGGTCTTCCGGGACGACCATCGTGATCGATCGGCCGACGGCCTCATCGCGGCTGTACCCATACAGCCGTTCAGCACCTCGGTTCCAGGTCCTGATGGTCCCGTCGAGGTCCTTGCTGAAGATCGCGTCCACGGAACTCTCGACCACGGCGGCGAGGCGCCGGACGACCGCGTCGGCGGCCAGCTTGCGATCCGTGATGTCCACGAAGGTGATGACGACGCCGTCGATGCGGTTGTCCAGCGTGCGGTAAGGCATGATCCGCCGGATCCACCAGTGGCCGTCGTCGGTGCTGATTTCCTTTTCGCGCGACGCCAGGTCGAGCAGGAGCTGCCGGGCCTCGCGCACCAAGTCGTCGTCGGTGAAGCTCTTGCCGACGTCGCCGATCGGCCGGCCGCGATCGGTCTCGCTCAGGTGGAACATGCGCGTGGCGGCGGGCGTGAACAACTTGACCCGAAGGCCGGCGTCCAGGAACACGGTGGCGATCTCGGTCGCCTTGAGGAGATTGGCCATGTCGTTCATGGCCGTTTCCACTTCGGTGACTTTGTCTTCGAGCTGGTTGTTGACGGTACTCAGCTCCTCGTTGAGGGACTGCAGCTCCTCCTTGGAGGTCTCGAGCTCCTCATTGGCGGACTGGAGTTCCTCGTTCATTGACATACCTTCTTCATTTGACGCTTTGAGCTCTTCGTTGGCACTTTCGAGCTCGGCGATGGTGCTTTGCAGGTCATCGCGCGTGGTTTCCAGTTCCTGCTCGAGCTGGCGGAGCAAGTCCGGCTCTGCCGGCTCGGCGCGCGTGGGCGCTCCGACCGGTGTTTCGCCCGCAGCCCTGGGCTGTTCCTGGAACGCGATCAGCAGGAGGCCTTCGGCCCGTTTCGACGGGCTGAGCGGCTCGGCCTCAATGTTGACCCGGCGGATGACGCCCCCGTGGCGCATACTTGCGCCGTTGAGGCTTTGCGGGGCGTTTTCACGGATGGTTCGGCGGATGAGGACGCGCAGTTTGGATTCGAGGCCCGGGCGCGCCAGGGAAAGCAGATCCTGCGTGGGGGGGCCGCTTGGCTGGACGAGGTAGTCGTCGGTAGCCCCCGCGTAGTGCACGACCTCGTACTTGCGGTTGATCACAACGCAGGCCAGAGCAAACCGGCGCAGCAAGGAGTCTTGCACCAGCTCCCCCAATTTGGGAGTCGCCGGGAGCTGGCCGGCCGGCTGCGGTTGGGCATGGCCTGGTTCTTTCTGCGTCACCGGGAACTGCAAGCCGTCCGCCCGACCCGAGCCGATGCGCCGGTAGATACGCCACTTCTTGGAGACCAGCTCGAACACCTCGGTTTGCCGGCCAACCGACTCCGACGGTCCCAGGAACAGGTAGCCACCCTCATTGAGAGCGAAATGGAAGAGCGCGACGACCTTTTTCTGCACCTCCGGCTCGAGGTAAATCAGGATGTTGCGGCAACAGATCAGGTCCATCTTGGAAAAGGGGGCGTCGGTGATCAGGTTCTGAGCCGCAAACGTCACGGTTTCGCGCACTTGCTTACTGATTTGCCAATTGGACTCGTCCACCCGCGTGAAGAAGCGGGCCAGCCGTTCCGGGGAGACATCAGCGGAGATCGCCTCCGGATAAGTTCCCTGCCGGGCGAGCTCCAGCGCGTGTTCATCGACGTCGGAGGCGAAGATTTGGAGGCGGCAAGACTTCTCCGCCGCCGCCTGCTGTTCCAGCAGCAGCATGGCGACGGAGTAAGGCTCCTCGCCCGTGGCGCAACCGGGGACCCAGACGCGCAAGGGAACGTCGGCGTCCTTCCCCTGGATGAGCGGGGCGATGACTTCCGTCTCCAGGGTGCTGAAGGCGCCCGGGTCGCGGAAAAATCGGGTCACGCGGATCAAGAGATCGCGAACGAGTTGCTTGACCTCTTCGGGATGTTCGCGCAGGTGAGCGAGATATTGCGTAAGGCTCTCGATGTGGCACAGTCCCATGCGCCGATCTAGTCGCCGGACGAGCATGGTCTTGCGATAGTAGCGAAAATCAAACTTCGTACGAAATCGTAGGAGCGCCAACAATTGGTTCAGATTGTCCTGTGTCTCGTCGTCCCCGGCAACTTTCGTGGTCCCGTCAACCGAGAAGTGCTGGACGTACTTGATCAGAGCTGCCGGCATTCGCTCGACGGGCAACACATAGTCGGCCAGGCCCGTGGCAATGGCGCTCTCCGGCATCCGGGGGTACTCGGCCGTTTTGGGGTCCTGAACCATGGCCATGCCGCCCACGGCCTTGACCGCCTCCAGCCCCAGCGCCCCGTGCGACCCCGTCCCGCTCAGAACGATGCAGATGGCTTTTTCCATTTGATCGTCGGCGAGCGAGCGCAGAAAGAGGTCGATCGATGTCTGCCAGCCGCCGCGCGCCACCGGGCCGGACAGGCGGAGCGCCCCGCCAGATATGGTCATGTTCTTATTGGGCGGAATAATGTAGACGCGGTTCGCCTCGACGGCCATGGCCTCCGCGGCCTCGACGACCGGCATGGACGTCTGCCGCCCGAGCAACTCGACCATCAGGCTTTCGTGCTGGGGGCCGAGGTGGGGGATGAGGACGAAGGCGATGCCACTGTCCGTGGGCATCGCGGCGAAGAACTTCTTGAAAGCGTCGAGCCCGCCGGCCGAAGCCACCAATCCGGCGACCGGTAGCTCCCGTTCGCCTCGCTCCCTCGACGAGGCCTCTTGGTCTGGCGGCGGCACTTCGTCGCTTGGCTCGGGAACCGGGATCGGACGTTGCGGCTGTTTGGGCCGCTTCGCCTTTTCGGAAGGCACCGTGCGCTTCGTCTCTCGTTTCTTGGCGGCCATCGCCGGTCCTCCTTCCTCGCTCACCTTCGCACGCCGTTCATTGTAACCAACACTGTAGGAATGTTGAAACGGCCAATGTCAGTGATCGCTTGCCGGGGTTTCCCCTACAACATGTGTTTTACAGCCCCCGACTACCCGGGCATCGTCGCCTTGCATATGGTATTCCCAGACTACCCAGAATTCCGCAACGGGGAGCGATGCGGCCCACCGGAAAGAAGCGGGAGGTTGTCCATGACGCAGCATCTTCTGATTGCCAACCGCGATTCCGCGCGGTGCAACCTCTGCCGAAGGGGCCTCGCGCGTTGCGGCGACGAGGCGGAAACCTCCTGCGACCGCCCCGACCACCTGGTGAAATATGGCCAGGTGGTGGCGGACCGTTGGACTTGGTGGCCGAACGCGCTCTGGCTGGAAGTGTTGCGCCAAAGCCCTCGCACGCCGCGGGAGAGAGTCGAAGACCGCCTGAGGCGCAACAAACACGGCCTCCGCCGAGGCGGCTCGGGAGCCGCTGCAAGCCCAGCTTTTCACCGCGCCAGCCTTGCCCTCCCAACCGAAACGGCCCTGCGCTGTCAATACCCATTTCCTCGTGTGAGTCGCGTCGCGTTGCAGTCATAGCGAGCCCTGGCGGCAATATCGACCGAAAGACGACGGTGAGTTGATGAGCGAAGTCCCAACACTTTCGCGGCCCACCCCCACCGCACACCCCCCTGCGCTACGGATCCTGCTGGCCGACGACAGTCAGGCGTTCCGCGAAGCGACTCAGGAATTACTCAGGCATATGGGGCATGTCGTCGACGCGGTAGCCGACGGGAGGAAGGCCTTGGAAGCGGCGACCCGCGAAAAATATGATCTAATCCTGATGGACATAAGAATGCCGATCATGGATGGGCTCGAGGCGACCAGATTGCTTCGGGAGCAGGTGACGGGCCCGCGCCGGCTGAAGATTATCGCGGTGACCGCCGAGCCCCCAGACGGGGATGACCGTTGGTACGTTGCGGCCGGAATGGACGGCGTCCTGAACAAACCGTTCGGGTTCCGGCGACTTGCCCAGGTGCTCGACCGCGCGGTCGCGCCGAAACGGGGCGCGCCCGGACCCTGCGCCCCGGTCGAAGTGGTGGTCGACGGCTTGCTCTGTGACTTGCAGGTTTGGTCCGAGAGCGAGTGGGCGAGCCTCTCGGAATCGGAGCGGCCAGTGGCTTGTGTCTTCTACGAGGGCCTGGGCTGGGTGGGGGCCGTTCCCAAGATCTCGCTGAACTGACAGGATCGAGGACAACGCACTTTGCTGCCGCGACTATTCCGAGCGCGCGATCCGTGTTCTGCCGAACGAACACGGTGTCCGTCTCTTGCTTCGGCCTCTTCCGCCCGACGTGGCTGCGCCGGCCCATCGGCTCCAGCGCGTCGCGAGTCTCGTTCGTCATGCACATCTCAAAATCATTGCGCTCCTGGCTCGGTTGAAGGTCTCATTCTACCGGAAAAAGCAGGCCGCAACGTGACCACCTCGAGCGACGGGAAGCGCCGGCAATCCGTCCAGAAGGCCGAGCCGGCGCGTCGCACTGGCTGACAAGGCGAAGCGGTCCTCACGCACGCCGGCGCCACCAGGACCGCGGGGCAGCCGGGTGAACCGGAACGCGGTCGAACAACCGAAACAGCAGGCGCGACCGGGGGTCCGGCCACCACCGGCCACCCGATCATCGAGTCGCTGCCGACCGACAAGACCGAGCAGGAGTTGCTTCCCGGTATTGCAGTCGATCAACATTTGTTATCGACCCTGAACAGTTTTATCCCGTCAGTTTGTGGACACGCCCACATTGGAGGATTTGACATAGCAAGTACAGAAATTCTGACGTAACTGGGATTTTGATCGCTATAATAGGATAAGGGCGCCATTTTTGGCGAACTTCCCGGAAGTCCGTACATTCGCGAGATGAGGAGGACGGTCGATGTCGCTCTGTCACACGACCGAAGGCCCAATCGACGACGCCGGGAGTCGGGCTCCGAATCCGACCGACGACCGGCGCGAGCGACTCGGGATGAACCTCTTGAGCCTCGGGGACGCGGTGATCGTCACCGACGCGAGCGGGAAAATCATCCTCCTCAACCCGGTGGCCGAGTCCCTGACCGGCTGGACGGACCACGACTCGAAGGATCGGCCGATCGAGTCGGTTTTTCGGATCATTCACGAGGTGACCCGCCAACCGGTCGCCCAGCCCGTTACGAAGGTGATCGAGCTCGGGACCATCCAGAACCTTTCCCGGTCCTCTCTCCTGGTCGCCAGGGACGGGTCGGAGTTGGCGATCGACGACAGTGCAGCCCCAATTCTCGACGCGGAGGGGGAGCTCGACGGGGTCGTACTGATCTTCCGGGATGTCACCGAGCACAGGCAAGAGGAGCTGCGGCTCGAAGATGCCCGGCACCAGAACGAAGTCATCATCGCCACGGTACAGGACTCGCTCCTCGTCCTCGACGCCGACTTGCGGGTCCGGTCGGCCAACCGTTCGTTCTACGAGACGTTTCAGACTTCACCGGCCGAAACGATCGGCCAATCCCTCCTCACTCTCGGCGATGGCCAATGGAATATCGACGGGTTGCCGGTAGCCCTCCAGGCCATCCTGACCCGGGAAACTTCCTTCGACGATTTCTCGGTCGAGCGGGTCTTCCCCGCCATCGGGGCGAGGGTCATGCTCCTCACCGCACGCCGCTTGCGGCGAAAAGAGGGGCGGGAGAACATGATCCTTCTCGCCATCGAGGACGTGACCGAGCGCAGGCGGATGACGACGTCCCTGGCGGCTTCGGAGCTCCGGTTTCGCCGACTGTTCGAGGCGGCCAAGGATGGTATTCTCATCCTTGACGGTGAGAGCGGACGGATCACCGACGCCAACCCGTACCTGCTGGAGCTGCTGGGGTACGAGCACGCCGAGCTGCTCGGCAAGGAACTCTGGGAGATCGGCCTCTTTGGCGACGAAGAGGCGAGCCGGGCCTCCTTTCAAGAACTCCAGCAGAAGGGGTACGTCCGGTACGACGACCTGCCCCTCAGTGCTCGCGGCGGCCGGCCGGTCGAGGTGGAAGTCGTCAGCAATGTCTATCGCGCAGGCGCCCAAACGATCATCCAGTGCAACATCCGCGACGTGACCGCACGGAAGCGGGCCGACGAGGAGTTGAGGCGAGCCAAGGAGGCGGCCGAGGAGGCTGGCCGGACCAAGGACCTGTTCCTCGCCACCCTGAGCCACGAGCTGCGCACCCCACTGACTCCCGTGCTGGCAACCGTCGCGTACATCGAGGCGATGCCGAGCCTACCCGAAGAGCTCCGCGCTGAGTTTGCCTCGATCCGCCGCAACGTCGAGCTGGAAGCGCGTCTGATCGACGATCTGCTCGACTTGACCCGAATCGGGCAGGGCAAGCTCCACTTGGAGCGAGAGGCGGTCGATGCCCATGCCGTGCTGCGGTCGGCCATGGAGGTCTGCCAGGACGAGGTCGAGGCCAAGAAGCTGGAGGTTTCATTCGCGCTCCGGGCCGAGAACCGTCGCGTCTGGGCCGACCCGGCCCGCTTGCAGCAGGTCTTCTGGAACCTGATCAAGAACGCCGTGAAATTCACGCCCGCCGAAGGCCGCATCAGCCTGCGATCGGCGGAGACCGAGACGGGGCTGCTGGCAATCGAGGTCGCCGACACCGGCGCGGGCATCGAGCCGCAGGCCCTGTCGCGCATCTTCGACGCCTTCGAGCAGGGCGATCGCCACGTCGCGCGACGGCACGGCGGCCTCGGGCTGGGCCTGGCGATCGCCAAGATGCTCGTGGACTTGCACGGCGGGACGTTGACCGCCGCCAGCGGGGGCAAGGGGCAAGGCTCCGTCTTCCGGGTCGAGCTGGAGCTGATCCCCAGGTCGGCCGATCCGAACTCGCAGCCGGATCCCGCCGCGACGGAGGAGGAAGGTAAGACGAAGCTCCTCCTGGTCGACGACAACGCCGACACCCTGCGGGCGATTTCCCTCCTGTTGCGCTCCACCGGGTTCGTCGTGCGGACCGCCACGACCGTCGAGGAAGCGACCGCGGCCCTGTCACACGAGCGGTTCGACCTGCTCGTGAGCGACATCGGGCTCTCCGACGCCAGCGGGCTGGACATCATGCGCCAGTGTCGAGACACCTACGCGACCAAGGGAATCGCCTTGAGCGGTTACGGAACCCCGGATGACGTCATGGCCAGCGAGGCGGCCGGGTTCGCGCACCACCTGTCCAAGCCATCGAACCTCAACGTCTTGGTCGACCTCATCCGGCGCACGGCGTCCTGACCCCTCCGCCATGCGGAGGCGGCTATTCTGGGGCGCCACGGGCACCCTTCGTCCCTCGCCGGCGAGGGCAGAGGGCTTTGGCGCACCACCTCCGGCCAGGACGCGTTTGACCGCCAAGCCGTACATTTCATAACATATCAAAATTCAATGACAATCATTACATAACGTGCGAGACGCGAGGGCCCGGTCTTGGGTCGACCCGCATCCTCAGAGGCCGCGGCTCCGTCGAGGGTGTCACCGCTTCGGCGGCTCCCGGAACCCCCGCTCCTTGGCGTAGGACAGCAGCGCCTGTTCGATCGTGTCGGCGAGTCCGAGGCGGCAGTGCCCCGCGAAGTCATCGAGCCACGCTTTCCACTCGAGCGCGCCCTTGAGCGCCACGACTGTCTCGCGCGCCGGCCCGCTACTCTTGGGCCGCCCCCTTTTTTTCCTCCCCGGCATAACCATCCGTCCCACCACGCGATCCGGTTATGGCTCATGCCGCCGACCGTCGTCTTGGTCTGTTCCCTCACGAGCAACACACTATGAGGGAAAACGTCTCTAATAACACGAAGAATCTCAAATTGATTTTGTTTCTGCGGGCTTGGTCCGGTCCCAACGCCCGCGACAAGGGGAACCCGCGTGGGAAAACGGGCCACGACTTGTCCCGGCTTGCGCGGGGGAAACGCCCGCAACGGCGTTCCCCCGCGACCCGGCTGTCCGCTCGGTTCCGTCCCGGCGATCAACGGTGCTTGTGAACTTTCGGCACCGACTTCGGCACGTGCGTCGGCACGTGCTTCACCACCGGCTTCGGCACCGGCTTCGTCCGCTGCTGCTTACCGAAGTGCCCTGCCGGGTCGTTCGGGTGGGGGAAGCCGATGACCGTGGCCGGTGGGTTCGTGATGTTGTGGTAGTTGTTCAAGTTCGCCACGAAGTCGCCGCCGGGGATGCCGTTCCCCGAGGCTGAGGCCGGACCGTAGTACTCGCCGTCGAGCGCGTTGCCCGCCACGTCCTGGATGGCTGACGGGTTGAGCACGCTCTTCGAGCGGGCGGTGATCAGGAAGAAGCCGCGGAGGAGCGCGCTACTCAACGTCTGGCCCTTGGAGGTCGAGGCGATCGAGAGCGTCGCCGTCTCTTCGTTCGCGTTCGGGCCGGGCGTGAGGTTGATGGTCGTGATAATGAAGGTGCCCAGCGGCCGGGCAAGCTGCCTGTTGAACGCGTAGTTCGCCGAATCGATCAGGCTCTGCAGGAGCAGGCCCGAGCGATCGTCGGCGAAGGTGAGAGACACCGTGCCGGTGGCCCGGTTGAACGACACGTCGGTGACGCGCGGGCCGACCGTGTCGATGGTCAAGACGTTCGCACCTCCGTTCGAGACGACCGCGATCGGCACCGTGCTCGCCGTGGTCGTCTGGTGGGCGGAGTCGATGGCCGTCGCCGCGATCGTGTAGGAGCCGTCGGCGAGGTGGATACTGGTGACGCTCCAATTCCCATTGGCGTCCGCCACCGCTTGCCCGATGAGGATCGAAGTGCCGCCGCCCACGGGCGTGGCGAACAGGCTGACGCTCGAACCCGCTTCGGACGTGCCGAAGAAGTTCGGCGTGCTGTCATCCGTGATCCCGTCGTTGTTGAACTTACCGGTGTCGCTCGACGGATTGAGCTGGCCGGTGACCACGATCGGCACGTCGCTGACGTGCGCGAGGTTGGGGATGACGACGTTCGTTCCACCGTCGTCGTGAACGGTAACAGTGATCGGGAACGTGCCCACGGGCACGCTCGGGTTGCCGCCGATGTTCACGCCGCTCTGGGCGTAGACGTGGGTGCCGAGCACCTGGTAGAAGCCCGGCGTCGCGGTCGCGACCACGATGCCGACCGAGTTCGGGCTGCCGTCGCCCCAGTCGATCGTCGCCGTGTAGTCGCTCGCGGCCTCGGGGTTGGTCTGGATGCCGTTGGTGTAGAGCTCCGTGAAGCTCGCCGCCGGCCCCGAGAAGACCTGGCCTTCGGTCGTGTTGACCGCCGGCTGGGTCGGGCTGGCGATCGGGGGCGAGTCGGCCACGGTGGCTTGACCGGCCACGGTCGTCGATGCGTTGTGGTCGGTGATCGTGACGGTGAAGGAGTCGAGACCCTCCTCAACGTAGATGTGCCCACCGGCCTGGACGATGAACGCCGATCCGGGCCCGCCGGGCTGGGTGATCGCGGACGGCGGCAGCGTCTCCGTCGGCGTGCCATCACCCCAGTTGATCGTCGCCGTGTAGTCGGACGTGGTGCCCGCCGGGTCGGCATCAGTGAAGATGGCGACCGTCGTGCCGGCGGGAATCGCGACGCCCTCGGTCGCGGCGACCGCGATCGCCGGGCCCGCCGTCGACAACGGCGCATCGGCCACTTTTGCGATGCTGTTGCCGATCACATCGACGGTCGAGCCGTTGTGGCTGAGCGTGACGGTGACGGTGAAGTTCCCTTCCTCGGGGTAGCCGGTCGGCAGGTTGCCGATGACCTCGAAATCGTTGCCTCCCAGCGGGACGACCTGGCCGATGGTGGTGGTCCCCGGCGTGCCGTCGTTCCAACCGATCGTGGCCTGGTAGCTGCTGAGCGGGCCGGCGAGGCCGCTGTCGGTGAAGGTCGCGACGATCACGTTCGAGACCGGCAGGCCCTCGACCGCGTTGAAGGTCGCCGGAGTGCCAACGATCGTGGAGGCGACCACGGGTACCGTGATCAGCACGTTCAAGGTCGCGCCGCCGTCGTCCACGATATGCACGGTAACCGTGTCACCCGCGCCCGTGCTGGGATGGATGTAGAGGTGGTTGCCGCTGACGAGGAACGCCGTGCCGATTCCGCCGGGCTGTGAAACGATACCGGCCGACTGCGGCGACCCGTCGCCCCAGTCGATCGTCGCCGTGAAGTCGCTCACGGGGGCTGAGGGGTTGGCGTCGTGGAACGACGCGATCGGGATCTGGCCCGTGGGGATACCCTGGGTCACAGTCGGGATCGTCGGCTGCGGCGCACTGGGCGCCAGGGCGGCGTCGTCGACGGTGGCCGAGGTGGCGGCGAAGGCCGTGAAGCCGTCGACGTGATCGGTCACCGCGATCTGGATCGTGTAATGACCTTCCTCGGCGTAAATGATCGATGGCGTGGCCGGGGCGATGATCGCGAAATCCGGACCGTCGGGCAGGATCGTGCCCGACGTGGTCTGGCCGTTGCCCCAGTCGATCACCACCGAGTAGTCCGAAGCGGCGTCGAGCCCGGCGCTGTCGGTGAACGTCGCCACCAACGTCGCGGCGGGGCCGGTCGACAGGTCGATCGTCTGAGCGTTCGGCAGCGCCAGCCCCTCGGTGGCGGTCACCGGCGCGGTGCTGATCGCGAGCGGCGACACCGTGACGACGGGCTGGACGAAAGCGATGTTCCGGCCGATGCCCGAGGCCGGGTCGGTATCGTCGACCGTCACCGTGAGCGGATAGATGCCCGAGGCCGCGTAGGTGTGCGCGGGTGCCTCGATCTCGAACTGGTCGCCG
>JARLIH010000201.1 GCA_031291845.1 Isosphaeraceae bacterium | reverse complement strand
GCCGCGCCGCCCAGGTGGGCCCCCCAGGGCCACTGGCCCCACCCCCGGGGGGCTTGCCCGCACCCGCGCGCGGAGATGGTGGAAAAGATGCGGATCCTGATCGACGCCGGCGAGGGTCTGCACGAGCGTGCCCCGCATTCCGCCCTGCCCGACCACGTTCTGAAGGCCGCGCGGTCGTTGCAAACGCCGATCGGCGAGACGTTCGACCCGAATGACCCCCGGGCCGCGATCCTGAAGCAACTCCTCGGGGCGCTCGCCCAGATTCCCGACTCCCCTTTGACACCCCCGGTCATCCCGCCTCGCAACGCGTACTTCGACCAATTCCAGCGCACGGCCGCGGAACTGCTGGTCGAGTTCCGGAAGGATCCCGAGGCGCTCGCGGAACTCGATGCCTACGCGGCCGGCAGACGCACCGACGTTCCAAGCAGGCCAGCGCCGTAGCGCACGCTTCCTTGCGGGCCCACAAATCCTTCCGCTACAATCCACGACCGCGTACCTCCTCAGAAGCGGACGTTGATGGCTCGCGGAGTCTCTGCTTTGCGCACGATCCACATCACCGGCGGGCGGATCATCGACCCGAGCCAGGACCTCGACCGCGTCGGCGACCTCTGGATCAGCCGCGGGCGCGTCTTGCCGATGGGGGAAGGGTACGACGAGGCCGAGGTCGTCATCGACGCGCGCGGGCTGATCGTCTGCCCTGGCTTGATCGACGCCCACGTCCACCTGCGCGAGCCGGGCAACGAGGAGGACGAGACGATCGCCACAGGCGCAGCGGCGGCCCTGGCCGGTGGGCTCACGTCGGTGGCGTGCATGCCCAACACGATCCCGCCGCTTGACACGCAAGGGGCGGTCGAGTTCGTCGTGCTCCAGGCCCAGCGGGCGCAACAAGCGAACGTCTATCCGATCGGAGCCGTCAGCAAAGGGCGCAAAGGAGACGAGCTGGCCGAGCTCGGCCAACTGGTGCAGGGGGGGGCCGTCGGCTTCACCGACGACGGCGCGCCGGTCGCCTCGGCGGCGCTGATGCGCCAAGCCCTTGAATATGCCAAGATGTTCGACAAGGTGGTGATGCAGCACTGCCAGGTGCCCGAGCTCACGGTCGGCGGCGTGATGAACGAAGGGTTCGAGTCGACCAAGCTCGGCCTGCGGGGGATGCCCGCGGCGGCTGAGGACATCATGGTCGCGCGCGACATCCGCCTGGCGGAGATCACCGGCGGCCGCCTGCACATCCAGCACATTTCCACGACGCGCTCCGTCGAGCTCGTCCGCGAGGGAAAGCGCCGGGGTGTGAAGGTGACGGCCGAGGCATGTCCCCACCACTTCACGCTGACCGACGAGAAGCTCCGCACGTTCGACTCGAATTTCAAGATGAACCCCCCACTACGGACCTGGCCTGACGTCGAGGCCGTGATCGGCGGGCTGAAGGACGGGACGATCGAAGTGATCGCCACCGACCACGCCCCGCACGCTCCCGAGAAAAAGCTGCGCGAGATCGACCAGGCACCATTCGGCATTGTCGGCCTCGAGACGCTGCTGCCGATCACCATCCTGGGGCTGATCGAGCCGGGGCACTTGACCTGGCCCCAGGTCATCCGTGCGCTCACGGTCGCCCCGGCGCAGCTTCTGGGGATCGACAAGGGGACCCTTCGCCCCGGGGCCGACGGCGATGTCACCATCATCGATCCTGAGGCGCGCTGGACGATCGACCCGGCCAATTTCCGCTCCAAGAGCCGCAACACCCCTTACCGGGGTTGGGACGTACGCGGACGCGCGCACACCGTGATCGTCGCCGGCGAGGTGCGCTACACGCTCGGCGGCATCGTCCAGCAGCCCGCCGTCTCGGCGGCCGGGTGAACGAACCGGGATTGCCGGCGCCGGGTCGATGCGGGACACTGAATGGTGCCGCTCCCGACGCGTCCGTAAGTCCCGGTCCCTTCATGCGCACCTTGATCGACGGATACAACTTGATGCACGCCGTTGGCCTGCTGGGCAAGCGGCTCGGTCCCGACCGCTTCCGCAAGGCGAGGCAACGGTTCCTGAACACGCTGGCCGAAGCCCTCGGGCCGATCGAAGCGCACCAGACGACGGTCGTCTTCGACGCCGCCACACCTCCCGCGGAATTCCCGGCCGAAACCTCCCACAAAGGGATCGCCGTCGTCTTCGCCATCGGGGAGGAAAACGCCGACGCACGGATCGAGCAGCTCATTGCCCGGCACCCGTCGCCGAAAACGCTTACGGTCGTGTCGTCCGATCAGCGCATTCGGCAGGCCGCGGAACGGCGGAAGGCGCGTACGCTCACGACCGACGCGTTTCTCGATCAACTGGAAACCCCTCCCCGTCAGAAACCCGCCCCGCGCGCCGAGCCGGACAAGGAACGTGCCCTATCCGCCCGCGAGTCGGCCTACTGGCAGGAAGTCTTCGCTGACCTCGACGACGATCCGGCGACCCAAGAGGCGCTCCAACAAGAGCCCACCTTGCTCACCGATGCCGAAATCGCCGCGATCGAGCGCGAGGTCGAGCAGGAGTTTGGACGATAGGGGTAGAACGCGCGCCGGACCGACTCCGCGGCTGGTGAGGCGACGTGACTTTCTCATCACCTTTCCCGGCGCGAGAGGTTTCAACAACGAATGCAAAACGCTGTTGCGCCCCGCAGCCGGTCCTCGCTGGGGTCTGGTCCCGTCCCCCGCGCTGTGGTAAAACCCGTGAGTCCCGCGATTCCAGCCGCCCGTCTCCCCCACAGGGCGCATTCCATCCCCGCACAGGTGGCGATCCCACGATGAAAGTCCACGAATACCAGGCCAAGGAGCTGCTCAAAGCCGCCGGGGTTGCCGTCCCCGCCGGGATCGTCATCACGGCGCCCGAGGAGGCCGCGAAGGCGTACGAGCAGCTCGGCGGCGGCCTGATCGTCGTCAAGGCCCAGGTCCACGCCGGCGGTCGCGGCAAGGGGGTCGCGATCGGTCCGGATGTCGACCGCGCTGAGGCGCTTGCGATCGCCAGCGGGCAGAAGCCCCGGCCCGACGGGATGGCCAAGGGCGTGCAGCTCGTCCGCTCGGCGGAGGACGCCGTCGCCGCGGCCAAGAGCCTCCTGGGCAAGACCCTGGTGACCTACCAGACAGGCGCCGAAGGGCAGTTGATCTCCAAGGTCCTCATCACGGTGGGCCACGACATTGCGCGCGAGCTCTATCTCGGCCTCGCCGTCGACCGCGCGTTGCAGTGCCCCGTCCTGATGGCCTCGACCGAGGGGGGCGTCGAGATCGAGACGGTCGCCCACGAGTCGCCCGAGAAGATTCACCGCGAGCCGATCGACGTCGGCCTGGGACTGGCGAGCTTCCAGGCCCGGAAGGTCTGCAAGGCGCTCGGCCTGACGGGTGAGACCGCCAAGAAGGGGGAGACGTTCTTCAAGCGGTTCGTGCAACTGTTCATCGATAAGGATGCCTCCCTCGCCGAGATCAACCCGTTGATCGTGACCGAGGCGGGGGACGTGCTGGCCCTCGACTGCAAGCTGAACTTCGACGATAACGCGATGTTCCGCCATCCCGACATCGCCGCGATGCTCGACACGGCGGAGGAAGATCCTTCCGAACTCCGCGCAGGGAAGAGCGGGCTGAGCTACGTCAGCCTCGACGGCAACATTGCTTGCCTCGTCAACGGCGCGGGCCTGGCCATGAGCACGATGGACCTGATCAAGTACCACGGCGGCGAGCCCGCCAATTTCCTCGACGTCGGCGGCGGCGCGAACAAAGACCAGGTGCTCGAAGGGTTTCGCATCCTGCTCGGTTCCCCCACCGTCAAGGCCGTGCTCGTCAATATTTTCGGCGGTATCATGAAGTGCGATACGATCGCCTCCGCCCTGCTCGCCGCCTACGACGAGATCGACTTCCGCGTCCCGCTGGTCGTACGCCTGGAAGGAACGAACGTCGAGGCCGGGCGCAAGCTCATCGAGGAGAGCGGGCGCAAGATCATCACGGCCTCGGGGCTGACGGATGCAGCGCAGAAGGTCGTCGCCGCGGCGAAGGGGGCGGCGTGACCACGCCGTGGGCCCGGGCTGATTTGGCGAGAATTCTCGCTGGGCACCACCGCTTGGCGACCGGCCCTCGGCCGGTCCGATGATCGGACAGCCGACTGAATTTACACTTGGGAACGCCTCAATGAGCATCCTCGTCGACAAGAACACACGGCTCATCTGCCAGGGCATCACCGGCAAGGCCGGGGCCTTCCACTCGGAGCAGTGCCGCGACTACGGCACGAACCTCGTCGGCGGCGTGACCCCCGGCCGAGGGGGCGGCAGCACGCTCGGCGTGCCGGTCTTCGACACCTGCTCCGAGGCCGTCAAAGCGACCGGCGCAAACGCCACCATGATCTTCGTGCCCCCGCCGGGCGCGGCCGACGCGATTATGGAAG
Organism: Isosphaeraceae bacterium; assembly: GCA_031291845.1. Lineage (GTDB taxonomy): Bacteria > Planctomycetota > Planctomycetia > Isosphaerales > Isosphaeraceae > DAIDJG01. The sequence goes on along the minus strand of JARLIH010000201.1, from coordinate 19,281 downwards.
CGGCCGACGCCGGAATCGCGCTCATCGTCGCGATCACCGAGGGGATCCCCGTCATCGACATGGCTCGTGCGGTCGCGTACCTCAAGGCCCATCATCCGAACGTCCGTCTCGTCGGCCCGAACTGCCCGGGTGTCATCACGCCGGGCCAGTGCAAGATCGGCATCATGCCGGGCTACATTCACAAGGCGGGCCGGGTGGGGGTCGTCAGCCGCTCGGGAACCTTGACCTACGAGGCCGTCTGGCAGCTCACCAACCTCGGCATCGGCCAGAGCACGTGCGTCGGCATCGGCGGCGACCCGGTCAACGGGACGAGTTTCGTCGACACGCTCCTCATGTTCGAGGCCGATCCCGGTACCGAGGCGGTCCTGATGATGGGCGAGATCGGCGGCAACGCCGAGGAGAACGCGGCCGAGCTCAAGGCATCCGGCAAGTTCACCAAGCCCCTGGCCGCCTTCATCGCCGGACAGACCGCCCCGCCCGGCAAGCGCATGGGACACGCGGGTGCGATCATCTCGGGCGGCTCGGGCAAGGCGTCGGACAAGATCGCCGCGCTCGAAGGTGCAGGCATCCGCGTCGCCAAGAGCCCGGCCGATATGGGTGTTACGCTCCAGGCCGCGCTCAAAGGCTGAAAATGGGCTATCCGCAGATGACGCAGATGAACGCAGATAAGTAAAAAATCAGGGTATTTGATTTTATCAGCGTTTATCTGCGACATCTGCGGATCAATCTCCCCATGTCCCATCCCGAAGAGAATCCCTGGACGACGATCGGCTCGCGGGCCGTCTACGAGAATCCCTGGATCGCCGTGCGCGAGGACCAGGTGATCCGGCCCGACGGCGAATCGGGGATTTATGGTGTCGTGCACTTCAAGCACCGCGCGATCGGTGTCTTGCCGGTTGACGAGCAGGGACGGATCTGGCTCGTGGGCCAGTATCGCTACCCGCTCGGGCGCTACTCGTGGGAGATCCCCGAGGGGGGCGGGCGCGAGGACGAGTCGAACGAGGAGACGGCTCGCCGTGAGCTGCGCGAGGAGACGGGACTGAGCGCGGGGAAGCTCGAGCTCATGCTCGTCTCGCACCTCTCAAACTGCGTGAGCGACGAGGTCGGATATCTCTTCCGCGCGACCGGATTGGAGGAGGGACCGAGCGCGCCGGAGGGGACCGAGCGTCTGCACGTCCAGCGTCTTGAATGGGAAGAGGCCTGGCGCATGCTTCAGAGCGGCGCCATCACGGACTCGCTGAGCGTGATGGCGCTCTTGCACGAGGCACTCCGCCGCGCGAATCGTTTTCCGTAGGGTGCATAAAATGCACCCCGCAGTTGCCAACGGCTCAAGCGCCGAGCACCTTGTCCATCCGCTCGACCACGTCCTTCAAATGCGGCAGCTCGCCGTAGCCCACCTCGGCAGTGATCCAGCCCTGGTAGCCGACGTCGACCAAGGCCCGCCGGATCGCCGGCCAGTCGATCTCTTTCCCGTCGCCGAGCTTGTAGTCGAATCGCTTGGGCTTGGCATATTCCTTGATGTGGATCTTCAGGATCCGCTTGCCAAGCTCCTGGATCCACTCCTGGGGGTAGCCGTATTCGACGACGTTGCCGACGTCGAAGTAGGCCCCGACCCAGGGGCTCTCGAACTCGTCGACGTAGCGGGCGAACTCGACGGGGCTCAGGAGGAACTTGTTCCAGACCTCTTCGATGGCGATCTTCACCCCCGAACGCTCGGCGTCGGGGAGGAGCTTGCGGATGTTGGCCTGCGAGCGCTGATAGGCCTCGCGGTAGGAGACCTGGGGATTCACGACGGCGGGCACCACGAGCACGGTCGAGCCGCCGTACGCCTTGCAATCCTCGAATTCCTGGCGGATTGCGGCCAGCCCGCGTTCGACGACGGCGGGGTCGGGGTGCGAGAGGGTGTCCTGCCAGTGTCGTGCGCCGCTGACTCCGTGGATGACGATGCCCGTTTTGTCGCGCGCGGAGACGACTTCCTGGCGGTCGAGCTGGTTGGGACTGATGAGCTCGACACCTTGGAAGCCCGCCTCCTTGAGGCGCTCGAAATGCGGCAGGATCGGGCCTTTGGTCACGCCGCCGAGCATGAAGGCTTTGCGCCACGGCATGCCGCTCGCCGGCGCGGCGAAGCCCGAGTTCGTCGCGAACGCGGTGGCGAAGGCCGCGCCGGTGGTTTGGAGGAACGCCCTGCGGTCGATTGTGTCCATCGTGCTCTCGATGTTTGAGGTCTCAGGCGGGAGTGAGGGGCGGTCGACGGACAGCATAAACGGGGCGCGGGCCCTACGCCAGCAGCGCGGCGAGTTTGGCGTCGAGAAGCTCACCCACGAGCGCCGGGTCGGCCTTGCCGCCGGTCTGCTTCATGACCTGCCCGCGCAGGAAACCCTTCACGGCGTCGGGCTTCTTCTTGCCCGCCTTGAGGTCCTCGACGGCCTTGGGGTTGGCGGCCAGGGCGGCGTCGACGGCGGCGGCGATCTCGTCGCGGTTGGAGACCATCCCGTAACCGCCTGCCTGGATGATCGCGTCGAGCGGCTCACCCGTCTCGATCAGCTTCGCCAGCACCTCGCGCCCCTGGTTCGTGTTCAGCTCCTTGCGCTTGACGCGGTTGATCAGGTCCGCCAGCCGCGCGGGACCGACCGGGAACTCGGCCAGCGTCAGCTTCTTCTCCTTGACCGTCCGCAAGACGTCCTGCTGGATCCAGTTGCTCGCCAGCTTGGATTCGCCGGTGGCCTTGGCAACCGCGTCGAAGTAGTCGGCGACGTCCTGACCCTGTTCGACCAGGACGTTGGCGTCGTAGGCCGACAGGCCGTACTCGGTCTCGAACCGCTGCCTGCGCTGGGCGGGGAGCTCGCCGATCGACGCGCGGACGCGCTCGACCCAGGCGTCGTCGACCACTACGGGCACGAGGTCGGGCTCGGGGAAATAGCGGTAGTCGGCCGCCGTCTCTTTCTGGCGCTGGGGCTTTGTGACGCCGTCGGGGTCGCTCCACCCGCGCGTTTCCTTGTGCGCGTCCTTGATCGTCGGGCCGTCCTCTTTCCACTTGGCGTACTGCCGCTTCGCCTCGTATTCGAGGGCGCGCTCGACCGCGCGAAAGCTGTTCAGGTTCTTGATCTCGACGATCGGCGTGGCGACCGTCTTGCCGTCGACCGGAATGTGGAGGTTGATGTTCGCATCACAGCGCAGGCTTCCTTCCTGCATCTCGCAGTCCGACACGCCCAGGTAGCGGAGCGTCAGCCGTAGCTCCTCGAGGCACGCCTTCGCATCCTGTGCGCTGCGGAGGTCGGGCTCGGTCACGACTTCCAGCAGCGGGATCCCCGAGCGGTTGAGGTCGACCTCGGAGTAGCCGCCCGAGCCGTGGAGCATTTTGCCCGTGTCTTCCTCGAGATGGACCCGTGTGAGCCGGCAGCGCCCGCCGCCGGAGCCGTCCTTCTGCGCGGGCACGTCGAGCGACCCGCCGAGGCTGAACGGCAGGTCGTACTGGCTGATCTGGTAGTTCTTCGGCAGGTCGGGATAGTAGTAGTTCTTGCGGTCCCACTTCGTGAACCGCGCGATTTCCGCCCCCAGCGCGAGGGCCGTCTTGAGCGCCAGCTCGAACGCCTTGCGGTTCATGACCGGCAGCGTTCCCGGCAGCCCCAGCGACACCGGGTCGGTCTGCGTGTTCGGCGGCAGGCCGAACTTCGTGCCGCATGACGAGAACATTTTGCTCTCGGTCAAGAGCTGAACGTGCACTTCCAGGCCGATGATGATCGTGTAGTCCATGAATCCTCTACTTCAGCGTTTGCTCGGCCAGTATTTTCCACGGAAGTCCTCGACGCCCGGATTCAACAGGGAGTCTGGAATCATGACCTCCCCGGGACTGAGGAGAGGCCCGTGAGCCTGGAATCCGTAGCCGTCAAGCGGCAGCAGGACCATACTGATCGAACGATACAGACTCGGATCGTCCCCCAAATCCTGCTCAAGAAAGTCCATCACATTATCATATCGCTCGTATTCGTCGCTCTCCTCTCCTCCTGTGAAGGCGTCGGAGAGGAACGCGACGTGAATCGTTCCCCATTCCGGTCTGACGGAAATGAAAATCCGATAACTCTCCGGGTTCCAGCCTTGAGTTTTCGCGAATCGATGGAGTGCGTCGGCAACCCGAAAGGCGCCTTGCTCTAAGCTTGCTTCGAGAGCCATGGCAGCACTCCATTGGGAGTATCCCGAAGCTGGCCCAGTACCTTGGTCGCCCAAGCGTGGTCCCACCCGGGTTTCGTCACATACCGAAAATCGTTGATTTCTTCCGACGACCGCAAGAGCTCGATCCAGTTCTTTTCGACGCCACGTGGTCTTTTGATGCTCTTGATTTTACGCGAGAGCCCGGCGAGAACCAATAATCCCTCCAAATCATGAGTCTCGAACGCACGAGGTAGTTGGTCGAGATCGAGCCTCCGGCAGATGAGCACCTTTAACTGGATTTCCAAAGCGTACAGACCCATCATCACCGCGGAGCTATACCTGCCTGCAGCGAAGAGAAGTTCCGCCTCAGCCAACCGATCGGCTGCAGCGATGCCGAGGTCGTCGACCCTCGCCCCGAGTTTCGCGAACGAACGGTCGACGGCCATTACTTCAACCCCGGCCGTTTGGTGTGCCAGTCCGTCGCCCGCTCGAAGACCCGCGCCGTGCGCAGCAGCGTTTCCTCCGAGAACGCCGGCCCAAGCAGTTGCAGCCCGATCGGCAGCCCCGACTTCGTCAGCCCGCACGGGATGCTCAGGCCGGGGATGCCGGCGAGGTTCGCGGTGATCGTGAAGATGTCGGACAGGTACATCGCGATCGGGTCCGACGTCTTCTCGCCGAGCTTGAACGCGGGCGTGGGCGAGGTCGGGCTGAGCACGACGTCCACCTCGGCGAACGCCGCGTCGAAGTCGTTTTTGATCAACCGCCGTACCTTGAGGGCCTGGTTGTAGAACTGGTCGGCGTAGCCCGCGGACAGGGCGAAGGTGCCGAGCATGATCCGCCGCTTGACCTCGGCGCCGAAGCCCTCGGCCCGGCTGGCCATCATCATCAGCACGAGGGGCGCGATGTCCTTTTCGCCGGGATACTTCGGGCTGAAATCCGCGGCGCGGTGGCCGTAGATCGTCCCGTCGTACCGCGCCAGGTTGCTCGAGCATTCGGCCGGCGCGACCAGGTAGTAAGCCGGCACGCCGTACTTCGAGTGGGGCAGGGCGACCTCCTTGACCGTCGCTCCGGCCGCCTCGAACACCCTGATCGCCTCGCGGACCGCCGCGTCCACCTCCGGGTCCAGCCCCGCGCCCAGGAACTCGGGGACGATGCCGACGCGGAGCGATGGCGGCGGCGTGTCGAGCGACGCCAGGTAGTCGGGAACCGGCCGGTCCACGCTCGTCGAGTCGAGCGGGTCGTGCCCCGCGATGGCCTTAAGCAAGAGTGCCGCATCGGTCACGTCGTGGGCGAACGGCCCGATCTGGTCGAGGGAGCTGGCGTACGCGATCAAACCATACCGGCTCACCCGGCCGTAGGTCGGCTTCAGGCCGACGACCCCGCAGAGCGATGCCGGCTGGCGGATCGACCCGCCCGTATCCGTCCCCAGCGCCAGCGGAGCGCAGTCCGCCGCGACCGCCACGGCCGAGCCTCCCGACGACCCGCCGGGAATGCACCCCTCGTCCCACGGGTTGAGCGTGGGTCCGAAGGCACTCGTCTCGGTCGACGAGCCCATCGCGTACTCGTCCATGTTCGTCTTGCCGAACAGGACCGCGTCGGCCGCCCGTAGGCGGACAATGGACGTCGCGTCGTAGGGGGGCCGGAATGTCTTGAGCATCCGGCTGCCGCAGGTCGTCAGCTCGCCTTCGACGCAAAGCACGTCCTTGATCGCCACCGGCAAGCCCGCGAGCGCACCCACCGGCTGCCCCGCCCTGCGCCTGGAATCCACTGCGCGGGCCTGGTCCAGGACCCCCTCCGCGTCGAGATGGACGAACGCATTGAGCCGTTTGAGCCGCTCCGCACGGTCGAGATAGCCCCGGACGATCTCTTCGGACGTGACGGCCCCCGCGTTCAACTGGGCGAGCAAACCGCTGGCGGTCGCGCTGGTCATTCCCGGTTCCTGAGGCAAAGGGATGGAGAGATGGCGGGCGCCCGCGGGAAACCGCCTGGAAAACTGGCGATCGGCGTGTCAACAGGCGTGTGCCGGGCTACTCCAGCACAGCGGGCACGAGGAACCCTTCCTCGTTGCGCTTGGGAGCGTTCGCCAGCGCCTTTTCGCGCGGCAGGGACGGGCCGACCACGTCCTCCCGGAAGACGTTGTGCACGTCGATCCCGTGCGCCAGGGGCTCGACGTTCGACGTGTCGAGCTGCTGGAGCTGCTCCACGAACCCGACGATCGAGTTAAGCTGACCCGTGAAGGTTTGGAGTTCTTCGGGACTGAGTCGCAAGCGGGCCAGCAGGGCAACCTTTGCCACCTCGTCGATCGTCAGCGCCATGGGCGGAATCCCGTCGTCTCGTACCAAATTCGGGGCGCGTTCGTGAACGATCCCCGTCACCCCGCGTCGTGGCCGTCAGTTTGCCAGATTCGCGCCGGGCCTTCAAGGTTCGCGAGCGCGTTTGACGGGTGAAGGTCTCGCCCTATACCATCACTTCCAAACCGATCAGACGCCCTCTTGGACCCAAGAGACTCGACACGATGCAAGGCCCGGTGGCGATCATCCTGGCGGCGGGGCATGGCAAGCGGATGAAGTCCGACAAGGCCAAGGTGTTGCACGAAGTTTGCGGCCGCCCAATGATCCGCTACGTTGTCGAGGCCGCCCGAGGCGCGGGGGCCAAGACGATCCTCGTCGTGGTCGGCTACGCGGCCGACCAGGTCCGTGAGGCGCTTGCCGGCGAGCCCGACGTCCTGTTCGCCACCCAGACCCGCCAGCTTGGCACCGGCGACGCCGTCAAGTCGTGCCGTCCCTTGCTGGAGGGCTACGAAGGCCCCGCACTCGTCCTCGTCGGCGACGAGCCGCTCCTGCGTCCCGAGCCGCTGGCCGACCTCCTCGACCGCCAGGCCACCGAGGGCGCAGCCTGCTTGCTCGGCACGGCCGTCGTCCCCGACCCCATGGGCTTCGGCCGCATTCTGCGCGACTCGGCCGGGCGCTTCCTCCGGATCGTTGAGGAACGCGACTGCACGCCTGAGGAGAAGCTCCTCCGCGAGGTCAACCCGAGCTGCTACGTCTTCGAGCTTCCCGTGCTTTGGGAGGCCCTTGACAAGCTCGACACGGGCAACGCCCAGGGCGAATACTACCTGACCGACGCCCCGCACTGGCTCCAGACGTTTGGGCGCAAGGTCCTCGCGCTTGCCGTGCTGGAGCCGAACGACATCCTTGGCGTCAACGCCCGCCAGCACCTCGCGCAGGCCAACGCCGTGATGCAGGCGAGGATCCAGGACCACTGGATGACCGAGGGCGTGACGATCGTCGACCCACGCAACACGTACGTCGACGGCCGTGCCACGATCGGGCGCGACACCGTGATTTACCCGTTCTCGGTGCTCTCCGGGACCGTCACCGTCGGCGCGAATTGCAAGATCGGTCCCTTCACCCACCTCCGCGACGGCACGACGCTGGGCGACGGCGTGGAGCTGGGCGCCTTCGTCGAGGTGAACCGGTCGCGCCTGGAAGAGGGCGTGATCGCGCGTCATCTCGCGTACCTGGGCGATGCCCACGTCGGCCCTTTCGCGAACATTGGCGCGACAGCGGTCACCGCCAATTTCGACGGACGGACGAAATCGCCGACCGAGATCGGGGCGCGCGCCCAGATCGGCTCGGGCGCCATCCTGATCGCCCCGGTCGAGATCGGCCCCGGCGCGACGGTCGGGGCCAACGCCGTGGTCGCCAAGGGGCAGGACGTTGCGCCCAATAGCACCGTCGTTGGTGTCCCCGCCCGCCCGCTCATACCCAAGGCCAACCCCTGACCGAACTTACCGATCCGGACTTGCCAGCCCAAGAGGATTTCAGTAATTTGGTCAAGGGCGACAAGGCTACCGGACAATGATTCGTCGCACCCATTGTCGCCCTCTTGGAAATGAAATAAGCCACCGTAGCTCAATCGGCAGAGCACCGCTTTCGTAAAGCGGGGGTTGATGGTTCGACTCCATTCGGTGGCTCTGATTCTGTGCCATGTTCTCCTCCCCTGGAGGGGTTCAGGAACGGTGTTCTCCACCCGGTCGAGGGGGCGTTGCCAAACTCATGGCTCCTCGACCCGGTCCTTTTCCTCATCGAGCGGTCCGCCTTCCGCTGCTTCTTTCAGGGCAGCCAGGAAGAGGGACCGGCACACGTTTTTGAACCACGCCGGATTCCTCGTCATTTCTTGTCATTTCTCGTAACGCGGTCCCCCGAACGTTTCTCATAGCCGAGCACCATCTTGCGCCGATGACGCTGAATTCCTCGTAATTCTCGCGGCCTTCCGCTCATCGTCTCGCGAATCCCGTTTTTCGTCTGCTCGATTCGTCGCGAAGCGACCGATCACGCGAATTGTGAACGGACGCACAGTAAAAGACGCTGGACGGCCGGCGATTGTTCGATCCGTTTTCCAAATTTCTGCCGGCGCCCCCCAAACACGGCCCGCCTTGTCAGCGACCAGCCCGGGCGCCGACTGCCGTCCGCCTTGAGCCGTCCGCAGTCCCGAACCTCGAGCGGAACCCGGTCTTGATGCCTGATCGCTCCGAAGTCGGCAGTCCGGCCATCGGCAACCAACAACTGAGTCCCACCCGTCACCTCACATCGTCATCACCTCCCCAATACCCCGGCTCCCGGTTCTCTCGTGTTTCCGGGGCATGGTTCAAACGCGTGCGGCGCCACCGGACGGGCCGATCGTCTGTGTTGGAGTTCCGCCTTCAGGCGGAAAAACCATTCCGCCCCAAGGCGGGACTCTTGCAAGAAAGCTCCGCGCGCGTCGTCTGCAACCCAGATTCCTCACGTTTTGAACCATGCCATTTCTAGGAACGTGCACCACGTCGACTACGGGTCTTGGTATACGCGAAGGTCGCGCACCGCATACACCTGTTACGATACTCGTGTACACTATATCGCGAGGAAGTCAAGCCGGTTGACTACCGGTTTTCGACGTGACCTCGGCGCGGGACTGCCCACGCGATCGAGCGATCACGATCGGGGATGTCCCGGCGTCAGGCGGAACCCCGTTATGAGTCCCCGCCCGGGGGTGCGCACCAGGGGCCAGCCGGCGAGCCCCCGAACCGGACCCATCCACCGCGTCGGACGTGCCCCCCGACTGGGTCGTCGTCTTGGCGCACCAACTGGCGGGCGCTCGGGATTTTTGTGCGTGGCCGAATGGCCCTAAGTTAAGCCGCAACGTCTTGGCCCAACAGTTGTTTGCGTAGCTGGGGTCGGGGCATCGTCATTCGCGTAGCCAACTTCGTGGGCAAAAAGGGACCAGGCCCCGCAAGGCTTCCGGCTGGCAAGCGGCCTCTGGTCCCCTCGCCCGGTACTCGGGGAGAGGGCTAGGGTGAGGGGCCAAACGCAACCGGGCCCCGCAAGGGTTACCACTGGCAAGCGAACTCTGGTCCCCTCGTCCCGCTTTCGGGGAGAGGGCTAGGGTGAGGGGCCAAACGAAGACCAGGCGGGACACTTCTGCGTTCCTCTCGAGAACGAAGACATCAGTCCCTACCAGGAATCTTTTAATGACTGACTTGACGACCGCACGGGCGCACGTTACACCTGTCCAAGTGAATTTTTGTATCCAGCACGTACGCGGAGGCCCAGGCGGTTCCGTGGAAAACACCGCAGATTTCGAAAGCATCGACCGGAGCTCATCGTCGGCCCTTTCCCGCGCGAGCGCTTGGGATCCGTCTACGGTCCCCGGCGCCGGAAAGACGGAAGCAGCAACGCCGAGCATCGCTATCCCGAATTGAAAAAACGTCGAGCCCCGAACCGCCGCGAATCCATGGAGTCGTTTTCATGCCCGTGATCGACCTTGCCTTTGTGCTCGTAGGCCGGACGGTCCCGCTCGACCACGGTTACGCGCTGTTCGGGGCCTTGAGCCGTGTGGTTCCCGCGCTACACGGCAACCGGTCGATCGGCGTCCACCCGATCCGAGGCCGCCAGACTGCACCGGGCGTTCTCAGCCTCACCGAAAGCTCAAGGCTACGGTTGCGGCTGCCCTCGGAGGAGGTCGCCACGTACCTGGCCATCGCGGGAGCCGAGCTCGAGCTCGACGGCCACCGCCTGCGGGTCGGCATCCCCCGCTCCGAGCCGCTCGTGCCCGCGTCGCGGCTCGCCTCGCGCCTCGTCACGTTCCGCAACGCGAAGGAGCCGGCCCGCTTCGAGGCCGACGTCCGTCGCGAGCTGGAAACACTGGGCATCGCCGGCGAGCCGAGCCTGGTGGCGTCCCCATCGTCGCATCCGCGTTCCGTGGGGCAGCCGATCAGGCGCGTGTTGCGGATCAAAGACAAGCGGGTCGTCGGCTTCGCCTTGCGCGTTGGGGGCCTAACGGCCGAAGAGTCGCTCAAGCTGCAGGAGGCGGGGTTGGGGGGGCGGAGGAGGATGGGGGCAGGTGTTTTCGTACCGATCGAGAGGGCTACCACCGGCGGGCTCGGCGCGTCGTGATGGCGACGGTGTCACACTTGGCGGAGAGAACCACATGTCTTTACAGCCAAAAAGTATCGGAACCGCTCATCCTCCAAAGCAGCCGCTGCTTGCGAAGTCCTCCAAGGGGAGCAAGCAGGGGCGCACGTTGGTTGGGCATACCGTTGACGTCGAAGATGCTTTCCGTGCATTGTTCGGGACAACCGAGCAGCCCACGGAGCTTGCCACCTGTTGGGCCCGGTTTTTCAGTCTATCTGACCTCAGGGCGTTCTTGGTCCACGGTTTGGTTGCATGCAGCGTTCATGACTGGGGCAAGGCGAACGATGGTTTCCAGGCGATGTTGCTGGGCAAAGGTGTGCAACTTCTGCGACACGAACAGGTCAGCGCCCTCTTGATGCACCAGCCCGAGGTCTGGGATTGGTTGGGGCACAATGGACAAATCGACCTTTCCGTCATCCTCGCGGCCGTGGTCGGCCATCATCTGAAGGCGAGAGGGCAGGACTTCGGGCGGCCTCAAGCGGACATAGACACGATTATGTGTGTCCGGTGGGACGATCCAGACCTGCAGGCTGACTTGGCAAGACTGTCACCGGCCTCGGTGGGGGGTGTCCCGGACTTGCCGAAGTTGTGGAGTTACACGCCACGACCCAAGGTGGCCGACCTCTTCGAGGCGCTGGATGGGGTGCGGGACAGCCTCGACCGACTTGGCGACGAGTTGGAGCGGGACGAACCCCGGCGGCGTCTCCTCTGGGCGATCCGCGCCGCCCTGATCGTAGCGGATGCAGCCGGTTCGGGCTTGTTCCGCGAGGGCAAGCTGGTGAAGCAATGGATCACCGAGGCTTTCGATGAGCGGAAACGACTCAATCGCGAAGCGATTCGGACGAAGGTGATCGAGCCGCGAATCAAACAGATCGGCGACCGCTGGACAGGCTGGATCCACTTCCAGAACGCATGCGGAGATTCCGAGCAAGTGCCGGCGCGGGCGCTGCTCCTGGCCCCGTGCGGCAGCGGGAAGACGCTCGCGGCCTGGCGGTGGATCGAGGCCCGATGCGATGAACACGAGGTCAGTCGGGTGATCTTTCTCTACCCAACGCGGGGAACCGCGACCGAGGGCTACCGCGACTACGCCTCGCACGCCGGGCCGGAGGAGGCTGCCCTCGTCCACGGCACGGCCGACCTTGAAATCGACGACATCCACCCCGACCTCAGCGTCGAAGATCGGATCAAGGAGGCCCGCCTGTTCGCCCTCCAGCAGTGGCCCAAGCAACTCTTCAGCGCCACGGTCGATCAGTTCCTAGGCTTCCTCCAGCACGGCTACGGTCCGACGTGCCTCCTGCCACTCCTGGCCGATTCGGTCGTGGTGTTCGACGAGGTCCACAGCTACGATCGGGGGATGTTCTCTGCCCTGCTGGACTTCCTCCGCCACTTCAACGTGCCAGTTCTCTGCATGACCGCCACCCTCCTGAAGCGGAGGCAGGATCAACTGGATAGGGACAGAGGCGACCTGAAGGAACAAGGCCTGAAGGTCGTCAACGGCCTGAATTTCTGCGGAGAGGAGGGGTTGCTCCAAATCATTGCCAATCACCCACGATACCGGATTCACACCGCGACCGACTCCGACGCAGTGGCGGAAGACGTAAGAAAAGCCCTCAAGGAAGGCGATCGAGTGCTCTGGGTGGTCAACACGGTCGATCGGGCGCGAGATATCGCTCGGCAATTCGCCGCCGACCCCGAATCGCCCGAATTGAGGACCGATGGCATCCCACTCTTCTGCTACCACAGCCGCTATCGTCTGGCTGATCGGAAAACTTGGCACCAACGTGTCGTCGGGGCCTTCGGCGGGGAATACAAGAACCGACGTCCCGTTCTGGCCGTCACGACTCAGGTCTGCGAGATGTCGCTCGACCTCGACGCGGACCTGCTTGTGACGGAGCATGCCCCGGCGTCATCGCTCGTGCAGCGTATGGGTCGCTGTTGTCGTGACATGAAGGCCCACGAGGCCAACCCTCCGCGCGTTGGTGACGTGATCCTCTACTCGCCGGGAAGCCCTGCGCCTTACACAAAGCAAGACTTGCTCGGGGTTGATGACTTCGTGAAGAAACTGGTTGGGGCTGAGGTTGTTTCGCAGTCTCAGCTTGAGGAACTCCTGAGCGATGTCCCTCACGCAGCGGTATTGCCCAAGGATTGCCGCTTTATCGAGAGCGGCCCTTGGGCGGCGTCAGGGGATGAAAACTTCCGCGACATCGAAGATCGCAACCGCGAAGCGCTGCTCCCAAGCGACGTGGAGGATTATCTTCGCCTCCGCAAGGGGAAGAAGCCATGGGAGTCGCAGGCGTTGATCATCTCCGTGCCGAAGTGCTTCATCGATCCCGAGCCGGACAAACGTCTGCCTGCCTGGCTTCATGTGACTAAGGGAGGGTGCTATCTCCCAGCCTTGGGCTACGGCGAGCGCGTCAAACCACCGGGGCCAACCATCTTTTGAGAGGAGGCGGACATGACCAGGGCGAAAATGAGACAGCAGCCCGAAACAATTGCGATTCGCTACGATCTGCACGAACTCCCGACGGCGCAACACAAGGCCGGCCTCGCTGGGCTGCTCCTCCAGATCGACAGCATGAAAGCGCGCATGGCTGCGGGGGCGTTGCCGAGTGATCTGGAACTGCCGACGGTTTCGGATCAAGGGAGCACGAGCGTGAAAATCGGCTTCACAGAGCGGGCCGTGATTAACCTCTATGATGACTTATACGACGCCGAGGTGGTCGAGCAACTTTGCAGGCAGAAGAAGCAGGACAAGGAGCCCAAACGTATCATCGAAGTCGAGGTGACAGATCGAGCGACCAAGAAAGTGAAGAAGGAGAAGAGATACATCTATGACGCAGTGCAGCCCGCGGGCCAGTTTCTCCGTCGATTCACCGACGATGGGAAGGAGTGCTGGTGTCGCCTTTGGCGAGACATGATCACCTCCATTCCACGCAATCAAGATGCGACCATGGGACCATTCAAAGACATGGCTCAACTGAGGCTCGCTCGGGGTGGTGAGGCCGAGTGGGAGCGGATGGTGGTGACACGTCGTAAGAAAGACACCAAGTGCTATCTCCATTGTCGGGAAGGAATGGGTGTTTGGGAGGATTTGCTCCGATTTGAGAAGGAGCGAGGCAAGGGACATGCCACGACTGGACTCTCGGGAGCCCTGCTGATCGGCACCCAGGACCAGAATGCTGAATGTCTACCTTTCATCAACCGTATCGATCATGCTTTGCTGCTCCACTTCTGGACGCTTGCTGCGCGGATCTTTGTTCCTGAGATGATCGATCCCGACGGCCAAAGAAAATTCGTGAGTGGTTTCGTTCTGGCCTTTCCCGACGTGAGCGACCTTCCTGCGTTCTGTAGGGCCTATCTACGCTTGCTCGGCGAATTGAAGCCGGGGGTTCGCGGTTGCCGACCGGCGGAGGCCGCCATCTCGATCCCGGAACAAGGTGCGCTCGAATTCATGCACCACCTCGCCGACTTGGCCGAACGGACTGTCATCCAAGAAGGACCCGCCCGGTTCATCGCAGGAGTCGAGTTCTTCTATATGGTCCGAATCGGTCAGAACGTCAAATTGGCGGCCAATGGCCGCATCCCGCCACGCGATATTCTGTTGCAACTGTACGCGGGCATCCGAGCGAACTTTCGCAACCCCGTGTTCCAGTCGTCCTACTTACTGTCCGTGATCCGGGGCAAGCCCTGGTTCGCGGAGTTCGAAGCCCCGATGACCGAGCGCGAGTGGTCGTTCTTCGTCCATTCGACGCAAGAGAAGCACCGCACACCTACGGCGATGATCGGGTTCGCGTGGGAGGCGGATCTTCGTTTTCAGCAAATCGACGCAAACTACCAACTCATGAAGGGGGAGGGCATGATGACGGGCACCAGCCCGGACGAGGTGGATCGGCTCGTCTACCAGATGATCGGCCGATACGCCCATTTTCGCACCCTGGCGCGGCTCCGCTTCGAGGCGGATGATCCGAAGCAACCCTGGATGAGAGAGGTCAAAGACAAGCAAGGCAAAGCCCACAAGCGAGAGACTCCTGAGTACCAAGAAGAACGGCGAAAGGTCTGCTCGTCGTTATACCTGGAGCTACGTTCTCGGAACGCCGAGGACTTCGTCGAGCATTTTAGCAACGCACTGAGCGCGGTGGCGAATTACCTACCAGAGGACGATTTCGCGACCATCGCCGCCGCCTTGATGCGATCCCACACCCATGGCGTCAGCGAGAACCGTCTGCGGAACCGCGATGACGTGAAGACCCTGACGCTGCTTGCGCTCTCCGCCCACTCCCGGAGCCTGTTCGCACGGGCCGATGCCGAGAACGATGAGAACTTGACCAAGGAGAACGAGGGATGAACCTCTTCGCCACCGTCCTGACCCACCCCGCGCCGACGGCCAACTATCGCGGCGAGAGCGAACTGAACCGTACCGTCATCCAGAAGCTCACCGACGGCCGGCACGAATACCCGATCGTGTCTCCCGAGGCGATGCGCAACGCCTTGCGCGAGATTCTCGCGAGTTCAAAGTACGACCAGCACTCGAACCGCGAACGCATTCACCCCACGGCTGGTGAGGGTGATGAGAAACAGCAACTCGCCGTGAAATACAAGGAGCTACCCGACCCGACCAAGTATGTCGATGATTTCTTGTTCGGCTATCTCCTCGCCGTGAAGGGCGCGGAGCTCCAGCGAATCCGCAAGGAGAAGGGGAAGGACTACCCGCTCAAGCGAGACAGCATCTTGAGGATGAACCTGGCCAAGGGGCTCGAGCCCTACCGGCATGAGACGGTCTTCACGCAGTCGCCGATGTTCCACAAGGACAACGCATGGAAGGTCGGTGGCGAGGGCGGGACCGGCTCGGCCCTGCTTCACCGCGAGACGGCGGATACGGCCTTCCAATATCCCTTCGCTCTCAACTGCGACGACTGCCGCAAGCACCCGGACTGGGCCAGGAAGTTGCTCGCGGCCATCGGCGAGTTGGCCAACGTGTCGGGCAACCACGCCCGCAGTTTGTTCTTCATGGCGCCGGCCAGCATCATCGTCCGGCTGACCGATCAGCTCTGCCCCGGCTACGAACAATACCATTTCACAGTCCGTCGCGACCCCGCCACCAACGAGCGCATCTACGAGTCCAAGCTCCTCAAGAAACTCCTCGCCGACGAGCCGTTCCTCCCTCGCGACCAGTTCTACATTGGCGGCGAGATCATCGAAGGGCTCTCGGAGAAAGATCGCGCGAAGCTGGAATCGGGTGAAAAGAAGGTCACGCTCGACCCCGATCCAAGGCGACTCCTGGTGACGGTGGCGGAGCGCGCCTTCGGGAAGGAGTGAACGCACGATGCTGTGGCTCGACATCCAGGCTCCCTTCGCCGCTTGCCGCCCTCTTGTCGCCGGTTGGTACCGGCCGACGGCCGGATTCCTCACCCACTCGTCCGTCTACGGGCTGGTGCTCAATATCGCCGGTCGAGAGACGAGGCTTTGGGAGCACGAGGATGGGCACGACGAGAAGACTCCCGCGAGCTTGACCCGCACGGGCCTTCCCCGGTTCCACATTGCCCTCGGGCTGCCCGGGGGAGCTGAAATCCCCGTCGTCCAGACGATCTTCCAGCAGTTGCACAACTACCCCGTCGGGTCGCAGGCCGGCGTCGACCCGGCACTGGCAAAGGGGAGGAAGAATAACATCGCCCCCGTTCGACGGGAACTGCTCTGCGCTGTCCATGCTCTGGCCGTCATCGACGGCGACCCGAGCCTCGAAAACGACCTTCGCCTTGGGCTCGACGGCCGGAAGAACGAGGGCCGATACGGCTTGCCGTTCCTCGGTGACAACAACTTCACTGTCGATCGCATTGAGGAAGTCGAGCCCCGACCGGCCCGCTGGTACTCCCTCGTGGCCGACCGGGCGGGACGACCTCGCGAGGGGACAACACGCTTGACCGTCCACATCGACCGCGCCGATATGTCGGGCACTCGCTCGGCTCTCTTCGCGCCCGAATCCAAACTCACTGATCAACCCCCCGATGGGGCTACGGTGCCGATGGGCGACCCTACAGGATTCGAGAAATGGCACAAGGATCACAGCGTATGTTGATTCTATCGCGATGATCAGGCGGCAAAGGGCACGAGTCGGTCTCCCTTTCATGCACGGTTCGGCGCACCGAGAGTCCCCGTTTGCTTGGGAGGACAACACTTTGTCAACGTCACCACTCCCCGACGATCGGTTTGCCATCGATCCCCCCCTCCGCGTCATGTCCCTCCACGCGCTGGCTTACTGCCCGCGGCTTTTCTACCTGGAGGAAGTCGAGGAGATCCGCGTCGCCGACGAGCGGGTCTACGCCGGGCGCGAGCTGCACGCGTCGCTCGAAGCCGACGAAGACGGGGAGCGCACGCAATGGGAGCTGGCGGACCCGGCGCTCGGCCTCGTCGGTAAGGTCGACGCCCTCAAGCGTCGGGACGGATCTTACCTCCCGTACGAGCACAAGCGCGGCCGCGCCCGGCGCGACGACAAGAAAGCCGATGCGTGGCCGTCGGACCGACTCCAGGTGATCGCCTATGCCGTCTTGATCGAGTCGGCCACGGGGCAGGGAATCAACGAGGGGCGCATCCGCTACCACGCCGATCATGTCACGGTACGCGTGCCGATCGACGCACAGGCGAGGACCGATCTCGATGAGGCGATCACCCTGGCGCGGCGCCTTCGCCAGACGACCGAGCGACCGCCGGTGACTGAAAACGAGCGGCTCTGCGTACGCTGCTCTCTCGCGCCGGTATGCTTGCCCGAGGAGGTGCGCCAGGCCGAGAACCCCGAGCGCGAGCCGGTGCGGCTCTTTCCACCCGACCGCGACGGATCGTCGTTGCACGTTATCACCCCAGGGGCCTCGATCGGTCGCAGCGGTGAGACGCTCGTCGTCAAGATGCCAGACAATGGGCCGACGTCCAAGCACCCTGTACGCGAGGTCGACGCCCTGCTCGTCCACGGCTATGCCCAGGTGACGACGCAGGCCTTGAACCTGTGTGTCGAGCGCGAGGTCCCGGTCCACTGGCTGACGACCACCGGCCGGCATACCGCCAGCCTGACGGCTACCGCTGGCCAGGTCCAGCGCCGCGTGCGGCAGTATCGCGCCCTGGCCGACGACGCCACGTGCTTGCGCCTGACCAAGGCGCTGGCCCGGGCCAAGGTCGAAAGCCAGCACCGGTATTTGCTGCGCGGCTCGCGGGGCGACGAAGCGTCGCGCAACGACATGCTGCCTGACCTGGTCCCGTTGCGTGCCGCCCTCTCAGCGATCGAGGGGGCCGCCGACCGCGACGCCGTCCGGGGCCACGAAGGCGCGGCCGCCGTAGGGTACTTCCGGGGCCTCGCGAAGCTGCTCGCCCCCTCGGTGCCCGAGCCGCTCCGTTACGCGACCCGTACGCGCAGGCCTCCGTTGGATCGATTTAACGCACTCCTAGGTTTCGGATATGGTCTACTGCACACATCAGTAATGCGTGCTATTTTGGCGGCCGGGCTGGAGCCGGCGCTCGGGTTCTTTCACACGCCGCGAAGCGCCGCGTATCCGCTGGTGCTCGACCTGATGGAACTGTTCCGCGTTCCCCTATGGGACATGGTCCAGGTCGGCTCCTTGAACCGTGGCCAGTGGGACGCCGACGCTGATTTCGTGGCGACGAAGGGGAAAGTGTGGCTATCCGACGCCGGCCGGCGCAAGGCGATCGGCCTATTCGAGGCGCGGCTGGACGAAACCTGGAAGCATCCGGTGATCGGTTACTCATTGTCGTACGCGCGCACACTCGAACTGGAGGCCCGCCTACTGGAGAAGGAGTGGAGCGGAGAACCCGGCCTCTTCGCGCGCATGCGCCTGCGGTGAACTTGGAGCGCATCCGGAGTGTCCTTCTCCATTCCCGCGCGGATGAGAGTTCGTAGAGGGTCGAGCGATGAACGACGCACGATGGTGGCTCGTCTGCTATGATGTGCACGACCCAGCGCGGCTGAGGCGTTGCGCGAAGGTGCTGGAGGGGGCAGGACGCCGCATGCAGGAGTCGGTCTTCCGCTGCTGGATGACGCCGAGCCAGATGCACAGCCTGCGCTGGGAATTGGCCCAGGTCTTGGTGCCGAACGACGAGGTACTGTTGATCCCCCTCTGCCCGCGCTGTTTGGCCGGCCTGGAGACAACTTACTCGGCCCAGAACGCCCCCGACTGGCCCGATGAGCCAGAGCCTTTTCGTGTCCTCTAACCACCAACGGCGGGAATCAAGCACCGCCGCGTGTCGCGCGCACTCAGCCCGGAACGGGACGATAAGCTCCCGTCTGGTCAAGACCTACGGCTCTTTGACAATTCGGAAGGTCCATGAATCCGCAGATAGCCGCACTGCCCAAGAGATTACGACGAGGTTTCGATCCTGGCGGATGCCCTGCGCGTCATTCGAGGCAATCCGTCTCACGGATGCTTGAAAACCGCGTTCAGATCTGCTGGAATGACACCGAGTTGGAACCGGGGCAGTGCCGCCCTCTCCGATGCCGCAAGGCGTTGAGCACATGTCAAGGCTAGTAATTATAAGACTCCGGACCTGATGTGCCGCCCTCTCCGATGCCGCAAGGCGTTGAGCACTAGCTATACACGGACGAATATTATGCGGCTCGTCTTGTGCCGCCCTCTCCGATGCCGCAAGGCGTTGAGCACACATGGCAAGACTATTTGTTCGT
>JARLIH010000200.1 GCA_031291845.1 Isosphaeraceae bacterium | reverse complement strand
CCTTCCACGCGTACCATGCCCCGCTCGATCCACACGGCGTAGGCAAGGTCGCCGCTCTCCCCTGCCGCCATCGCCTCCACGCTCGAGAGCGAACCGCTCTGGAAGCGCGAAGCTGCGAAGAGCGTGTTCTGACGGACCCGCGCCCAGCCCCGCTCGTAGGAGCCGAAGCCGCCCATCACCGTCACGTCGTCGGCGTGGGACCACAGCGCGAGGTACGGTCCGGCGTCGCCGTTCACGAGATAGCCCAGGGCAGCCGTGGTCCGATCGAGCATCTCGCGCAGGTCGACGGCCACGGTGGATCCCCTCAGGCTGACATCCGGCCGCCCAAGGGTGCGCGCTGGCCGAGGGCGGGGTCAAGGGGCGAGGCCCCACACGATCGCCAGATGGTGTCGCGGGTGGGCCGTTACCAGGCGCCGTTCGGTTACCAGAGCTAATCGATGGTAACCCGCCGCCGCTGTGGCTTCCCCCGATCGGACGGCCAGCCCTGCCAGATGCCGCCCCAGCACGAGCGGCCCTACTGCTTTGCCCACGACCCTGAGCGGGCCGCGGAGGCCGCCGAGGCACGGCGCATGGGCGGCCTGCGCCGGCGCAAGGAGGGCACGATCGCGGTCGCCTACGATCTGCCCGGGCTCGACACGGCGGACGGCGTGCGGCGCATCTTCGAGATCGTGCGGGCCGACCTCCTGGGCCAGGAGAACACGATCGGCCGGGCCCGCGCCCTCATCGCGGTCGGGGTAGCGGCCACCAACCTTCTCAAGACGAGCGACTTCGAGGAGCGCCTCGCCGCCCTGGAGACTGTCGTAGGACACCACGCGGCACAGCCAGGCGACGATCCGCTCGGACTCCCGTGACCGCCGAGCGCCGCCTCGTTGCGCTCGAGACCTCCCTCTCCCCCACCCAGCTCGTCCTCCGGTGGCTCGCCGAGGCTCACCAATACGACGACTTCGACGCCTACAGCCGCGCCATCTTCGCCCTGGGACCAGGGGCGCTTCCGCTCGATCGGCTCGTCCGCGAGGCGCGTGCCAGTGCCGAGGCTGCCAGTCAGCATGGATCACGAGAGCAGGGGGACGACGCGCTCCGTGCCGCGATCCGCCGGATCGTCTTCCTCTTCCACCTCGTCCTGCGAGCGATCGAGCTGGCCCAAGCGGCCCTCGACCGGGAGGCGCTCGTGTGCACCGCGCTCAGCGCCCATCTCGGGCTCGTGATGGCCGATGAGGGCAGGGCCTGGCACTCCGTCTTCCCGAACCGCGCGGCAGGCCTCACCGCGCTCCGAGACGGGGCTGTTGCCCGCTCCGCGGAGCTGCGAGCGCTCGAAGCCGCCAGGAAACGGGTTGAGACCAGATACCTCGACGGCTATCCCGCGCTCTTCCCGGCAACTGTCAGGACCTGGACGGAGCAGCGCGAGCGGACCGACACGCTCGCCGAGATCACGGTTCGGCTGGCTGAGCTCGAGGGTCTTGCTCCGATGCCGGCCAACGATCCCGACACATTCGAGGCGCGGGTCGGCGAGCTGATCGCCGATCATGTCGAGCCGGCCCGAGTCAAGGCGCTCGACGAGATGGGCGAGGGTCGTCGCGCCGTGTCAATCGCGATGGCCTGGCTCGAGCCGAAGCTCGGATAACGTCGGCGCCTGAGCGCATACGCACGGCGTCTCGATCGTGCCCGCCCTCCGAGTGACCTGTCGGTAGAGCACCAAGTGACCGGGGCCGAAGTGGCTGGCTATTGCTCCTTGGGTGGCGTCCGTCGGCGTTTAGGCGCCCTCGTCGTGGATCGCGGCGACACCGCCGGCCCGGCCGCTGCCATGTGTGATTCGGCGAGAAAGTTGGCCACGTCGAGGGTCGGGATCTGTGGTATTCGGATCGCTGTCATCCTCCCGATCTCGGCGACACCAGCCCGCAGATAGGGCCACAAGAGAACGGTTGTGGTCCGCTCGGCCATCAACTTGATTTGGTCTGCCGAGATCGGCCCTGAGGACGAGCTGAACACGCCGTTGTAGACGCACCTCAGCTCGAGTATGGCCTTCCCACTATTGAACGGCACAAGAACGGTCACGCCGATCGCTTGCGAGAACGACGTCGAATCCGGATTGGGTTCGGGCGGACCAATAGTGGCACTCAGGGCTGGCTGCGCGTCATCTTCTGGCCTCGTCTCACGTCGGCTGACATTCGCCTCGAGGAGGTAAGCGTCGCGCAACTGCGTCGAATAGCGTGGGAGGTCCGTAACCACAGGCTCGGGCACAGTGCCTACCCTGCGAGCGCCAAGGCTGGTTGCTTGTTCGCCGCCTCGGGTGGTTCGACGTCATTCCCCGTCCCGATCCACCCTTCCAGCCGGATAATCTTGGCGGATACATTCCGGTAGGTGGTCTTTGCATCGAGCGTCGTGTTGTCGACGCTGTGGTGTTCGATCGCCACCCGATTGAGCGCTGGGGCCGAAAGGAACGCCTCGACTACCCAGTCGTGGAGAGTCGCGGCCACCGGTTGCTGTGTATATGGCTGCAGCGGGATGCGTTGCATCCCAAACACCGGCTCCCACGTCGTGCCCACGGCTCGCGCGATGCGGTTCAGAAGGCTGACGTTTACGCCGTGCCGGCCCGTTTCGGCGCGTGCGATCACAGACTGCGACGAATTGGCAAGCCGTGCAAGTTGCTCTTGGGTGAGTCCGTGTTCGGCTCGCAGACGCACTATGGAACGGGCGACCGCGTCGAATGGGTACTCCTCCTCGTAAGATCTCCGGAATTCCGGATCTCCGTCCCATTCGGCCTCGATCTGCCTCCAGTTCATCGTCTGCCCTCGGTTGCCTGCTCTAGGCACAGTCCCTCTGCGAAGGACTTAGCTTTGCCGTGTAGCGCCCTGTATTGGTCGCTTGAGTAGGCTTGTTTCTTCTTCAGTCTGACCTCCGAAAGGCACAAACGACTGCCCACGCTCACGCCGAAGACGCGAAATGCGAGATTCTTCCAAACGATCTTCACTTCCAAGAGGGGCGGATCAAATTCGAGGTCGATCTGGTAGATGTAGTCAGTGCCGGCAAGCCTTCCAACATCCTCGATCCGTCCGAACACGTGGCGGATGCGGTTCCTCACCTTGAGGGATTCGTCAGGTTGGCGACGTGGGTTTGTGACCCAGGCAAGGACGTCGGGCGAGAGACATATCTCAAGCCCGTGTGGCCCCGCAGCAGCATCCTGAGGCATGTTATAGCACTAGTGCAATAGCCGCATGTGACGGAAAGCGCGGCCGGTAGTCACCGCTGGGCGCTCCGACTGGATG
>JARLIH010000199.1 GCA_031291845.1 Isosphaeraceae bacterium | reverse complement strand
GTAAGGGCGAACGACGTCATTCGCCGGGGAGGTAGCGACGCCCTCGAAGCGCCTCGGGGAGGCAGTCCATCTCCCCTTTCGCCCCCGGATCGTCGTGCACGTAGCGATATCCCGCACCATAGCCGGCGGACTTCATCAGCGACGTGACGGCGTTCCGCAGGTGGAGCGGCACCGCCTCGCGCGCGGTGGCCCTCGCGTCTTCGGCGGCCGCGAAGTACGCTCGCTTCACGACATTCGACTTGGGCGCGTTCGCCAGGTACAGAGTCGCTTGTGCAAGTGGATAGAGACCTTCCGGAAGGCCGATGAGCTGCACGATCTGCGCGGCAGCCGCGGCCTGGACCATCGCTTGCGGATCGGCGATTCCCACGTCCTCCGAGGCGAGGATGCAAAGCCGGCGCACGATGAAGACCGGATCGGCGCCCCCCTCGATGAGACGCGCGAGCCAGTAAAGGCCGGCGTTCGCGTCGCTGTTTCGGAGCGATTTGATCAGCGCCGAGATCAGGTTGTAATGGTCCTCTCCCTGCTTGTCATAGGCGTAGCGCGCCCGCCCGAGCGCATCGGACAAGGCCTCCCAGTCGACGTGGCGCGCACCATCCTCGCCGGGTTCCGTCGCGAGCGCGGCCGACTCCAGCGTCGTCAGAGCCACCCGCGCGTCCCCGCCCGAGGCACGTGCAAGGAGCCCCACGTCCTCGTCGCTGACCGACACGCCGAGCCCGGCCAGGCCCCGCTCATCGTCACCCAGGGCACGGCGGATGATGAGCGCCAGGTCATCCTCGGCCAGCGGGTTCAAGACCAGGACGCGCGACCGCGACAGCAACGCCCCATTGACCTCGAAGGACGGGTTCTCGGTCGTCGCCCCGATCAAGACGACCGTACCGTCCTCGACAGCCGGCAGCAGCGCATCCTGCTGCGCCTTGTTGAACCGGTGGATCTCGTCGACGAACAGCACGGTCGTCTTGCCGCGCCGCTGGTTCCGGCGGGCTTCGTCGATGGCGCTGCGCAGCTCCTTGACGCCGGAAAACACCGCCGAAAGGGCGAGGAACTCGCCACCCGCATGGCGCGCCAGCAGGCGGGCCAGCGTCGTCTTGCCCGTGCCCGGTCCACCCCAGAGGATCAAGGACGGCAGTCGCCCACCGCGCTCGACCACCTTCCGAAGCGGTTTGCCCGGCCCGACGAGATGGGCCTGGCCCACAAACTCGTCGAGCGTACGCGGGCGCATCCGATCGGCCAGCGGCGATGAGACGTCGCCTGAGCCCTCGTGCGAATCGTGCGGATCGTCGAACAATTGGCCCGTCTCTTCGCGGCTCATCGAGCCTCCCGTGCACAAGCTCCTCAAGTATCACCAACCCCAGGCTGCTCGACACACTGTGCGCATGTCAAGAAGGGCGTTTGCGGTTCGTGCCGGCGGATTCTTCTTGCACGATCGTGCGCCGGTTCTTAATCTGGCACTTGTTAAACAATAGTTTCTCGTCGACCGTGACTCCGGAGGGCGCAGCCATGATCACCATGCTGGGGAGCCGCCGGCGGTGTTGCGACCGGGTGACCCGGCGCGAGACGTTGAGGGCCGGAGCGTTGGCCCTTGGGGGAGGCATGCACCTGCCCGGGTTGCTGCGTGCCGAGGAAGCGATGCGGCCCACGCCGTCAAAGCCGGGGAAGGCGAAGAGCGTGATCGTGCTCTACCTGCTCGGCGGAGCGGCGACCCAAGACATGGTGGACATGAAGCCGGATGCCCCCTCGGAGGTGAGAGGGGAGTTCAAGCCGGTCCCGTCGAACGTCCCGGGAATGGACGTTTGCGAGCACCTGCCGGGCATGGCGCGCTGGATGCACCGGGCCGCCGTCGTGCGCTCCGTCAACCACAAGGCGGGCTGCCACAACCCGCTGCCGAGCTACACGGGGTTCGAGCAGCCGCTGCCCGACATCGTCTCGACGCGCGCGTTCTACCCGCCAAGCATGGGCTCGGTCTGCGAGTACCTCAAGGAAGACGGTGGACTGCTTCCGTCATACATGTACCTGCCTTGCTACCTGGGCTGGGGGCAGGCCATCCGCCGGCCGGGCCCGTACGCCGGTTTCCTCGGGAACAAGTACGACGCCCTGTACACGGAATGCACGCCCTACATCGACAAGGACGCTCCCCGCGAGCTCCCGGGGCAGCCCCAGGTTTGCCGCGGCGTGCCCCGGCTGCCGGACGGCGTCCAGGGGAACGGGGTGACGCTCGACCGCTTCAGCAGCAGGCGCTCGCTCCTCCAGCAGTTCGACGACCAGGTGCGCCTCGCGGAGGCGTCGCCAGGTCTTGACGCGTACGACCGGCACCGCCGCCGCGCGTACGAGTTGCTGACCTCGACCAAGGTCAAGGCCGCGTTCAACCTCGACTCCGAAGACCCCAAGCTGATCGACCGCTATGGCCGGAGCCTGTTCGGCAACAGCACGCTAATCGCGCGCCGGCTCGTCGAGGCCGGCGTGCGGTTCGTCAACGTGACGTGGGACATCTTTTGGGACCGCTTTCAGATCCAGTACGACGGGTGGGACACACATACGCGCAACTTTTCGATTATGCGCGATTATAACCTCCCGTACTTCGACCGAGCGTACTCCGCCCTACTGGGCGACCTGGAGAGCCGCGGCTTGCTCGACGAGACGCTGGTCGTGGTTATGAGCGAGATGGGCCGCACCCCGAAAATCAACGCCAATGGCGGCCGCGACCACTGGACCTACTGCTATTCGCACGTTTTCGCCGGGGCTGGCATCCGTGGAGGCACGATTCACGGGGCCTCGGACTCCCAGGCCGCCTACGTCAAGGATAACCCCGTGAGCACCGGCGACGTCTGCGCGACGATCTACCGTTGCCTCGGCATCGACCCCGCACTCACGGTCCCGGACCGCACCAATCGCCCCATGCCGATTGCGAACGGAGGCCAGCCCATCGAGGCCATTCTTGCGTGAGAGCCTTGGCACGACTCGCCTTGCGGTTCCGACCCGATTGCGTTACTGGTGAGTGAGCGAGTCCACGACACTCGTTCCACGGCGCGCAACAGGGAGGACCGCCATGCTGCTCAACTCAGGGATGATCGTCGTTAGCCTTTCGCTCCTCAGCGCAGGGCCCGCGGGCAAGTGGCTCGGGCAGGACGGTCACGACGTCGTCGGTCCGTCGTCCGAGGTGAAGCCGAGCGACGTGCAGGACATGCACATCCTGCTCGGGAACCTCCCACCACGAAACATCGTTTCGGTCCGGGTCCTCGGCGAGGGAGGCGACGAGTGGGCCTATCCGAGTCGTGGCCCCTGGGCCGCCGGCCTTCAGCGCAAGGCAAAGGCGGCGACGGCCGACCTGTTTCTGGAACCGTCTCGCGTCGAGAAGGGGCGTTCGTTTCAAATCATCATCGAATTCGAAGGCGGCGCGAAAACCGATGTCTGGGTCAAGGGGCGAAAGGCCGACCCCAACTTGCGAACCCTCGGCGCAGCGCTCAGCGCCAAATGGGTCGGGCAAGAGCGCCAGGATTGGGCCGGTCCCGACCTCGGCGTCGGCCCCGACGGTTTGCAAGACGCCCGGATCGCCCTCATGAAACTGTCCGCCAAGGTCAAGGTCGAATCGGCCGAACTGGAAGGCCCCGGCGGACTGCGCTGGCACGCCGGGAGAAACCCGAAGGCTTTCCCGAACGCCGAGCTGATCCGCGACGAGAAGGACCCCGCTCACGCCGACTTTTATTTCCAGCCCGAGAGCGATCTGACGGGCAAATCGCTCAAACTGACCGTGACCTACGAGAACGGCAAGACCGACAGCGCAACGTTGGCGGGTGGGCGGGTTGACCCAAAGCTGAAAATGCCCCGCCTGCCGCTTCCGGACCTCAAGGCGATCGACCTCAAGGCGGAGTGGCTCGGTCAGGACGGCAGCCAGGAGGCCGGCCCGGGCACCGTCCACGTCGCGCTCTCGGGGCTTCCCTCGCGCGCGCTTGCGGCGATCGTCCTGAGCGACGCCGTCAGGGGGAGCTGGCGCTACCGCGAGAACGACCGCGTCCCGGTGGACAGCGAACTGGAGACTCAACCGCTCGTGGTTCAGCGCGCGGGCAGTGGCGGACGCGTCGACCTGTTTTTCGCGCCTTACCGCGACGAGACCGGCGCGACGATGACGGTCCGACTGGTGTTCCAGGACGGCTCGATGGCCTTCGCACAGTTCCCCGGTGGCCGCTCCGATATCGCGCTGCGAGCGCCTGTCCCCGCGGCGACATCCGTCAATGCCACGCCGGGCGACGACCTCCAGGACCTGGTGAACCGGTTCGGAACGGTGCGTCTCGCCAAGGGGACTTACGCGCTCGGGCGGCCCTTGGTGCTAAGCCAGCCGGTGAAGCTGATCGGGGATCCGGGCGCGGTCCTGTTATTCAGCCAGGCGGCGAACGAACCGGCCTGGACAACGGCCGTGAAGTTTCATCGCGGCGGTACGACTCTCCAAGGATTCGCCATCCGGTTCGCCGGACCCGTGCGCTGGAACACGCAGGTGAACTGGGGCCCGGCGATCCTGGGAGTGACCGACAACCTGGACGGGGTCGCCGGCAAGCAGAACGAGTACATGGTGATTCACGGTCTCGATATCGAAGCTCCTCCCGCCGCCGACCCCAAGGGTTGGGAACATTCGCCGCACCTGATGCGACTGGTCGGCACTTCCGGCGGTGTGATCGCGCAGAACACCCTGCGAGGGGGTGACATCGAGTTCTTCAGCGGACCTTGGCGGATCGAGTCGAACGACTATCGCGGAACGCCGCCGGGCACGTATTCCGATTCGGTCTTCTCGGCGCACAATCCGAACGACCTTCTGATCCGCGGCAACCGTGCCCAGCCGGTTGGCGCCAGCGGCAAGACGTGGCGATTCCTCGTGCTGACCGGCCAGGGTGCGCACGACCGGATCGAGAACAACACGATCAACGGAATCGGTGCCCGCGATGATGACACGATCCCCTGGTCGAACGCCCCCGAGATCATGCTCACAGAATCGTATACGCTGCTCTTCGAGGGAAAGCCCGCCGCCATCTCAACGGATGGCAGGGTGCTCCGGATCGCGAAGTCGCACAACCGCCCGCCCCGCACGGGGGACGCCGTCGCCGTGCTCACGGGGGCGTCGGCCGGCCAATGGCGCAGGATCGCCCAGGCGATCAACGGCACGACGTTCCTCTTGGATCGGCCACTCCCCCCGAACGCCGAGTTGGTCTCCATCGCGACGGGATTCCTGAACGAGACCTTCGAGAAGAACAGCGTCGACGCGCCCGGAGCGAGTCGCTCGACCGCGCTCGTGCTCACGGGAAACTGCTTCGGGACGCGCATCCGAGACAACCGGTTCGCCGGCGCGGGGGGCGCATGCGATGTCATCGCATGTGCCTCCGAGTCGCCCCTTTTCTGGGGTTGGTCGCACGTGCCGTTCTTCGACGCCGAGGTGGTCGGTAACACCTTCGAGGACTCGGAGCGCGGCGCTTCGTTCAACGTCCAACACGGCAAACCGGTCAAGACCAACCGCGGGCGTGCTTACATGACGTTGACGCTCGAAAACAACACCGTTCGGTGGACTGAAGCCTTCCTCAAGCACCGGAGCGCTGGGGGGGCCAAGGCGCTTCCACCCGGCATCACGCTGGGCTCCGCCGACTCGCTCGACCCGGGCGAGCTGCGCGTCTCGGCGCGCGACAATCGCCTGGGGGCTCCCCCGGCGACGCCCGCATCCGGCCCGCTTGCGGTTCCGAGTGCGACGTTCAACGGGCAATCGCTCGTGGGCAAGTCGTTCGCGTTACCACGCGAGGAGGGCCCGGCAAAGGTGGGGCGAAGAGAGCGCTGAGGACTGCGACGTCCGCCAGACGGTCGGTCTCCGGGAATCTCCAGTCGGTCACGACTAGCTGGACAGCGTGCGGTTGCCGATCAGCTTCTGGCCGTCGACGGTCGTGTTTTTGAGGACGACCGTCGCGCCAGGGTGATCGAACTCGGCGGTACCGCTGGGCAGGTTCCCCTGCAGATTGCTCCTCGTGATCGTCAGCGTCCCGCCGTTTGTCGAAAACGCGCTTCCGCGCGTGCTGTTCACCCCAGCGCTCAGGGCGATGAGCCCGTTGCCCGTAATCGTGCTCGAGCTCGCCGTCGCGGTGGCATTCGTGGTCGTCCCGGCACCCCCCAAGCTGGTGGCACTCGTGCCCGTGGTCGCGGCATAAACGGAATTGTGGGCGAGAGAGCTGTTTGTGATCGTCAACGTCCCACCCTGGGCGTAGATACCGGCGCCGCTGGCATTCGCAGTACCGGCCGGGTCAAGGTTGAAGCTGACGGCCGAGTTGTTGGCGACGATCCCGTGCGTGATGATCACCGTGGCATTCAGCGCGCCGATGCCGCCCCCGGCGGAATTCGTGGAACCGACCGTTCCATTGCTGACGATCGAGCTGGACTGCACGTTCAACGTGCCGCCGACGATGTACACGCCGCCCCCCGCCACGGCCGCGCTATTCCCCGTCACAGTGGCGTTCTTGAGAGTCAGCACCGCGTTCTGGGCCAGGATTCCGCCGCCGTAGTCAACACCGCCTCCGCCTGCGACCGTCAGCGCAGACAGCGTCACGTTCCCGCCGTCGATCTCGAACGCCCGGTTACCGTTCGGGGCGAGAAGAGTCACGCTCCCCGACCTGTCGGTCTTGCCGACGATCGTGAGGTTCTCCGCGTCGGTGATCTGGAGCGTGCTGGTCAGGTTATAGACACCGGGGTCCACCATGATTGTGTTCGGGACCGAAGAGTTACTTAACGCGGCGACGTCCGCTTGCAAATCGGCGGCATTGCTGACGTGGAACGTGGCGGGTACGACGCGTCCTTCCAGCCCTTCCATGGCGGGACGACTGCACAGCCGCGTCTCTCGTTTCGCACGAAAACCCATGGCGCTCCTCCATCCGTGGATCGCGCGGCGAGGGTACAGGAGACGCCCGCCGGAGCCCTTGGCAAGGGCCCAGTCCAGAATCGCGCGTTATCTTCACGATCGATCTGACGACGAAATGAGCGTGCGTCGAGGTGCCGTTAACCGATGTGCTGAGACGCCCCCGACCGCCCCCACCGCGACTGGTTCACCCAAGGGGGGCGTTCAGGTCCAGAGGATACCGTCTTCGGCGGCCCTGACCAGATCAATCTTCGTGCCGGCACGCCCCCGCCGCCATTGTGAAAAAAAATCACCTTGTGCGTTGCCGGGAACTGGGGTATGAAAATTGCATGCCGAGGCGTGGCGGCGTCTTGGTAGCCCTCTGGTGGCCTTGGTTCATCGGTTGTTCCATCTTTGACAAGTCGTTTCTTCAATGTTCGCCAGTCCGCAATGCGCCCCCAGCCTGCGTGCGACTTGTCGCGCGGGAACTTTCCCGCGCCTTTCGGGTCGAAGCGAGCCCGCACTGATCACCGGTCGCCCGCGGCGGCGTCCGCACTGACTTTGGATTTTCCTCCGGCTTTGCTAGACTGAGCGTGTCATGCACAAAGGAATCGCGGTCAGTCCTGGCGTCGTTGTCGGTGTCGCTTACCGGGTCGAGTCGGTATTTGGGTCCACCGAGCCCCAAACGCTGGCGGATCCGGAGCAGATTCCCGCGGAGATCGACCGTTTCAACCAGGCGGTCTCTCTCTCGACGGTCGAGCTGGAAGCGATCGTGCTCAAAGTTGCGCAGCAGCTCGGCAGCGCCGAGGCGGACATCTTCAAGAGCCACTTGCAAATCGTCAACGACCAGGGCTTGCTCGACAAGGTGCGCTCCCTGATCGAGAATCAAGAGCTCACCGCGCTGTCGGCCCTACAGATTGTCCTCCAAGGCTACGCCGCGAGCTTCGCCCGGATCGAGCACGACTACTACCGGGAACGCCTGGCCGACGTGCGCGACGTGATTTCGCGCATCGGCTCCCACCTCACGGCCTTCCCGCACGCGATGCCCGCCACCTCGAACAACGGTTCGGGCTCGGAGCACGCGGACGAACCGGTGATCCTCGTGGCCCACGAGATCCTGCCCAGTCAGGCCATGAGCCTCGGCAACCTGCCGATCGCCGGCATCGTCACCGAGACCGGTGGCGGGACCAGCCACGCGGCCATCCTGTCGCGCAGCCGGGGAATCCCTGCCGTCTCGGGCGTCACCGGCATCACGAACGACGTCCGTTCCGGCGACCTCATGGTCGTCGACGGACGCGACGGCGTCGTCATCGTCCGGCCCGACCGCGAGGCCACCGCCGCCTACCGGAAAATGCAGCGAGAGTTCTTCGACCTCAAGGACCGGCTCGTCCTCAATCGCGACCAGCCGGCCCTCAGCGCCGACGGGGCGCCCATCGAACTCCTCGCGAATATCAACAACGTCGCCGACGCCCAGGCCGCCCAGAAAGTCGGCGCCACCGGCGTCGGGCTCTTCCGCACCGAGTACCTCTTTCTGACGCACGCCGACGTGCCCGATGAGGAAGAGCAGTACCAGCACTACCGGCAGATCATCGAAGACTCTCCGAACCGCGCTGTCACCATCCGGACGCTCGACCTTGGCGGTGACAAGACCGTCCCTTACCTCGGCCGCCGGAGCGAGGCCAACCCGTTCATGGGCTGGCGCTCGATCCGCTTGTCGTTCGAACACCCTCGACTTTTCGAACGGCAAATCCGCGCAATCCTCCGCGCGGGCAGGCACGGCAAGGTCAACATGCTCTTCCCGATGATCACCACGCTGGAGGAACTGCGCTACGTTAATCGCCTGGTCGAGGAAACCCGCCGCAACCTCCGTCGCGAGGGGGTCCCGTTCGGCGAGGACGTCAAGACGGGCGTCATGGTCGAAGTCCCGGCGGCCGCGGTTTGCATCGACGCGATTCTGCGTGAAACCGACTTCATCTCAATTGGTTCGAACGACCTGATCCAGTACCTCGTCGCCGCCGACCGCGACAACCCGAAGGTCGCTCACCTCTGCGAGCCCCTCAGCCCGGCCATTTTCAAGGTCCTGCAAATGGTGCTCGACGCCTGCCAGCGCACCGGCACGCCCGTCACCCTCTGCGGCGAGATGGCGGGCCAGCCCCGTTCCGTCCTCGCTCTCTTCGGCATGGGCCTCCGGCGGTTCAGCATGAGCCCAGCCTTCGTACCCACGATCAAAGCCCTCCTCAGCTCGGTCACCACAGCCCAGGCCGAACGCTTCGCCCACCAGGTGCTCCAGCTCAAGACGAGCGAGGAAATCCGCGGCTACCTGACCGCCCGGCTGCACGAAGTTTCGAGCGCGCTCGAGGTCTTCGACTCGGCCTGAACCAGGCGGAGTGTCGCGCCTGCCGAGCGCGAGCGCACCGGCAGTTCTCGACCAAAGGACTGCACGAACGCGTCGAGGCACTGACGTTGACTTCACCACTCTCGCCAGCGGTCGGCCATGCCGCTGCTGCCGCGGAGGCCGGCCGCGTAGACCAACTCGTCGATCTCGCGGCAGAGTTCCTCCCGCTCGCCAGTCTCGATGAAGCCGTCGTACTGCTCGTCGAGTGAGTTCAACTGCTCGACGCAACGGCGGATGACCGTGGCCACTGCGCGCTTCTTCGGGTTCGGCCCCAGGGCAATGAGCGCGTCGACCGCCTCGCCGAACGCCTTGCGACAGGCCGCGATGGCCTTATCGGGCCGGTCCCCCTTCCACATCGAAAAGCGGCGTTTCTTCCTCAGCGATTCCAGAGTGAGCTGATCGAGGGCGTCTTGCTGTCGCTTGGCTGCTTCTGCCTGCTCGGCCTTCGCTCGCTCGGCGGCCGCTTTCTCCTCGACCAGGAGTGCCTCGCGATCGTGGTCCCACCGCCATTGGGTAAGGACCTCCCTCGCCAGGCTTTCCCAGAAAGTCCAGACGGCAAGCACCGGCCCCGCCGCGCGCGGCTCGATCGTGCCGAGCCGTTGAAAGGAGTCCGGCGCCGGCCCGCGAACCATAACCCTCCATGTGTTCGGCCCCCAGCCGTGATGGGTCTGGACGAGCACCTCGCGCAGTCGAGGGTCATTCAGGTCCGGCGCTTCCTCCCCGACCCAGGACGAGGTTTCCACCACGATCCCCCCGCGGACGGCCAAGCCGATCCCACGGGTGGGCAGGCCAGTCACGTGACAGAACCCGAATCGGCCGTCAGCCAACGGCATGAGAAACGCGTCGCCAGGTTTCGGCAGAGAGGTTTGCGCCTTTCCCGGCTTTTGTCGCGCCTTCGCCATGATCAACGCTCGTCGACAATGCACCCAAAGGTCCGGCGGGAACGTGCCGCGCTGCCGAGCGATTCTAACTTGCTCTCCAACGGAAGGAAGCGGGCTTTCTCGCGGAACCGAGGGTCTTGCCTCCGAGGGTACTCAACATCTCGACCACACAGGCCTGAGCCTTCGGACCGAGGACTTGGACTTTGGTCGCGGCACGGTTACGCTCAAGCATCGCGAAGTCCTGAACGCTCGTGCGAAAACGTTCCCGAACGCAGCGCAACCGCCGTGCCGACAATAGACCTCGTTCCCAGAGTCCCCATTAACGCCACCGGCAAAACCAACATCCGTTTACTGTAATACTTTTATATTATATAGCGTGTTCATATGGAATCGCTTTTGTCAACAACGGACGGCGGAAGTGAGGACGTTGAAAGAGCCCTCAGCGAGCTCACGGCCATCCGAGCGGACATCGTCGCGGAGGCTGCCGGTTCGCGATCACGTCTCGATCAGGTTCACCCCGACTACCGGGAGAGCGCCCGGAACCTCCTGCACTATCTCGCCCTCCGGCGGCGCGACCTCCGCCCGTTACAGCTTCGTTTGGCCGCGCTGGGGTTGTCGTCGCTGGGGCGGGCCGAGTCGCACGTTCTGGCCACGGTCGATGCGGTCTTGAAAGTGCTGCACCGCCTGGCCGGCTCCTCCTGGGAGCCGCCGTCGCACGAAGCCCCGGCCCTCGATTTCGCCGGCGGCGAACGGCGGCTTGCCGAACACGCCGAAGGTCTGTTGGGCCCCGCCACGACCGAGCGCGGGGTCCGGATCATGGTCACCATGCCCGGCGAGGCGGCGAACGATTACTCACTCGTTCACGACCTGCTCGAACAGGGCATGGACTGCATGCGCATCAATTGCGCCCATGATGACAAAGCCGCGTGGCTGCGGATGATCGAGCACCTGCGGCGGGCCGAGCGATCGCTCGAGCGGACCTGCCGGGTCGTCATGGACCTGGCCGGTCCGAAGCTGCGCACCGGGCCGCTCGAGCCGGGCCCGCGCGTGGCGAGAGTTCGTCCTGGTCGCGACGTCTACGGGCGGGTCACGGCCCCCGCCAGGGTATGGTTTACCGCGGAGTCCCTCCCTCATCGTCCCCCGTCGCCCGCGGACGCTTGCCTGCCCGTACCCGCGGAGTGGCTCGCCCGTCTTCGCCCGGGGGACCAGGTGAAATTCACGGACGCACGGGACGCCGGCCGGACCCTGACGGTCGCTGACGTGACCGAGCGCGGCTGCTGGGCCGAGGCGGCCAAGACGGCGTACCTCGTCCCCGGCACGGTTCTGCGTCACAAGCGCAAGGGACCCAAGCGGGATGATCGGGAAGCCTCGGTCGGCGAACTCCCGCCGCGCGACAGTGCGATCGTGCTGCGGCAAGGGGACCGGCTGATCCTGACCAGGGACCTCGAGCCGGGTCGCCCGGCGACCTTCGATAGCGCGGGCCAAATCCTGACGCCCGCCGTGATCGGCTGCACGATTCCGGAGGTGTTTGACGACGTCCGTGCGGGGGAAGCCATCTGGTTCGACGACGGCAAGATCGGCGGTGTTGTCGACACGATTGAGCCAGGCCAGGCCGTCGTCCGGATCACGCGTGCCCGCGTGCGCGGGGAGAAGCTGCGCGGAGATAAGGGAATCAACCTCCCGGAGAGCGATCTTCGCCTCGCCGCGATGACCGCCAAGGACCTTGAGGACCTGTCCTTCATGGCCCAGCACGCGGACGTCGTCGAGTTATCGTTCGCGAACACGGCCCGAGACGTGGAATTACTCCAGCAGCGCCTGGCGCGGCTGGGGAACCGGCAGCCCTCGGTCGTGCTGAAGGTCGAAACAAGGCGAGGGTTCGAGAACCTGCCGGACATGTTGCTGACGGCGATGCGTGCGCCGTGTTGCGGAGTGATGATCGCCCGGGGTGACCTGGCCGTCGAATGTGGATTCGAGCGTCTCGCGGAAGTCCAGGAAGAGATTCTCTGGATCAGTGAGGCCGCTCATGTCCCCGTGATCTGGGCGACCCAGGTCTTGGAAACTCTTGCGAAGGAAGGGATCCCCTCACGGGCCGAGATCACCGACGCGGCGATGGGCGACCGCGCCGAGTGTGTCATGCTCAATAAAGGTCCCCATGTCGTGACCGCGGTGCGAGTTCTGGACGGCATCCTGCGGCGAATGCAGGCGCACCAAGCCAAGAAGCGATCCATGCTCCGGGAGTTGCACCTCGCCCACACGTTGCCCGCGGAACCAATCACGTCATTTGATTCCAGCGACCTCTCAACCTCCCGGAGTTCGTAGCGCACCGGGACCCGGCGCTCTCGGCAGTGCACTTGCCGGAAGCGGCTTGCCACAAATCAAGCCATCTCCTTTGTCTCTTCTTTACGGGGTTTGGCCGCACCTCTGTCGGATTATCGACTCGGGCGTCCCAATCAACCGGGCGTCAAGTTGTCACCTGGTCTCAACCGGGTGAACGTGGGGATCGACGTCCCGAGCGCGACCGCGGCCGTGCGGATCACCGGTTGACCGGCCGGAGAATGGCAGCGGAAAGATCGTCTCGGAACGGAGGGCCGCCCCTCGGCACGAGGCGGTCATCGCGCGCCGTTCACCGGCGCTGCGCCGGAGCCAGCGACTCGCCTAGGGACCGTCGAGCCAGAGATGAACGGCAATGGTAAAGCCGTCTTCGACCAGCCCGAGGGCTGCCCGGACCTTGGCTTTGGGGTGACCCTTCAACCACGCGATCAGCGTCTGTTCGAGCAGGTTGGGGATGCGTTCCAGCTCGACCATCTTGCGGAAATCGGAGAGTTCCGGCCGGATCGTAACCCAGTCGGGACGCAACTCTTCAACCGTAATCCGTAGTTCCCCGCTTGTGCCGCCATCGCCGTTGGCATCGGGCATGACAACACCTCCTTTCCTCAATGCCCCCCCGCCAGCACCCCGGCAACACCGGCCGGGTGCTCCGCCCCGCTGATCCCTCGGCCCTTCGGCCACGAGCTTTACCTCGCGGTACAGCACGGTATCGGGCGAGCTTCACGCCACGCATCCATCCCGGATATGCCACTTGCTCGGCCGCCGCCTGGCGTTGGTCGCTGTGCTCCGCCTGATGTTGGTTCTGGCTATTTTTCGCCCCAAATGCAAGTGGGGAACGAAACAGCGAACGGGGAGCGAAATGGGGACAGGCCGGAAACCACGTCCTTTCGGCCTGTGTTCGCGCTCGGTGGCGGGAGCTGTCTGCCGTTTGTGCGGCGGCCCTGTGCGTGATAGCCTGCTTCGGCCGGCGTACCTTCCACGACGAAGTTTTCTTGCGCTGGATGAGCCCTGTTCCCATTGCGATCGGGCGAGCCAGACGGCGGGAGGCGACGACGATGACGCGTGTTCAAACCGATCGAAATGATCGGGACGCAGAGCGCGCGAACGACAGAGTCGAATGCCTCTCTCAGCGGGAGAGGTAATCATACAAATCCACTCCACTCCCATCCCTCTCCATTTCGGCCATCCGGACAGCCTGTCATCCGATCAGGTTTACGCGGCAGTCGAGCCCGATCCCCTCGTTCCCGCCACCACGTACCGGCCGGCCCGGCTGACCGCTTCCGGGCGTGTCCGACGGCCGAGGCCGGCACGTCCTTGCTCTCTCATGCCTCGGTCGCTAGTCTATGCTTCAACCCTTGACTGACGTGCCTCGCGCAAGCAGAGGTGCCGGCAGACCTGATCGGTGCGCGTGACGACGAGCCGACACGAATGCGGAAAGCGCACCGATAGGCCGGTGGGCCGTCTCAGCAGAACCACTGCATTCTCAATACCGAGAACCGCGGACGCCGGCATTTCTCAAATCCGAGAACACCGGTCCTCCGACGGAGCACACAGCGCGTCGCAAGTTTTTTTCGGCAAAGAAGTTGCACTTAACACGCGGCAGACGGTCTTACCGGCACTGTCGTTGCGTTCTGGTCGATGACACAATCCTTCTTCAAGTGAATGGACACCCTGCGCAGCAGACAGGCGAGGGATTGTGAGGCCTCCCTGGATCGCGGTTCCCCGAAAGGCTGGGACTGACCGATGGCGAAGCGTCCGAGCGTGAAAGAGATTCTTGAAGCCGCGCGACGTGGTGGGGCGGCTCAACCGGAAGGCTCCGAAGCGAGCGAGGCCCCCGTCGAGGCGCCGGCGGAGGCGGCCGGGCCGCAAAGCGCCGCGGCTGCTCCTACCGCGCCGCCGGCGAATGTGCCCGCGCCCGCGCCGCTCGGCCGGCCGTTGACGCTCAAGGAAAAGCTGGCCGCGGCACGAGCAGGCGGGACGGCTCCTGCGCCGACCCCGGCGGCCCAG
>JARLIH010000018.1 GCA_031291845.1 Isosphaeraceae bacterium | reverse complement strand
CATCGACGAGATCCTCGCCGGCAGGCGCAAGCCCCACCTCGTCAGCCCCGCCGCGGGCGCCTTCGTCTCCATCGGCAACGCCGCCGCGCGCGAGCGCGGAGAGGGGGACCTCGTCGGGCCCACCGAGGAGCTTGCTCGCTCGCCCATCGTCGTCGCCATGTGGCGCGACATGGCCGAGGCCATCGGCTGGCCGCGCAAGGCCATTCGCTGGCGCGACGTCTTCGAGTACGCGCGCGATCCCTCCCAGTGGCGGCAGGTCCGCAAGCCTCAGTGGGGCTCCTTCAAGTTCGGCCACACGCACCCCGACTTCTCCAACAGCGGCCTCCATGCCCTCTTCCTCGAAGCCTACGCCGCGCTCGGCAAGTTCGAGAACGTGACGCGCCGGGACCTCGCGCCCGGGACGGAACAGGTCGGACGCTTTCTGCATGAAGTCGAGCACTCGGTGGTCCACTACGGCAGCTCGACGGGCTTCCTGGCCAACAAGATGCAGTCCCAGGGGCGCGAATATCTCTCAGCGGCGGTTCTTTATGAGAACCTCGTGATCGAGATGAACCAGGAGGCGCGCCGGCAGGACTCCACCGTGAGCCTCCCCCAGGTCGTCGCCATCTACCCCGCCGAGGGGACCTTCCCGTGCGAGCATCCCGTCGGCGTTGTTCTCCGCCCCTGGGTCACGCCCAAACACCAACAGGCCGCCGAAGCCTACATCGCCTTCCTCCGCGCCAAGCCGCAGCAGGAAGAAGCCAAGCGCTACGGCTTCCGCCCCGCCGATACCTCCATTCCCCTCGACGACCTCCTCAAGCCCGAGCTCGGCGTCGACGCCACACAGCCCAGACGCACCCTCGCGCCTCCCCCCTCTTCCGCTATCAGCCTCCTCAGGGAGCTCTGGCGGCGGAACAAGCGGCAGGCCGACATCGTCCTGGCCGTCGACACGTCCGCGAGCATGAAGGGGGAGAAGATCCGCAGCGCCGAGGCCGCCGCCAAGGAGTTCATCGACATGCTCGGCGCGGGGGACTCGATCTCCACGATGCTCTTCGGCACCGACGTCGAGTGGCTGGCCAAGGACCTCCAGATCGACGCCTCGGGAAAAGAGGAGGCGAAGAAATCCATCGACGGGCTGATCCCGGACGGCGACACAGCGCTCTACAGCGCGATCCAGGAGGCCTACGCCTTCCTCGAGACGAGAACCCGCGACCGCACACGCGCCATCGTCGTGCTCAGCGACGGCAACGATACCAAGCGGTCGCCGTCGCTCGAAGCGCTGCTCAAGCAGATCAAGAACAACGGCGAGGACCGCACGATCTTCGTGTTCACCATCGCCTACGGCGCCGACGCCGATCCCAAGACACTCCGCCTGATTTCCGGGGCCTCGCAGGGGAAGACCTACGAAGGCGCGATCGGCAATATCCGCAAGGTCTTCACCGAGATCGCGACCTTTTTCTGAGGTACGGTTGCCGCGAGCGTCTAACCCATGCGTCGCGGAGCAACCCCTGCCGGCCCCCTTCGTAAGGGGGAGTCTATCATCACTCCCCCCCTGACGAAGGGGGGGGGCCGGGGGGGGTAACAGCCAAGCAGGCCCGTCGGTATGTAACCCGAGTGTGAACCGCTCCAGTTCGACCGGTGCGAGCCTTTCCGTGTGGTCGAGACCCGCGCCCCTATGGGATCCATGATGGACCAAACCCCAGTGCACGCCGGCCACGAGAGCGCGACCGTGCCGGCGGACCGGCTCGCCACGCTGTTGACCGTTGTCGTCCTGGCTTCGCTGGTTTTGGCCGCGTTCGCCCCCGTGCTGGCGAACGGGTTCGTCAACTTCGACGATCACCAAAACTTCAAGAACAACCCCCACCTGCTAGACCCGGTCTGGGCGCAGCTCCGATGGGCCTGGAGCACCTTCTGGGTCGGCGCCTATCAGCCACTTTTCTGGATGCTCGTCGGCCTCGAGTTCCGCCTGTTCGGCTTGAATCCGCTGGGCTTCCACATCGTCAGCCTGGTGCTGCATGCAGCGGTCGTCACGACGTTGTACTTCGTGATCGTCGCCCTGCTCAACCGCGCAGGGCCCGACCACACGCCCGCTGGGCGCCGGGCGCGTCGGCTCGGAGCGGCCGTGGCGGCCGCCCTGTTTGCCATCCACCCGTTACGCGTCGAGCCGGTCGCGTGGGCGACGTGCCAGAACTATTTGATGTGTTCACTCTTCGCGCTGCTCGCGGTGCTCGCCTACTGCCGGGCCCACCCGGTGGGGCAAGCGGAACGACCGGGCTGGCGGGCTGCGACACTGGGCCTGTATGTCGCCTCGCTGCTCGCGCACGCGACGTCGCTGGGCCTACCGGTCGTCCTGCTTGCCCTGGACTACGTTCCGTTACGACGGATCACCGACGGCCCCTCGGCCCGGCGCGCGGTGCGGGAGAAATGGCCGTTCGTCCTGGCCGCCCTCGTGTTCACCGCGCTTGGCTTCGCAGCCAAGCAGAGCGCCCACAGCCTGACGGGAATCGCCGGCCTGGACCCAACGGCCCGGCTCGCCGTGGCCGGGTACGGGACCTGGTTCTACCTGGTCAAGACAGCGCTCCCGTGGGGGCTCCACGTCTATTACTTGATCCCGCCCTGGGTTGGGCTGGCCGCGCCGACGTTCCTGCTGGCGACACTGGGCGTGCTCGCCCTCACGCTCGCCGCAGTCGCCTGCCGGAAGTACTGGCCGGGACTGCTCGCGGCCTGGGTGAGCTACCTGGCCATCCTCGGGCCCAACTCAGGGCTGGTCGCGTTCTCGAACCAGGTCGCGGCCGACCGGTACAGCTATCTCGCCATGATGGGTCTGTTCGCGGCGGCCGGCGGCTTGCTCAGCCGCGTCGTCCAGTCGCGCCCCCGGGTCGTTCTCGTCCTCGCGGCGCCCGTCTTGCTGATGCTCGGGGCGGCGACCCGAGCGCAGTGCCGCACCTGGCGCGACGCGGAGACGCTCTGGTCCCGAACGCTCGCGCTGGGCTCACCCGCGAACGCGGTCGCCCACTACAATTACGCCGTCGTCCTCTCCGCAAGGGGGCAGCACGCGGCCGCGGTCGGGCACCTGGAGCAGGCCGTGCGGCACCAGCCGCGCGACGCGGGCCTGTGGTTCACCCTCGGGGCGGAACTGTTCTGGGTCGGCCGCGTCGCCGAGGCGATCGAACGCTACCAGCAGGCCCTCCGGATCGACCCCGATTACATCGACGCGCGGCTTAACCTGGCGCAAGCCCTCGCCGCCGACGGCAAGCCCGGCGCCGCCATCGTCCAGTACCGGACGGTCTTGCGGCGCCATCCCAACGAGGCCCTCTGCCGGCTGCGGCTGGGCGTGCTGCTGGCCACGCAGGAGCGCTTCGCCGAGGCCCGCGACCAGCTCGTCGAGGCCGTGCGCCTGGAGCCCGGCTCCGCTGACGCCCACCTGGCCCTGGGCCGGGTCCTGGCCGAGCTCGGCCGCCTCGATCAGGCCGCCCGCCATCTCGACGAAGCCGTCCGGCTCCGGCCCGACTCGGCCGACGCCCACTTCGCCCTCGGCCTGGTCCTGGCCGACCTGGGCCGGCGGCACGAGGCCGCCTCGCACTTCCACGCAGTCCTCCGCCTCCGTCCGGGCCATCCGGCGGCCCGCCAGGAGCTCGCGCGGACTCTTCCCTGAAGGGCGGTTCCCCGACGTAAGTTCCGTTTCGTAGGGTGCATGAAATGCACCATTTTCATTCGTGCTGACCCACACTGCGAAAAGCCGCGCCCTCGGTGGTAATCGGCGCCGTGGTTCTCCGCGCTCAGGAGACCTTGGTGAGCTTCTCGACCTCGACAAAGTGCTTCAAGGTCGCCGTGATCGCCTCGACGGTCGCCGGCCGTTCGATGATCCCGTCCAGGCCGAGGGTGTCGAGCCGGATCAGGTCGACCTCTTCCTGGCTCTTGGTGAAGCCGACGAAACGGGTGCGCGCCGGCGCCTGGGCGCGCAGCTCGCCGTAGAACTTCTCCTGCTCGGGCCCGTCGACGTCCATCAAGACGATGTCGAACCGCCCCCTGCGCAGGAGGAGCTGGGCACCGACGCGGTCGCGCGCCACCTTGTAGTCGGTGCAGAGCCGTTCGGCGGTCAGCGCCTCGTCGACGACCCGTAGGGTCTCGGCGTCGTTGTCGACGACCAGGATCGCCGTGCCGGGCACGCGGCGCTCGACCATGCCGGCCAGCTCCAGGCCGCGGGTCAGGACCGCGACGTCCTCCAGGCCGAGCGCACCGTCGCGCGCGATCGACTCCAGGTCGTGCGACCCGTCGAGGGCGACGAGCACCTTCTGGGCCACCGTGGAAAGACCCGTGCGGTCCGGGTTGCTCCCCGGCGCCATGCGGGCGACAAACACGACGTCCCCCCAGCTCGCCGATTCACCGGGCGGGACGCAGCGCCTCACTCCCTCAACGGCGAGCGCGGGAAGACTCAGGTGGAGCGGGAACGCCTGGAACATCGGCGGCAGCGCGCCCCCCGTCAGGAAGGTGAACTCGCCGGGCTCCCCCGTGAGCGCCCAGTAGGTGAGCACGGCCGACTGGAAGCGCAGGAGTGCACGCAGCTTCTTCGGGTCGGCGAGGCTCTTCTCCAGGAGCTTGACCAGGCCCGACGTCTGCGCGTCTTGCTGCTCGCTCATCGTCAGGGCCAAGAGCGGCGCGAGGCTCGCGAGGTCCGGCGGTAGGAACGCTTCCAGCCGCTCGGGGCTCACCGTGGCCGAGTACACGGCCTGGATTCGCCCCGAGGCGAGCGCGAAGCGCAGGCGGTCCTTGCCCGTCTCGACGGTCAGCCGCCCCTGGTGCTGCCCGTTCGTCAGGAAGTGGATGACCGCGCGCAGCGGGAAGATCGCCGAGAAGCCCTGGAGCGAGACCTCGTCCCCCTCGCCCAACTGCTCGGGCATCGTCGAGCCCGTCAACTGGGCCTGGATGACCATTGCGCCGGTGTGCAAGGCGTTGGCCACGCCGCTCTTGAGCAACTCGGCCGTGAACGGCTTGGGAATCTGGTCGACGACGTTGGGGAACTCGGCGTAACGGGCGAACGCGCGCCCCCGCATCGCCGAGCAAACGATGACCGGGATCCGGGCACACACCTCTTCGTCGAGCAACCGGCGGCAGACCTGGTCCCCGGTGATTCCCGGCAATTGGTGGTCGAGCAGGATCACGTCCGGCTGCATGGACTTCGCCAGCTCGATGCCCCGGTCGGCGTCGGACGCGAGGACGACGCGGTATCCCGCCTGGGCTAGGTGGCCTTCCACGACCTTGCGGGTCGTCGTGTTATCGTCGATGACAAGGATCAAGGGCGCTTGCATGATCACTCCGGAGCTTTGGCGGGGCCGACCGGTAACGGCGCGTCAGCGCGCCCGGTGCCGGGGGCGAGGTGGAGGAAGGGGCCGATGGCTTCGGCCAGCTCGTCAAAGGAAACCGGCTTGGCGATGAACCCGCGCGCGCCGAGCTCCAGCACCCTGCGCCGGGTGGCCGGGTCGGAGCGCGAGCTCGACACGAGAACCGGCGGCCCTTGCGCGGACCCCGGCTGCTGCCGCAGCGCATTGAGCAGCTCGTAGCCGTCCATCCGCGGCA
This sequence comes from Isosphaeraceae bacterium, assembly GCA_031291845.1. Taxonomy (GTDB): domain Bacteria; phylum Planctomycetota; class Planctomycetia; order Isosphaerales; family Isosphaeraceae; genus DAIDJG01. Next base: position 8,202 of record JARLIH010000018.1, on the reverse strand, counting down.
TCTGGAGGTCGGTGATCACCAAGCGGGGCGGACGGGCCTGCATGAGCCGGACGGCGTCGACCCCGTCGGTCGCCTCGACCGCCTCGAGGCCCATCGCGTGCAGGTGGCGGACCACGGAGTGGCGGATGCTGATCGAGTCGTCCACGACCAGGATCGGGCCGTGCTGGCTCGCGGAGGGGGCGCTCGGCGCGGCCGCGGCGAGAGGGGTCGGCGCGGGCCGCGTTCGTCCCGCCAGGGCCGAGGCGTCGAGCACCAGGACGAGCTCGCCGTCGGCCGACAGGCTCGTCCCCGACACCACCGGGTGGTCCGCCAGCAACGGGTGGAGCGGCCTGACGACCAGCTCCTGCGGGCCCTCGATCGCGTCGACCACCAGCGCGATCCTCTCTCCCCCAACACGCACCGGCAGGGTCGCCGTCGGCACGCCGGCCGCCACCAGGGGCAGGTCGAGCGCCTCGCGCGCATCGAGCCGCCTTCCCTCTGCGCCCGCCTCGGCCCCGTCAATGATTCCCAACGGCAGCGAGAACGCCTGGCCGTCGACCCGGAAGAGAATCGCCTGCTCGAGCGTCAGCCGCGCGGGCAAGCGGATCGCGACCGCCGTTCCCTCGCCGGGCCGCGACGTCAACGCGATCGTCCCCTGGAGGCGCGCGACCTCCCGGGCCACCACGTCCATCCCGATCCCTCGCCCCGAGATCGAATCGGCCTCGTCGCGCGTCGTGAAGCCCGGCTGAAAGATCAGCGTGTGCAGCTCGTCGATGCCCGGCACCTGGCCCGGTTCGATCAAACCGAGCCGGCGCCCCTTGGCCTCGATCGCCCGGTAGTCGAGACCGCGACCGTCGTCGCGGACCTCCAGGACGACGGAATTGCCGTCGCGCCGCGCCTCCAGCGTCAGCCGCCCGTCTCGCGTCTTGCCGCGCTCGGTGCGCTCCTCCGGCGGCTCGATGCCGTGGCCCAAAGCGTTGCGGACGATGTGCATCAAGGGCTCGAACACGCGGTCCTGCACCGGGCGGTCCAGCCCGATCTCCTCTCCCGCCAGCACCACCTCGATCCGCCGCGCGTCGCTCAAGGCCACCGCCTGAGCGACCCGCGCCAGGCGGCGGAACAGGGACCGCACCGGGATGATCCGCACCTCGTGCAGCAAGTCCCAGAGCCTACGCGTCAGGCGGGTCGAGGCGTCGAGGTCCTCGGCCATCCGCTCGGCCGTCGCGCGGACCGTCTGCGACAGCAGGGCCATGTCCTCCGCCTGCTCGCCGAGGTGGTCGGCCAGCTCGCCGATCGCGTGCAACGGGTCGTCGGCCGACGGCCCCGACGGGTCTTCCGGCACGCCGACGAAGCGGATCAGGGCACGGTCCAGGTCGCAGAGCCGCTCGATGCTCAGGGACAGCCGGTGCCGGCAGGACCGCGCAGCGTCGGCGAACCCCTTTAGCGTCCCCACCCACGACGCGCGCGGACCGTGCAGGATCAACGATTCGGCCACCAGGTCGAGCAGGTCGTTCACCTTCCCGCGAGGCACGCGCACCATCCCGCCGTCGTCCGCTTCGTCCGACCCCTCCCCCTCCTCGACCGCGGGCGGTCCCTCGGTCTCGCGCTCCGCAGCGCCCCCGGCCTCGGACATTTCTCCCTCGTCGGGCCCGGCCGGCTCGGCCGCCGCGCGAAACGCCGTCAGCGTCTCCTCGACCAGGCCGAGCAGCCCCTGAAGCTGGTCGAGGAACGCCGTCGTCGGCGCCACGTCCGGGTGGCTCTCGCGCCAGTCCTCCAGGCCGTCGACCGTCGCGACCAGCCCGTTCAGACCGATCGCCCCCGCGGCCCCCTTCAACGTGTGCAGGCAACGGTCCAGCTCGCGCAGCGCCGTTGACGGATCGGCCGCCCCGCCCAGCATCTTCGCCAACGCCTCGATCCGCTCGAGCAAGTCCTCGGCGTCCGACCGGAAGTCGTCACGAGCCGACGCCTCGGGGCTGAGGTCCGCAACGACGCTGGGACTGACGGATCGAACGACCGGGAGCTCGCCCGTCAGCGCGCGCGGGGCCGAGAGCGCAATGGCCGGGGCGGGCGGTTCGGGCTCGGCCACCGGCCGAGCCGGCGGTTCTTCCCACGAGAGGGGCGGCGGCCGGTGACCGAACATCCGGAGCAGTTGCTCGGGGTCGATCGCCGGGGCGTCTACCGACACGTCGGCATCGTCCGCCTCGGAAACCGCAACGGGACCGGCGGGAGCGAGGAGCGCGAGATACCCACCCCAGCGCGCGTCGGATTCTTGCTCGAGCCGCACCAGGTCCGTAGCCGACGCCGGGTCGAGCACCACGCGCGAGAGACGGCCAAGCCCCTCATCCAGAAAATGGGCGATCGCACGGGCCTCCTCGGCTGACTCCGGAGGGAGGCCCTCGCCGAGCTCGGTCAACAGGGCGAACCGCCGCAAGGTCCCCGCGAGGTCCGCGCGGCCCCTCTCACCCGCCTCGACTTCCGCCTCCCTCAGGTCCCACCGCACCGGGCCGAGCGCACCGGGGGCGGCCTTCCGCACCTGGTCGCGGGCGGCTTCGAGACGGCGCAACAGCGCGATCCGGACGTCGGGGACACCGTTCCTCAGCATGACGACGACTCGGCGGAGTAGTGTCTTCGATCCTGATAGGCGGCCTTGGATGAGGCGCCCGCGCCGAGCGGAATTGCCGTGCGCGGGGGCCCGGATGCGTCGAGACCGCCCAGCCGGCGCAGCCGCTCGGACAGTTGGGCGAGGACCTTGAGCTGCTCGCGCACTTGCACCGACCGGCCGTGCGCGGAGCGCGTCGTCTCGGCGACCCGACCGACCGTAAAGGTCATCTCCTGGGCCGACTCCACCTGGTCGCCCGCGGCCTGCGCGATCCCCGCCGCGGCGCGGGTCGAGTTCGTGAGCGTCTCGACCATCCGCTCGAGGACGGCCCGGACCGCCGCGAGACGCTCCATCTCCAGGCCCACTTCGACCTGCTCCTCCTCGAGCGACCGCAGGCTGTCATGCGTCTCGGCCTGGATGGCCTCGACCAGCGCCCCAATCTCCCGCACCGCGTCCGAGGTTCGTTCGGCCAGCTTGCGGATCTCCTCGGCGACGATCGCGAACCCTCGGCCGTGGACCCCCGCGCGGACCGACTCGATCGTCGCGTTCAGGGCCAGCGTGTCCGTGCGCCGGGAGATCGATACGATCAGCTCGGCGATCGACCCGATCTCGACCGACCGGTCGCCGTGGCGGCGGACCTTGCGCCCGTTCGACTCGACGAACGCGCGGAGCCGGGCCATGCCCTGGATGGCCTGCACGACCTGCCCGAGCCCCTGCACCGCGGTCAGCCGCCCCTGCTCGCCCAGGTCGCGCAGGGCGCTGGCTTCCTTCGCGATCCGCCCCGTCTCGCCGGCGAGCAGCTCGCCGAGCGCCGACGCCGGCGTGACCGCCTCGTGCTGTTCGAAGGCCAGCCGGATCGACTGGTCGTTGTGGTCGACCACCGCGTCGGCGAGGTGCAGGACGCGCTCGGCCGTCATCCCGACCTCGTCCAAAACGGCCGAGACCCAGGGACGCCCCGCCGCATTGTGGTTCGTATCCACCGCCCCCCCTTCCGCCGCGAGGGCCGAACGCGCCTGGCGCTCCACTTCCTGAAGCTCCGCGTTGACGCGTCCCAGGCGGTAGAGCGCCTGCCCCAGGTTCAGCACCAGGCCGTCGATCCCCCCCCGCCGCGCCCGTTCCAGCGGGAACACGCCGGGGCCTTCTCCATCCACGCCCCCCGCGAAGCACGCCGAGAGCCGGTCGACCAAACGCTCCTCGGCGATGCGCAGGCCCAGCCACGTCGCCAGCGCGCCGAGGGGCGTGGCCAGCAGCGGCCCGAGCACCCACGCCCAGTCCGTCGCCGGCGCGCGGGCGATCCCGAGGGTCAGGATCGCCCCGAGAAAGCCCGTCAGTCCACCGATCAAGATGACGATCTTCATGGAAGGGTCGAGCCTGGGTCCCACATGGGCCTAGCGCGCGGGTTCGAGAGCGGCGCTGCGCGGCGGGTGGCCCGCACGCTTGCGACCGCTCTCCCGCGCTCGGTACGCCGACAGCACTTGCGACCGAAGGGCATGCCACGAAGCCGGCGGGTCGACGATCGCGTACGACGTCCCTTCCCACGTCAGCGTGCCGGCCGACACGGCCGACGGCGGCGCGCCCGCGAGCTCGATCCCCTGTTCGTCGACCAGGTATCCCCAGACCCCCGAGCCGCTCCGGAGGACCAGGACCGACGTCGGCCCCTCGGGTCGGTCCCGATCCTCCGCGGCTCCCCCTTCGGCCAGGTCGAAGACCGGGATCACGTCGCGCCGTAAGGCGCACAGACCGACCAAGGGGGCCGGCCCCAGCGGCAGGCGCGTGAGCCGCAGGTCACGAATGACCTCGGCCACCCACTGGAGCGGCACCGCGCACGGCCGGGACCGGGACCGGAAGATGCACCAGTGATCGACCCGCCCCTCGTCTGCGCCCGCACTCATGCCCACCCCCTCGCCCGGCACAACGCGCCGGACCGCCCCGAACCGCGAGCCCGCCACTTGCGCCCCCCCGTGAGGGTCGAGGGCCCAAACATCGACGACAATCCGAGATAATAACAGAGAGTTATTTGCTGAATTAGAATCGCAATGCATGAAGGAGTTTCACCGACCGTGCGTTGAAAGTCAAGAAGTGCGTATACTCTTAACACAAATCGAACACATTATTCACACGGTGTACGCGGACGTGCGCGCTCGCCTTTTGGGAGCACGCCGGGAATGATTTTCCGGTTTGTACTCATCCTGGGTAACCAGGGCAGAGTCTTCGTGCCCCCGGCGATCCACCGCCGAAGGCGCCGGGGAGCGAAGGCTTTGCCCGGGCACCCGAGGACCAATCGGCACGACAATACTGGGAAGCGATTGGCCTCCTGTTCTTGGCCCCGGACGGGGCGGCCGGACCAGGACCGGCGCCGAAAGGCAATCCCCGACCCCGAACGGGGGCGACGAGCCGTCGCGGGACGTACTGCCGCCACTCCGGGACTCCGGTCCTTCGCTGCCTGTGAGCCGCAACGAGCCGGCCGGCAGCCGCGCCGGTGATCGTAGACGGGAACGTCGATACTCCAGCACGAACACTAACGTCAATTATCAATATTCACAACAGTTATTATGAAGCCGGCTCCTGATTTTCGCCCCTTGCCAGGTGACCTGTCAAGGAAGCACGCCCGACATTACAGGACGATTGCAAAGTCGCAGAGCGAGAGCCTCCGGCGGCTCGTCGGGTGGCAGGCCCGGAGTCTGCGACGGGCGTGGTCGACCCACCAGCACGGTGCGCCACGCCCATCGCAGACTGCGGGCGAGCCACCCCGATCCGTCCACAATAGGCTGTGCGATCGTCCTGGCCCGGCATTCACGCGTTCCTAACTCGAAGCTCACCGGCCTTTCCCCGCTGATCTCGGCCGGAAACTTCTCGGGGTATTCATGAACGGGTCACTCGCGAATCACTTGATGAATGTATCATGCCGACCATCCGTACCGGGTGGTGCGGAGTTTGATAGCGGACTCTCCCATGCGGCCCGGCCGGACCAAGAGATCTAGCGGGGGCGGCGTCGCCCAGCGGACCGGTCAAGGTGCATGGCTCTTCGCCATGAAGAGGGAGCATCGATGCGTACGCAGGCGTCTGTGGGAAAGACCGTGGTTCGGCGGGGGTTCACCCTCATCGAGTTACTGGTCGTCATCGCGATCATCGGCGTGCTGGTGGCCCTGTTGCTGCCGGCCGTCCAGGCGGCGCGTGAGGCCGCTCGGCGTGCCCAGTGCCAGAACAACCTGAAGCAGATGGGCTTGGCCCTGCTGAACTACGAGAGCGCCTACAAGGCGTTCCCGCCGTCGGGCGAGTCGACGTACTACGCCGCCGGTGACACGCCCGCCTACACCCCCAGCGGTGGCTCGGGCACCCAGTTCGTCGACGGCGTGGGGGTCTTCCCCCGCATCCTCGCGTTCATGGAGTACACCGACGTCTACAACAACATCAACTTCAGCCTCGACTACAACAACGTCACCGGCGCGAACGTCACCGCCTACACCTCGGTGGTCAACTCCTTCCTCTGCCCGTCCGTCACCGACCGGTTCCCCGGCGGCGGCCGCGACGACATCGACCCGGCCGACGTTGCGGCTGACCCGACGTACGCCGCCCTGGGCTACGGCTACGGCGTTCAGGACTACGGTCCGACCTGCTACACCGACATCGACCCCACCGGCGCCGGCAACGGCGGCACGGGCTCGCTGTGGGCCACCCCGTACCGCAACAAGTCGACCCGGACCGACGGTCTGCTGGCGAAGGGCTTCACCCGCGTCCAGCAGGTCGGCGACGGCCTGAGCCACACGATCGCCATCGCCGAAGACGCCGGCCGCGACTCGCGGTTCGTCAGCCCCTACACCGAGGGCTACGTCTCCCCGGCGGACACGGCCGACGCCCGTAGCGGCAGCCTGGTCCCCGCCGGCAACCGCCGCTACTGGCGGTGGGCGGAGGCCGACGCCTCGTTCGGCGTCTCCGGCCAGGTCAACAACCCGGCCAAGCCCGAGCGCGCCCTCCAGTCCTATCCGTCGGGCGCGCAGACCACCGTCAACGGCTTCAACGTCGCCGGCACCAACGGCGGGGCCAACGATGAGATCTACTCGTTCCACAAGGGGGGCGCGAACGTCGTCTTCGGCGACGGCAGCGTTCACTTCCTCTCCGACGGGACCAACCTGAAGGTCCTCCGCGCTCTCGTGAGCCGGGCGGGTGGCGAGGCGGTCTCCGACGAAGATTATTGATCGAAACGTCCACCAGGCCGTTTGAAGGCCAACCGCACGACCCGGGCCTAGCGCCTCGGGTCGTGCCTTCGCGCGCCGGCCGTGCCGCGCACGAAGGCTCGCCCCGACCGGAAGTGGTTGCGTTCCTGTTGCAAGACCAAGTCCGAGCACGCACGCACGATCATTGACGATCTCACTCGAAGGGAAACGACGATGCAACGTTCTTCCGGCAGTGCCGGAGCCAGCATCCCCGGGCGAAACGCCCTGACCACGGGGGCCCTGCTCCTGGCGGCCGCGGCCCTCCTCATTTCCGCCCTCCCCTCCCCGGGTCTCCTCCGAGCCCAGGCCGTACGCGCCGGCGCCGAGAACGCGCCGCGCTTCCTGCGCATCGGCAAAACCTACGTGAACATGGCTGCCATCTCCCACGCCATCTCCGATCCCGGCTTCGGACTCCCGCCGGCCACGCTCCAGGTCTACTTCGGCGGCCAGAGCTACGTGAACCTCTACGGTGAGGACGCCGATACCCTGAGGCGCCTCCTCGACGGCGGCACCACGACCGCAAGCGGCACCAAAGCGGCCGACGCTCCGGCCGCCGGAGCCGCAACGGCCCCCGTGAGCGTGAAGAAGCCGCCGGCCAAGAAGGCCGTCCCCCGCACCGAAGCGCCCTGAGGAGCCCGTCCGCGCCGGCTGCGCATCGAGCCTCTCCGGGACGGTGGCCCCACCCACTGAGCCGTCACGACGGCCAGGGACTTGACACGCGCCGGCGACCCGCCGTATAGTAACCGGCCCCAGATGTGAAGAATGTGTTCAGTTCTTCACTTAGAGATCATCTAAGACTCGCCAAAAATTCACAGGAGAGCGACAATGCGACGTTCTTCCGTCGGGACCGGAGCCAGCGCTCTGACCACGCGGGCCCTGCTCCTGGCCGCCTCCGCGGCGGCCGGGGCCATCGTCACTGCTGCCCTCTTCTCCCCGGGTCCGCTCCGCGCCCAGGCCACACGCGCCGGCGCCGAGAACACACCGCACTTCCTGCGCATCGGCAAGACCTACGTCAACATGGGCGCCATCTCCCATGCCGTGTCCGACCCCGGTTTCGGACTGCCGCCGGGCACGCTCCAGGTCTACTTCGGCGGCCAGACCTACGTGAACCTCTACGGTGACGACGCCGACGCCCTGCGACGCCTCCTCGACGGCGGCTCCACCACCGTGACCGGCGGCGGGACCAAGGCCGCCGACACTCACCCCGCAGGCACCACCGCGGCCCCGGCCGCCGCAGCGCCCGCGGCAGCAGCCCCCGCAGCCGCCAAGCGGCCACCGGCCAAGAAGGCGGTCCCGGCCTTCGAGCAACCCTGAAAAGAAACCGCCGTCAAGGATCGCCAAACGGCCGCTCGAGAACCGCGCGCCGGACCTTTGGATTGCGGGAGCTTCCGTCTTCGTGCCACCCCCGGT
>JARLIH010000017.1 GCA_031291845.1 Isosphaeraceae bacterium | reverse complement strand
TTTTTGGGGCGCTTGTGGTTGGGGGGGTTGTTTTTGGGGGGGCGGATTTGGGGGGATATTGGGGGCCGGCAAGGGCCGGCCCCTACTCTCTGAGGAATGCCCTGATGATGCACGCCGTCCGCTTCGCGCTGTTCGCGTTCGTTGTCGCGACCGCCAGACCGATGGCTGTCTCAGCACAGGAGGGCGGCTGGACTGACTTGCTCGCCCAGGCCGGGCCGGAAATGAAGCAGTGGACCCGAGTGCCGATTCCGGCGGCGGGGAAGCTCTCCGCGAAGTCGCAGTGGTCGCTCGACCCCAGCACGGGCTACCTGGTCTGCGAAGGAAATGGCGGCCACGAGTGGCTGCGGTGGGACGGGGAACTGAGCGACTTCGTGTACCACGTCGAATGGCGGTTCACCCCGGTTGCCGGCAAGAAAGGCTACAACTCAGGAATCTACGCACGGAATTCGGCCGACGGGGGCACCTGGCTCCAGGCGCAAACGGGCGACGGTTCGGGGGGCTTCCTTTTCGGCGAAACACCGGTCGAAGGCAAGCCGACTCGCATCAATCTCTCCAAACAGGTGAAGGGGAAGCCCGTCAAGCCCGCGGGCGAGTGGAACACGTTCGAGATCCGCTGCCAGGGAAAAGACATGGTCCTGGCAGTCAACGGCGAGGAGACTTGCGCCTGGCACGATTGCAACGTGCCGCGCGGTTTTGTCGGCCTGGAAGCTGAAGGGTGGCGGATCGAGTTCCGCAACGTGAAGGTCAAGCGGCTTTAGACCAACCGCCAAGAAAAGACCGTAAGGTCCGCGCACCGTTGCCGGGCGGCGAGGAGCTGGGCGGCAGGCCCCAAGTCTTCGATGGGCGTTGCGGACGTCGTTTGGGGTTCGACCCCGCCCGTCGAAGGCACCGGGCGTGCCACTCAGAGAACGCAAATACCCCGGCTTGGCAAGTCCCGCTCAGTAGCGGCGGACGCTCTGGTCAATGCGAACGGACCAGGCGTCGATGCCCCCTTGGAGGTTGTAGATCGGGGCGAGGCCTTGCTGTGCCAGCCAGGTCGCCGCGGTCATTGAGCGCACGCCGTGGTGGCAGTAAACGACGAGCGGAGTGGCAGCCATTGCCGCGCGGATCTCGTCGATGCGACCGGGAACTTCCCGGAGCGGCACGTGGATTCCCCCTGCGACGATGGAGCAGTGGGCTCGCTCGTCGTGTTCGCGAACGTCGAGCAGCACGAGCGGCTCGGCCCGGTCGAGCCGCTGCTTGAGTTCATTGACGGCCATCTGCGAAACCGCTGGATTTGCGCCGGGCTGCATCGCGGCTCACCTCGAGGCCAGGGGAATGCCGAAGTCACCCAGCATGTTGCGCCAGACCGAGTGAATGTGATTAGCGCCGTTCTGAGTGTTGTTGAATTCGATGAGGAACGTGGGGCCTTGGATCTTGTAGCCGTGCCCCTCGCTCCGATCCGCCGGGCCTTGCCATGCAAAGCGGATCTCGTCGACACCCACCTTCTTCAACTCGTCGAGCCAAGCGGTTGCAACGTCCGCCGGCATGTCCTCGGCGTAGCTTTCGACAATCGCCTGAAGCAAGGGCCGTTGGTCCGCGTTAAGCTGCGCGTATGAGATGCCCTCGGCGGCCGCGGTCGGCGGTTGAGGCGTGTTCGCGGCGCGGAGATCAGCCGGCGCCTTCTCGACCACGACCGCGAGCTTCTTCTGGTCGTCCTTGAGGGCTTGGACAAGCCGCAGCGCCCGCTCCTCGCGATCGGCAAGGGCCTGGAGCCCCTGGCGCGGACCCTGACGGACTTCCGCCGGGTTGGCCCCGAAAAACGCCGGCGTCGCGGCAGCGATTTTGCCATCTTGCAGTGTGAAATTGAGCGACAGGTGGTGCCCTTCGACACGCCACCCCCAGCGCCCTTTATCCGAAGGCTTGCCGAAGACCGTGAAGAAGTAACGCTCGGGGTCGCGAACCGGGCCCTTGCCTTGCTCGAGATCCTTGAGGATCTGCTCGAGACTCATGATCGTCGTGGCTTTCAGCGAGCCCGACGCGCTGACGCCGGTGTTGAGCAGGCCGAATGCCAGGGCTCGCTGCGCCGAGGTCATCTCCTTAACCGACAACCCTTTGCGTTCTCGAGGGATGAAGTGCCAGTTGAGCCGCTCGGGGGAATCGAACTCGAAGGTTGCCTGTTTGGACTGCGAATCGTCCAGCGCGGTTAGAAACCGGTTGGCGGCCGTCGCCATCCGGCTGCCCGACTGGTCGACGTAAGCTCCCGCCCAGAGGGCCAGGCCAATCACCGCCACCGAGGCCAGTGCCACGCTTGGTTTCAGTCCACGCATGAGTTCCGCTCCTGCTTCACCGTCGAGGTCCGCCGGCGCCTTGGAAAGCCCGAGCCGCTACGGATTAGGAAAACGTCATCGTACCGCCTCGGCTCGTCGCCGCCAGCGATTTTTATAGTCCCGCGCGTACTTTTTTCCCAACAGGAGTCGATTCTGTCCGTCATCCTGTCACAGAGGCGAGACCCACCGCCTATATAACGAATGGTGCGCTTGCAAGTACGCTGGCGCATGGCTCCGTTCGCGCGTGGCATTGGGTTTGCTCAACCCTGGGCCCTGTCAACGACCGTCGGTAGCGGTTACTCTTTTCGCGTTGGAGGTGGATGCCGAATCGACGGAAAACTGGGGGCGATGACGATGGGACTGCAGTTCGCGCCGGGGAAGACGCGAGTGGGTTGGATCGGGACGGGCGTGATGGGTTCGTCCATGTGCGGACACCTCCTGGCCGCAGGGTATGCGGCGACGGTCTACAACCGGACTCGCGAGAAGTCGCGTCCACTCGTAGAACGTGGCGCGAAGGAAGCCGGGTCTCCGCGCGCCGTGGCGGAGGCGTCTGATGTCGTCTTCACCATCGTTGGTTACCCGCGCGACGTCCGTGAGGTGACGCTCGGCGCGGAGGGCACTCTTGCCGGTGCGCGGCCGGGGGCCGTTCTGGTCGACATGACCACGAGCGAGCCGGCCCTGGCGCGCGAAATAGCCGAGGCGGCACAGACGAAAGCCGTCCACGCGGTCGACGCGCCGGTCTCCGGTGGCGACATTGGTGCACGCGAGGCGAGGCTGTCGATCATGGTCGGCGGGGAACCCAAGGTGGTAGAAGCGCTCCAGCCTCTTTTCGAGACGATGGGGAAAACGATCGTCCACCAGGGACCGGCCGGCGCCGGTCAGCACACGAAGATGGTCAACCAGATCCTGATCGCGACGAATATGATCGGCGTCTGCGAAGCCTTGCTCTATGGCTACAAGGCGGGCCTCGACCTCAATTCGGTACTCCAGAGCGTCGGCAGCGGGGCTGCCGGTTCCTGGAGCCTGAATAACCTGGGCCCGCGCATGATCGCGGGCAATTTCGATCCGGGCTTCTTTGTCGAGCATTTTTTGAAAGACATGGGAATCGCCCTGGCGGAATCGCGACGGATGAGCCTCGCTTTGCCCGGCCTCGCTCTGGCCGAGCAGCTTTATCGTGCAGTCGAAGCGCAGGGGCACGGCCGCGACGGGACTCACGCCCTGATGCTGGCATTAGCGCGACTTTCGAACGTCGATTGGCAGGGACGGGCGGCCGCCCGTTAAAGCGCCGGTGCGCGAGGTTTGCCGCCGGCACACTGGGGGAATCCATGATCGAACCCGATGCCGGCCCTCCCGTCGAAGCGCGACGACGGCGCGTCCTCCTTGTTGAAGACGACTCGGCGGCGGGGCGGGGACTGAGTCGCCTTCTCGAAGCGCAGGGCTTTGCCGTCACCGTCGTGAGCGACGGCTCGTCAGCGCTCGCCATCTTGCGGGACGACCCATCGCCCGACTTCCTGCTGACGGACTTACAACTTCCCGACCTCGACGGCCGCGAGGTCGCCCGCTTCGCGCGCGGTCTCGTGCCCGCTCCACGCGTGGCCTTGATCACCGGCTGGGACCTCGACCTCTCGTCGGACCAGTGCGCACAACTCGGCATTGATTGGGTCCTGCTCAAACCCCTCTACGTTCCCGACCTTGTTGCTCTTTTGAACCAGCAACGCGACCCTCCCGCGACCAACGAATAGCCCGAAACGTGACGCTTGCAGTGTACCGCCGCGCCCCAAACGAAGACCTCCCCCCCAAGGTCCCGCCCCACGACCCACCGAAAATGCCCAACAGCGGCTCATGACGGCTTGAGCCGTCCGCACAGTTCGAGTAAGATTCGAGGCTTTCCGAGCCCGGTTCGGAGAGAGTACTCTCGTCGCAGACCGATGCCCGTTGAGGAGAACGCATGGCCAGCCGTCGTAGAGGGAAAGGTCGCCGAAAGGTCGGACGCAAGAAGCGCCGGATGCGCAGCCGGATCCGTCACCGCAAGAAATAGGCTCGCCCCGCCGTACCGCGGCGGACGCCGGATCGGGCGGATCCCGATCGCACCGAGACGACTCCTGCCCCGACCCGGCTCCGGCCCGTCGGGGCTTTTCGTTTTTCGCTGAAGGCGAGCGCAGCAGGCCCAATGGACACTTTCGTTCGGCCGGTCGGCCTGCACGTACCCCTGCCGAACCGCGCTCCCAAATGCGTCGGGCGGGATGGGATCGAACCGCGCGTATCTTATTTTTTTGTAACCAGTTATGCCGTCCCATTGGCGTCCGGGGCGCAGCGGCGTATGATCCTATCGAACGCGACTGATCGCATCAACGTGTAGTGGGAGCCCGGAGGTGGATTACCGCCCGTCTCAGGAGTTGCTCGAGTCAACCCATACGTTTCCCGGGGTGTACCGGATCAAGGCCATCGGTTCGGCCGACGACGCCTTTGAGGCCCGGGTTGTCGCAGCCGTGGCGTCGGAGCTTGCGGACTCTTCCGAATTGGATTATTCCGTGCGCTCGACCCCGGGAGGAAGGCACGTTGCCGTCACGATGGACATCACGGTTCAGAGTGCTGAGCAAGTGCGCGCAATCTATGCACGCGTCCACCAAGTCCCGGGACTGACGCTCCTGTTTTAGTTGCCAGGTCTGTCGACCGCGATTCGTGCGGTTCGCTTCGCCATCCGTTCATCAGATAGGATTGACCTTCTGTTGAACAATTCCGTAAAGTGGTTGGCGACTTCCGTGACCTTTTATCGTTCCCCTCGCGTGGCCATTCATGTCCGAGCCTCGACCTCAGCCCGAACGGATTGACCTGTCGCAGGCTGACGACCCGAGGGACGTCGTCCATCGGGCCGTCGCGTGCCTCGCCCAGGGTGGGGTCGTGGGCCTGTCAACCGAAACGGTGTATGGCCTGGCGGCCAGCGCCCTGAACTCAGATGCCGTCTCGCGCCTGCGCCGGCTCAAGGGGCTCGATCCGGCGCGCCTGTTGACGTTGCTCCTGCGGGGTTCCGACGAGGTCACGGACTGGGTACCGGACTTGTCCACTCTTGGGCGGCGCCTGGCCCGCCGTGCGTGGCCGGGGCCCGTCACACTGCTGTTTCCGAACCACCACGAGCAAAGCCTGGCACGCTGCCTCCCGGACGACGTCCGACCGCTCGTCGTCCCTGGCGACTACGTCGCCCTACGAGTGCCCGCGCAGCCCTTCGTTCGCGAGGTCCTGCGCCTGCTGCCGGCCCCACTCGTGATCTCCAAGTCGGTCGGCACGGGAGGAGATGCGGCGACGACGGCCGGAGGGCTGGCCGGCCAAGAAGGCCTGAGCATGATCGTTGACGCAGGCCCGACTCGGCTGGGACAGGTTTCGACGATCGTCCGGGTGGAGTCGGAGCGGTGGACCGTCGTCCGTCCGGGCGCGGTCGACGTCGCGACCCTCACGCGCATGGCCGGAACGATCCTTCTCTTCGTATGCACGGGCAACACGTGCCGGAGCCCGATGGCCGAAGCGCTCTGCAAGGCGCTACTGGCAAGGCGCCTGGGCTGCACGACGGAGCAGCTCGAAGAGAAAGGTTACGTCGTCTTGTCGGCCGGAGTCGCCGCCCAACACGGGATGCCCGCCGCGGCACACGCGATCGACGTCGTACGCGCTCGCGGCGGCAGTCTTCAGCAGCACACGAGCCGGCCGATCACGCGCGACCTGATCCGCCACGCCGATTTGATCGTAGCGATGACCAACGACCACCTCGAAGCGCTCCTCGACCAGGCTCCCGAGTGCGCGCCGCGTGCGCGGCTCCTTCATCCTGAAGGAGGCGATGTCGCCGATCCCGTCGGCTCCGATCGTGAGACCTATCTGCGGACGGCGTACGCCATCGAGCAGTACCTCGGGCAACTGCTCGACGACGTCGGCTGCTAAACGCAGTTGTGTTCCAAAGCCGAGCGACCCACCAAGACGACGACCGAGGCGGATCGCCTCGGTCGTCTTGGGAATTCGGTGAGGTCCGCTGGCGCCAGAGCGCTTAGCGTTTCGAGAACTGGAAGCTCTTCCGGGCCTTCTTGTGCCCGTATTTCTTCCGCTCGACCATGCGGGAGTCGCGCGTCAGAAAACCACCGTCGCGCAGAGCATGCTCGAGGTCGGGGCGGAGCTCACGAAGCGCTCGGGCGATACCGAGCGCCACCGCACCAGACTGGCTGTGCTTGCCGCTGCCGCGGACGTTGACGAAGACGTCGATGCGGCCGGCCATCTCGGTGGCCTGCAGGGGCGCACGCACGTCGTTGCGTTGGATCTCGATCTCGAAGTAGGAGTCGACTTCCAGGTCATTGACCAGGAACTTGCCGGTCCCTTCACGAATGCGGACCCGGGCAACCGCTGTCTTGCGGCGGCCGGTGCCCCAGATATACGATTGCTGAGCCGTCGCGGCCATCGTTCTGTCAGTCCTCAGGATGCCCGGTCCCGCAAGGGGCCGGTTGGCGAAGATCCGTCAACAGTGCGAAAGGCGAGACCGCCGACCATTATTCGGCGGCCGATGGCGTTTCTGGGGTCGTCTCCGGCTCGGCGGCAGGCTCGACCGGGGTCTCGGACTGGCCTCCGGGCGCCACCGCAGCGCGAGGGGCTTTCGGCTTGGGCTCCGGAACGTAAATGGCACCCGCGGGCACGGGGCGGCCCGAGAGCGGTTCCAACGGAATCGGCGATTGAGCCTGGTGTGGATGCTGAGTGCCCACGTACAGCTTCAGCTTGCCCAGCATGTGCCGGCCGATCTTGTTCTTCGGCATCATGCGCTGGACGGCCAGTTGCAGGATACGCTCCGGGCGGCGTTGAAAAAGCTTCCACGCCTGCTCGTCGATCTGCCCGCCCGGGTGGCCGGTGTAACGCTGGTAAAACTTCTGCTGCCACTTGTTGCCGGTGAAGACCACCTTATCGACGTTCGTCACGATAACGTAATCACCGGTGTCGATGTGCGGGGTGTACGTCGGGCGGTGTTTGCCCATCAAGATCGGCGCGATCTGAGCGGCGAGCCGCCCGACGACTTGGTCGGTCGCGTCGATGACGTACCAGTGCTTGGCGAGCTCCCCCGTCTTGGCCTGGTAACAGTTCATGAACGGTAACTACCTGACACTTCAATGTTTCAAGTTGGACTGGCGCCCTACCCGTGGCGAAACGACCATCTTAGCGGCCGACGCCGCGGCGTCAAGGCCGGTTTGTCACCGACACGTCCTCCGCCGGCTCATGATCGGCAACGGCTCACGGCGCACAGAACACGGCCAACGCCACGACGACGGCCGCGCCCAGTCCCGCCACAACCAGACCCGGCAGGCGGCGCAGCTTGAGGTAGAAGAGCAGAACCAAGCCGGTGACCGACACCAACGCCATCAAGGCGGCCGAGACGTCGATGAGCACCGACCAGACCGGACCGGTGTCGCGCCCCTTGTGCAGGTCGTTCAGGACCGCGACCAAACCGTGGTACGTCTCGGAGAGCCGGTACTTCCCCGTCTCGCGGTCGATGAAGGCGTCGGCGGCGTAGCCCGGCCCCTTGAAGGTCACCATGCACTCCCCATCGTCCACCCGGAACTCGGCAAGGGCGCCCTGGATGCGGTGCGACTTGCGCAACTGCTCGACGACCTGGAGTTTATCGACGCTTCGTTCGGGCTCCGTCACTTCTTCGGACGTTACGCGGCGGAGCCACTTGCGCTCCACCTGCCCCTCGCTGTCGGTTCGGCTCCCTGCTCCCGAATAGAACCAACGCGGATGGTTGAGCGTGATACCCGTCACGCTGAAAAACAGGATCGCCGCGAGACTGAACATCGACAGGTAAATATGCAGCCAGCGCATCAGTGCGGCGAGCCGAACGCGGAATCGACGACGGGGCGAGGGATGGGGGTTCTGGGCGAGGCCGTCCACCGGGCTATTTTGTCTGACTTTTGCGGCGATACTCGAGCGCTGCGGATTTGATCTCGACATTACCCTTGAGTTCCTCGGCGAACGGTTTCTCGGCCAGGGCGATCGGCCTACGAATACTCTGATACGTCCCGTGCTCCCGCGCCGCTTCGATATAGAGGGTGTAGTCCCCACTTGCGACGGGCTTGCCGTTGTCGTCCTTACCGTCCCAGGTCACCGTGTATTTGCCCGCCGGGCGGGTCGGCCGGGAGATCGTGAAAACCATCTCTCGTTTGTCTACGAGCTTGCGGACCTGGTCACTGCGGTACCAGCGCTTCAGGTCCGGCAGCCACTGGAACGGTCCCGGTCCCCCCTGCGACACCCAGAGCGTCAAGTTCCGCACAGGGAACCCGTCTTTGTCCTCAACCCAAATCGCGACGTAAGGCCGGCGATAACGTCCCCCTTGGGCATCGGGTTGGTTGATCTCGAACGAGATTACGAGCTCATAGCCCTCGGCCGAGCCGCCGTTCGCGGGCGCAGCCCCCGCAGCTTTCTCGTCGGCGAGAGCCAGGAGCGGCCGGGACTCGTAACGGTCCCAGCGGGGGCTGCGGACGACGCGACCGTCGCCCGTGGCGATCAGGCACTCGACATCCGGCAGCGACCTCGCCAGAGAGAGACTCTCGTCGACCGGCAGCACGCTGAAGATTTTGGCGAGCGCGTCGGCCATAACACCGGTCGGAGCGATGACGGTCGCGCTCACGGTGCGCTCGACCGGCGTTGCCGTACGGGGATCGAACACGTGCGAGTACCAGCGGCCCCCGATCGAAAACCCGCGTTGGGACCGCCCGCTCGTCGACACGGAACGATCGCGGACCTGGATCGACGACACGGGGTCGGACGTCTCCGAGTCCGCCCAGGGATTCACGACGCCGACTTTTTGCACGAGATCTCCGGCCACGTGGAGATCTCCACCCACGTTCAGCATGAGTCCGCGTACGCCGCGTGCGGCGTCAAGCGCAACCTTGCAGGCGTGCTCGACGATGTAACCCTTAGCAATTCCGTTCAGGCTCACGGGGCAGTCCGAAAGGCGTTCGGCCGTCTGCACCTCCGGCCCCAGGCGCCAGGCATCCTGTTCCATCAACGACTTGACCCGGAGCAGCTCCTCGTTCCCCGGCAGACGGTCTTCCTGCGCACAACGCGACCAGAGTTGTGACAGTGCCTCGACGCGTGGGTCGAAGGCACCTCGGCTGACATTGCGCCAGTGATCGCTCGCGCCCAGGACCTCGAACAGCTCTGGCGACACTTTTGCCGGACGCTTCGGCCCCCCTTGCCAGCGGCTGAGCTCGCTCGCCGCGTCGTATCCGCTGAATACAGCGGATAGGCGGTCAATGTCGCCGAGGACCCGCGCTTCGGCCCAGCGGGCCGCGTCGGCGGAGTCAGCCCGAACCTTGAGCTCCAACGACGTTCCCATCACGTTCTCGTGGAAGAACGCGTAGTTTTCCGCCGCGCGGCCGTCCGGCGGCCAAGCAACCAGGCAGAGCGCCCCGAGAGCGAACGCCATCAAGACGTGGTATCGCGGCATGTTGGAGATCCGGTAGTCCTCGGAAGACGAGCGTACACGCCAGCGCATTTTGTGACTCAGGCAATCATTCGCGGCGGGTCAATAGCGAACGTAGTGATCGGCGGCTCGGGCCGGCCACGGGGCTGCTAGCGCTCAGTTCCCGGACCTGGAGGCGCTGCATCGCCCCGACGCCCCGGGCGGTCTTCCCGCGCAGTCCGCGACTGCTCGACGGCCAGCTTGGTCAGCTCCTCCTTGTCGATGAACCCGTCCTTGTTGACGTCCGCCGTTTCAACCAGTGCCTTCATCCGTTCCGGCAGTTCGGCCTGGCTGAGCTTGCCGTCACCGTCTTTGTCGAAGGCCATCATGCGGGTGACGAGCTCGGCCGGATCAGGCGCTCGGCCTTCCCGCCCGCCGGAGCGACCGAACGCCGGGCGGATCTCATCCCCGCTCAGTTTGCCGTTCTTGCCCTTGTCGAGCGTCCGCAGCGCAGCGGGTGCGTTGTCAATTTCCTTGGCCGAGATTTCCCCGTCGCCATCGGCATCAAGCGCTTGCACGACGGGGTGGACGGGCGGACCGGCCGCGAACCGGCCCTCGCGGCCTCCGGGCGCAGGAGGCTGGGCACTCACCGCGATTGCGATCAGGCCGGAGAAAAGCACCGTGGGAAGCACGAGGCGAGGCTTGAGGGTCACAGGCGGCTCCCTGAGCGCTACGGGACCACCCCTGGCACCATTCGACGCGAGCGGGGCTGAGCCTTCCGTAGTTTGAGCGTCGTAACGAACCCGGATGTCCGAGAAAATCGTACGAGGCCCGTGATTCGCGTTCCGGGCCGTGCGCGACGCCCGCCCCGACACCCTGGCCGCACCGAGCGACTCCGAGTATTCTCAGGTTGCCCCGGCGAGGCGAACCGGAAAAGATGGAGGTGAGGTGCGAGCGGCATCTCATCCCTGGACCTGCGCTGGGGCGAGAGGTTGAGGTGGACCCATGCCGACCCTGATTCCATGGCTCTGCGCGCTGGCGGCGTGGGCCGACCCGCCGGGCCATGCGCCGGCGTCGCCTCCCGCGGCTGTCTTGGCGCTCGAGTCAGCGCTCACCGAGGCGATCGAGAGGGCCGAGCCCTCCGTCGTCGCGATTGCGCGCGAGAAATCGGACGGCGGCAAGACCACCGCGGTGCGAGGACGCAACCCAGAACCTTCCACGAACGACCCCCGGGCGATTCCCGCCGGGAAGCCAGGGGGGGCCGGGGCCGACTGGGTCTCCTTCGACTACGGCTCCGGGGTCGTTATCGGCAAGAAGGGGGAGATCCTCACGGCCTTCCATGTTGTCCGGGCTGCCCGCCGGCTGGTGGTGCGAGCCGTGGACCGGCAGGTTTTCGAAGCGGAGGTGATCGCGGCCGACCCGCGCAGCGACCTCGCCGTGATCGTCCCGCGCGACTTACCGGACATCGCTCCGCCGAAGCTCCAGCCGATGGCCCTCGGCGACGCCACCAAGCTGCGCAAAGGGAGCTTCCTCCTGGCGCTCGGCAACCCTTTCAACGCCGCCGCGCACGACGGTCGCGCCTCGGCCAGCTGGGGAATCCTGTCGAACATTTCCCGCCGACTGGCCGACGATCCGGAGGATCCGAACAGGAACACGCTCCGTTACTACCCGACGCTCCTCCAGCTTGACGCCAAACTCAACCTCGGAATGGGAGGGGGAGCGGTGATCAACCTGAGGGGCGAGCTCGTCGGCGTCACCACCGCGGCCGCCAGCGTCAACGGGTTCGACGCCCAAGCCGGTTATGCCATCCCGCTCGACGCAATCGGCCGCCGCGCAGTGGAAACCCTCCGCGAGGGGAAAGAAGTCGAATATGGCTTCCTCGGGATCAACCTCGACGAACAAGGAACGAGCCGCGTCGCCTCCGCGCGCCCGGGAACGCCGGCCGCCGAGGGGGGAATTCAGACCGACGACGTCGTCGTCGCCGTGAACGGCAAGCCGGTGACCGACCGCGATAGCCTGCTGCTCGCCATCAACGCTCTCTCCGCGGGGGCGTCGGTCAAGATTAAGGTCGATCGCCAGAGCGAATTGCTGGAAAAGACCGTCGAACTGGCGAAGTACCCGATCTTGCCACCGAGCGAGGTGATTGCGACGAACGTCCCCGCGGCATGGCGCGGCCTCCGGGTCGACTACACGAGTCGACACCCCAACATCGCCGGCCAGTTCGGCGATCCCATTTTGAACGCGATGTCACTCGGCGGTGTCGTGGTGGTCGAGGTCGAGCCGGACTCACCCGCCGAGAAGGCTGGGCTCAAGAAGGGCCAGGTCATCACCCAGATCGGCACCCAACGCGTTCGCAACCCGCGCGAATTCGCTCGCATCGCCGCCGAGATCAAGGACGCCGTGATGCTTCGTACCGACCTCGGCGAGGTCACCGTCCCATGACCCGGAAGCGGGCGGTTGCGACTCGCGAGATTCTGCTAGAATGGTACTCTTGATCAAGGCGGGCCTCGCGCGGGTCGTGGCCCGTTCGGCCGCGACAATGCGTTCATTCTGCACCCGCGGGCGCCCGTGGCACGGCGCGAACGCCGTGCACATGTTTCGGGGCGCGCTTCTCACCGCGACAAGCGACTATCCGCCGAGCCAACTCTCTCGCCCATACACGAGCTTATGACTACCGACGAACTTCGCGAAAAGTACCTCACGTTCTTCGAAGGCAAGGGCTGTGTCCGCAAGCCGAGCGACCTGCTCGTTCCCAAGGACGACCCCACGGTGCTGTTCACCCCCGCCGGGATGAACCAGTTCAAGCGCGAGTTCATGGGGCTGGGCGATCCGAGCTTCGCGCGTGCGACCACCTGCCAGAAGTGCCTGCGCACGGGGGATATCGAAAACGTCGGGAAGACCGCCTTTCACGAGACGTTCTTCGAGATGCTCGGCAACTTCAGCTTCGGCGATTACTTCAAGCGCGAGGCGATCCACTGGGCCTGGGAGTTCCTCACCGACAAGAGGTGGCTCGGCATCGACCCCGGCCGCCTGACGATCACGGTTTACCTCGACGACGACGAGGCGTTCAACATCTGGAACCAAGAGATCAAGGTCCCGGCCGACCGGATCACCCGGATGGGCGAAGACGACAATTTCTGGCCCGCCGGTGCGCCGTCGCACGGCCCGAACGGCGTCTGCGGCCCCTGCTCCGAGATCTTCTTCCACGGGAACGGCCCCAAGGAAGTCGAGATCTGGAACCTCGTCTTCACGCAGTTCAATCGGGTGGGACCAGGTCAGTTGGAGCCGTTGCCCAAGAAGAACATCGACACCGGCATGGGCCTGGAGCGCGGCGCGGCGTGCCTGCAAGGAGTGTCCACGGTTTTCGAGACGGACATCTTCCTCCCTATCGTCGCGGCCGTGGCCGAGCAACTTGGCGTGGCCTACGACCGCAACCTCCCCGACGGCGTACGCA
This sequence comes from Isosphaeraceae bacterium, assembly GCA_031291845.1. Taxonomy (GTDB): domain Bacteria; phylum Planctomycetota; class Planctomycetia; order Isosphaerales; family Isosphaeraceae; genus DAIDJG01. The sequence goes on along the minus strand of JARLIH010000017.1, from coordinate 9,368 downwards.
TCCGCCGTATGGCCGACCACTCGCGGGCACTCACGTTCTGCATCCACGAGAACGTGCGACCTTCGAACGAAAAACAGGGCTACGTGATCCGCAGACTGCTCCGCCGCGCTGTGCCGGACGCCTACCAGATGGGGCGGCGCGAACCGTTCCTCAGCCACGTGGTACCGGTCGTCGCCGAGGCGATGGCAAAGCCGTACCCTGAGCTCCGGGACAGCGTACCCCGCGTGCAGTCCGTCGTGCGCGAGGAAGAAGACCGCTTCCTCAAGAACCTGGAAAACGGGCTGAGCCTGCTGAACGACACATTTCGCAGAACCAAAGCTGCCGGCTCCGACACGGTCGACGGCAAGACGGCGTTCGACTTGCATCAGACGTACGGAATCCCTGTCGAGGTCACCGAAAGCCTCGCCGTCGACCATAACCTGCGGATCGATCGCGCGGGATTCCGAAAGGCGCAGGACGAACACTCCCAGGTCTCGCGCGGCACGACCGAGGCGGCGGCCGTCTTTACGAGCGGCCCGCTGGATACGCTCAAGCGCGAATACCACCACGGCACGGAATTCCTCGGCTACGAAACGACCGAAGCGGACGGACGGGTAATCGGCATCCTCGAGCAGGGAAAACTGGCCGACTCCGCGACGCCCAACGGCGAGTCGCTCATCGTCCTCGTGCTCGATCGCACCCCCTTCTACGGCGAGTCGGGGGGCCAGGTGGGCGATACGGGGCTGATCCGGGGGGATCGGTTCGTGTTCCACGTTCACGACACGAAGAAAGAGAACGATTTCACGCTCCACGTAGGCCACGTCACCGAAGGAATGGCCACCGTCAACGACACGGTGCAAACCGCGGTCGATGCCCCTCGCCGCGATGCGATTCGGCGGGCCCACTCGGCGACGCACGTCCTGCATCACGCCCTCCATATCCACCTGGGAAAGCACGCGCAACAGGCCGGCAGCAAGGTCGAGCCGGACCGGTTGCGCTTCGACTTCTCGAATCCTGAAGCGGTAGGGCGGGAACGCTTGCGGGCGATCGAGGCGACGGTCAACGAGCGAGTCCTGCGCGGCGAGCCGATTCGTTGGACGACGATGCCGATCGAAAAGGCGAAGACGCTGGGGGCGATGGCCCTGTTCGGGGAGAAGTACCCGGAAAACGTCCGCGTCGTCACGATGGGTGAGTTTTCGCGCGAGTTGTGCGGCGGCACGCACCTCGACAACGTCGGCCAGGTCGGCCTGTTCAAGATCGTCGGAGAGGAGTCGGTCTCCGCCGGCACTCGCCGCGTCACGGCGTTGACCGGGCAAGCCGCGCTCGATTACATCCGGCAGGAGGAAGAGACGCTGAACGAGGTCGCGTCTCTCCTGAAAGTCCCCCCTTCGCTTGCGCCCGAACGCGTCACATCGCTGCTCGAAGAGGTGCGGGCGCTCAAAAAGCAGGCCGCCCAGCGGAAGACCGTCGACGCACCCAAGGTCTCGGCCGACGACCTGCTCGCTGCCGCCGCGACCGTGGGCGAGGCGAGCGTCGTGACCCACGCATTGGAAGGGTCGACGCCGGACGAGCTGCGCCAGTTGATCGACGTCCTGCGCAGGAAGTCAGGGACGAAGCTGGCCGTCCTTCTGGCCACCGTGGCCGACGGCAAGGTCCACCTCGCCGCGGGCCTCACTCCCGACCTGATCGCGCAAGGGCTGCACGCGGGACAGTGGCTCAAAGAAGTCGCCCCCGTCGTGGGCGGCGGAGGCGGAGGCCGGCCCGACCTTGCCCAGGCCGGCGGCAAGGACCCCGAGCACGTCCCTTCGGCGCTGGAACGAGCGCTCGAGTTTATCAAAGGCAAACTCAGTGGCTGAACTAACGCCACAGATCGCACGTCGAGGAGGCTGGACCATGGCGGCGGTCGACAAGCCGGCAGCTCCGGAGGAAACAGGCCTCCGTGCACATGAAGTGCCGCCCCCTTGTGACTCCGAGGGCTTCCCTTGGCTGGAGAACGGGGAGCGGATGGACCAGAAGACGTTTCATGAGCGTTATGCCAAGTTGCCCCCCGGGTTCCGGGCCGAGCTCGTCGAAGGGATGGTCCACCTTATGCCCTCGCCCCTGGGTCTACACCATGCCCGGAACGATGCTGAACTGAGCGGCTGTCTTTTCCTTTACAGCGCGGCCACACCCGGAACGACGTCACAGAACAATGCGACGACCATTCTCGGCGTGAAAAGCGAACCGCAGCCCGACTCGGCTCTCCTGATCAGGAATGATTATGGCGGACAATCCCGCGATGGCGAGGGGGAGGCAAACTTCACTTTCGGCGCCCCGGAGCTACTCGTCGAAGTCGCTCTCAGCAGCCGCTCGATCGACCTGAATGGCAAGCTTCGCGACTACGAGCGCGCGGGGGTCCGTGAATACGTCGTTTATGACCTCCGCGAGCGCTCGCTCTTGGCATTCGAACGACGCGGGGCGCGGCTCGAGCACGCCCTCCACGACAGCGATGGAGTATGGCGCTCACGCGCCTTTCCTGGCTTGTGGCTCGACGCCGCAGCCCTTGCCTCAGGCGACCGTGCCGCGCTCGTCGCTACATTACAGCGCGGACTTGCAAGTCCCGAGCATGTAGACTTCATCGCCGCGCTCGAACAGCGCCGCGCGGCCCTACGGGAAAATCCTTGAAGCGGGCGCCAACCCCGAATACCATCGTTCTCCGACGTCACCGTCAACCTCACATCCACCCGACGGGCGGCCCCGGGTCCGGGCACTTGCGGAGACACCAATCGTGGCCATCATTGTTTCTTGTGAATGCGGCAAGCAATTCCAGACCGGCGACGAGAACGCGGGACGGCGGGCGCGCTGCCCCGACTGCGGCCGCGATTTGATCGTCCCCCCTGCCGGCCAGGTGCCCGACAAGCCGTACCCCATGACCGATGGCGTGGACTTTCCGCCTGCCGGCGAGGATCGCACCAGCGGAAAGGCCATTGCCGGCCTTGTCCTGGGGCTGAGCTCGTTCATCTGCTGTGCGTTCACGGGCATCCCGGCCATCATCCTGGGCATCCTGGGGCTGAGCGACATCAAGGCCAGCCAGGGCCGTGTCAAAGGGCATGGCATGGCAGTCGCGGGCATCGTTCTCGGCACGATCGGTTGCACCCTGGTCGTTGCCGCTGTGCTGCTCGCGCTCTTGCTTCCGGCCGTTCAGGCCGCGCGGGAGGCCGCACGGCGATCGCAATGCGTGAACAACCTGAAGCAGATCGGCCTCGCTCTCCACAACTACGAGAGCGCGAACTCCTCATTCCCACCGGCCGCAATCACCGACAAGGACGGTAAGCCGCTCCTGAGCTGGCGCGTCGCCATCCTTCCCTACATCGAACGCGGCGACCTCTATAACCAGTTCCACCTCGACGAACCATGGGACAGCCCCCACAACAGTGCCCTCATGGCCCAGATGCCCGTGGTGTACCGCTGCCCGAGCGATCCCGTGAGCAGTCCCGGCACGACGACCTACCAGGTCTTCGTTGGACCCGGCACGCTCTTCGAGGAGGACGAGGCGACGAAGCTCGCAACGGTCACCGACGGCACATCGAACACGCTTGCGGTTGTCGAAACGACGAGCGCCGTGCCTTGGACCAAACCCGAGGACCAGCCCTACGGCAAAACCCTCCCGTTGCCTGCCATGGGCAGCCACCACCCTGGTGGGTTCAACGCGCTCTTCGCCGACGGCTCGGTCCGGTTCTTGAAGACATCGATCTCCGAACAGATCCTTCGCGGGCTAATAACGCGCAACGGCGGCGAGGTTCTCAGTTCGGACGCTTACTGAGAGCGCCAACAGGGCTGAACGCGTCGGCGCTGCCGGTCTTTGTTCACCAGCGGCGCCGACGTCTGTTCTCGTAACGACAGCGCAGATCTCTCGCGTCGCGCGACCACGCGGATGTCGTTGGGGACGGGCGAGGTGACGGCGGGGAGTGCTGCGCTGGGGCCCCCGGGGCAGCAGCCCGCGTACGCTACGGCGGGTGCGGCAAGTCAAATTGCGGTTCTAGCGCCCAGAATCTTCTTTGGGTTGCCGGAACCGAGCCGGAGGGCGTCCCGCGAGATGCTCGTCATCGCGAGTGAAATGAAGGAAAGCAATGCACATCTCATCGGTGGTCTGCTCGCCCCAACGCACTTCCACCGGCGGGCGCGAAGGGTTGACGGCGTTCGCTGGTGAATTGTCGAAATGTGCGCGCATCCGCAACGTCGTCCCCTTCGATAGCGCGAGCGGCTCCGCGAGGTCATACGTTTCCTGCCAGTTGAAGTCCCATCGGTCAATCTTGACCAGTGTCGTTGCGCTGCCGTCGGGCCTCTCGGCGTTCAGCAGAAAGTCTTTGCCGAGCCAATGCATGTGGGGAATCACCGCGACAATATGAATGTCTTGCCGGATCACGTCCTCACCCGTAACCTCGTGGTCCGCGGCGCCGGCCGGAATTCGCAAGTTCCAGCGCAACGGTAGCAAATTCTTGACCGGCGGAAACACGCCCGTCGCGTGCAACTGCTTGTCCACCGGAGCGCGTGCGAAGTAAAGCCCTACCGCCGTCGCGTCCGCCTCGACCTTGCCGCTCTTATGATAGTGCACCTGGACGAGCAGATCCGATCCCGCCGGCAAGTAACGCGCAACGCCGTCGGGCAAGCGATGGGGCGCCTTGCCCGGCGCCCATCCGTCCATTTCGCCCGCCGGCCAAAAGCCGTAACCACCCGCAGTCCGATAGCCCGGCATCGGGTCGCGCGCGTCGAGTTGCCGCGCGCGGCCCGATGTATCAAACGCGGCGAGCACGTGGTGCACGACTTTCGGGGCTGTCGGCCGAAAGTCAATGCCCTGGACCCAACGCCCTTCCGTGAGTCCCGTCGGTATGACAAAGACCCGCGTCTCATCCGGCCCCTCCGCCGGCACCTGGTACATTTCCCCCGACCGCAACACCAGGTCCGGTGCGCCCAGCCCCCATTCCGACCCGAAGTTCCGCGGCGCAGGAGCGTCGCCGGGGTCCCCCTCCAGCACGCCCCCCTCGACCCAACTCGACAGCACCGCCGCGGCCCCTGCCGGAAGAACTCGCGCGTCGCGGAACCGAACGCTCCCCTCAACCGACGCGTGCCACGGCGGCATCCGGCCCTCAGCCGTGACTCTCACGATATCGTGGGCTCGCTTGCTCGCCTGCTCAAACGTTAAGAGCGCGAACGGCGCGACCTGCCCAGGGCGGTGACAGTCCTGGCAGTGTTTCTGCAGGATGGGTGCAACGTCTCGATGATACGTCGGCGCCGCGGCACTCGCCGAGCCGGCGCCGAGACAGACAGCCAATCCACCGAACCGACAAACCGCCCTCGCGATCCGCCTCATTCCCTGCTCCGTGAAAACAGCGACGCGTGACGAGCGGTCGCAACGGCTCGTTTTCGCGAACGCCCAAGTCCAACATCCGCATCGGCCTTCGTTCGCGCGGGACTCGTTCGGTCTTGGCTCGGTGGTCAAGTCTATTGCAATCCCTCGGGAGGCGCGACGCCGCTCATCCCTCGCATGTGATCGACCGACTTCTGGCCGACGTCCGGCGTTTGTTGTTTCGCGTTCGGTTTGGAATCGAGCTCGTCGCAACCCACGCTGAGAACCAGCAAGAGCGACGCACTGATCCACACCCAGAATCGTGGCATCGAAGCTCTCCTTGGAACATTCCAGAAGGTTCACGATTCCCTTGCGATCGACATGGATTGTTCGATCGATCGAACTTAACTGTGACGGCTCCCTCCAGGCGAGTCAAGCACCTCGCCTGGGCGGACCAGTTCGTACGGAATAACATGGACCAAGGTCTGACGACGCGAGCAAGAACCCGGCAACCCTGTTTATCCCCTCTCAACTTAGGTATAAACTTGAATCTATCAACCACTCAACGTGTCCTTGTTACAGACTTTGACGGAACCTTGACCCGTCACGATTTTTTCCAGCTCGCGAGAGACCAGTTATTGCCGCCCCACACTCCCGATTTCTGGGCCGAGTACAACAGCGGTCGGCTCACGCACTTTGAAGCGCTCCGCGAGATCTTCAAGGCCGCCGAAGGGGGCCCTCCGGCCCTCATCGGCATCGCCCGTAGGATGGGGCTTGAACCGAACCTTCGGGCCGAGATCGACGCTCTGCGAGCGGCGGGCTGGCGGGTTGTCGTCGCGTCGGCCGGATGCGATTGGTACATCCGGTTCCTGCTCGGGGAGGCCGGTGTCTCGCTCGACGTTCACGCGAACCCCGGGCGGATCGAGGGTGACCGGCTAATCATGGAGTTGCCCGAACACTCCCCGTTCTTGTCGCGGCAAATCGGCATCGACAAAGGTGCAATCGTCCGGTCCGAGTTGAAAGGAGGCGGGACCGTCGCCTTTGCCGGCGACGGCCTTCCCGACCTGGAACCCGCTCTGCTGGTCGATCCTTGTCTGCGTTTTGCCCGCGGTCTGCTGGCGACGGAGCTCGCGCGACGGGGCGAGGCGTACCGTTCGTTCGACCGATGGAGTGACGTCGCTCGCGCGGTCCTTGCCGAACGGTTGGCCAGGCCTTGCTGATCAGGCGGGCTGAGGGAAGAGAAACGTGAAGGCGTTCTTCAGCGACCAGTTCGTGATTCCGCTGCCGGCCTGGCACACGTTTCCAATGGCAAAGTACGCATTATTGCGTCAGCGGGTGACCGAAGAGGGACTCGTTGACGACGACAGTCTGTTCGTCCCTGCCGCTACGAGTGACGACGACTTGGCCCGAGCTCATGACGCGGAGTACGTCCGGCGAGCCTGCGCCGGTGCACTCACTCGCGAAGAGATTCGCGTACTTGGACTTCCCTGGTCACCGGAGCGGCGTGCAGCGGGAGAGGATTGGCGGTCGCGATCACGAAGGCCGGCGGTTATGCCCGGAACGTTGACGATACCGTTGAGATCCATCTTCCGGCAGTTCGGGAGGCCGCTCGGGTCGGTCGAACGATCCATGCGCCCCGAAATCCGTCGCGTAACGTCAACGGGGGCTGCCCCCCGATCAGCCCGCGTCGGGGGAGCGCATCACTCGCCATGACAGAACGTCAAACAGACGGTCGAGCGTTGCGTGTACCGATTCAACTTTACCCGTTCCGCCGAGTGCGAACACCACGCCGCTTTGCACTCCCCTGAAACAAAGATTCACACGTATGCCGTCGCGCCGAAGCTCCGTTGCCACCGACGGTCTCACCTCGACTCGCGGCCGCCATGACTCCACAGCGGCAATAAGGTCCGCCGCGGTTCGCAGCTCAAGCATCGCGGCTTTCGGCACAGACATGGTGCTGCCCTCCCCTGCTCGGCACGAGTGCCGTACGACTTTGTGAGATCCAGCTCGCGACCGGACGATATCGCCACCTGATCTTTTGTCGACTACACGAGACTTTTTCGGCACGGGACCAGTTGCGGGTTAAGGAGATCTTCGACGGTCTACGGCTCGACCGCCCTGCCAGGCACATCGAGCGCGCGTCGGCGCGGAGCGAACGATGGCTCGTCGAGAGACCCGATCGAGCGGCGCTCCGCGAGAAATTCGATCCCTGCGACGACCTCGACCGATTCCGCGGCGCCGATCTCCGGAGCGCCGAGGAGTTCCTCAGACACAAGATGCCGACGCGATGAGGCGGACTGATGGCAGCGCCCACATCGAAATGAGGGGCCGGGCGATTGGGAAGCCGCCGTACGGGCCGTGGAAGTCTTGCTCCCACTCACCTCGTTCAGTATCCTGAGAACGTCTCACGAGGGGCTAACGACCGGCGCACCCGGTGCATGTTGATCACCCGCACGGAACGACGTCGGGCGAAATCAACGAAACCCCTTGTCCGAGAACGCTTGCCGAAGTGGCGGAATGGCAGACGCGCCGGACTCAAAATCCGGTCCTCGCAAGAGGGTGTGGGTTCAAGTCCCACCTTCGGTATTCTCGAATCGAGCGCTGTAGTACAGGCGGGGTCGAGGATCCGTGCGCCTCGTTGCCTTCCTTGCGGCCTACTGAGCGCTGGTGAAAAATCGATGTTGGCTGTTTCGTCGCCGGTCGCGCTCCCGTAACGGTTCATCGCATGCGAGCGTTAGACTTCCGGCGCACCCCCGGAACGCTCGGCGGGTCCTGCGTTGCGAGCTCAAACGCGGTTTTTCGAGTCGGGCTCGACGGTCACCGCCGAAGCGAAGGTACGGTACACTTGCGGGCGTAGAGCTCGCTCCTGGTCACGGGGGGGAGCCGGGCGTTCCGTCAACAGCGGAACGAGCCGGCCGGTTTCGCGGTCGAGCAGCGCCATAACAGCCCGTTTTTCCCATCGCTGGGATGATCGGCCTTTGCGCGCATGGTAGACTGATGTCGAGCGGTCCAGCGCGCGGCCCGGGGCCGGGCGTGGCCGTTCGGCACCGGCGGCTTCTTCCCATGCTCGCGAAGCTCTCGTCGTACACCTTGGTCGGGATCGATGCGGCGCCGGTCGAGGTGGAGGTCGACGTCTCGCCGGCCTCAATGCCCAAGACGTTTCTGGTAGGCCTGGCCGAGGCTGCGGTGAAGGAGAGCACGCACCGGGTCGAACGGGCCCTGGTGAATTCGGGCTATCACCGGCCGAGCGACCGGATTGTGATCAACCTCGCGCCCGCCGACCTGAAAAAAGACGCGGGGGGCCTCGACCTGCCCATCGCGCTGGGCTTGCTGCTCGGCAGCGGCCAGTTCACGAGCGAGCGCAAGGGGAACTTCTCCGTCGCCGGAGAGTTGGCCCTCACCGGCGAGACCCGGCCCATCAAGGGCGTGCTCGCCATGGCGCTGGCGGCCGCGGCCGAGCAGCGCGACGGCCTCCTCGTGCCCGCCGCCAACGCGGCCGAGGCTGCCGTGGTTGAAGGAATCCCGGTCTACCCGATCGGCAGCCTCGCGGAAGCCGTGGGGTTCCTGTCCGGGCAGCTCGATGTGGACGCGAAGGCGGTCGACATCGAGGACGTCTTTCAGCGCATGGCTCACTACGAGGACGACTTCGTCGACGTGAAAGGGCGGGACTATGCCAAGCGGGCCCTGCTGATTGCGGCCAGCGGCGGTCACAACGTCCTGATGATCGGGCCCCCGGGCACGGGCAAAACGCTGCTGGCAAAACGCCTACCGACCATCATGCCGCCACTCACTCCGCCCGAGAGCCTGGAAACCACCCGTATCTATAGCGCAATGGGCCTGCTGCGGGCCGGGCAGCCCCTGATGGCAACGCGACCGTTCCGCTCGCCCCACCACTCCGTGAGCGACGCGGGCCTCGTCGGCGGCTCCAGCACCCCGACGCCGGGCGAGATTTCGCTGGCCCACAAGGGTGTCCTCTTCCTCGATGAGCTTCCCGAATTCAATCGCAAGACGCTCGAAGTCTTGCGGCAGCCGCTCGAGGAGGGAAAGGTCACGATCAGCCGCG